>NZ_LT607802.1:1720214-1910214 GCF_900090205.1 Vogesella sp. LIG4 | reverse complement strand
AACCAGCACGTCGTCCAGGTACATCTCCAGGCGGTCGACATCCAGATCGTTGATGCCGGCGTAGCCGATGGCAGCCAACAGGCGGCCCAGGTTCGGGTCGGAGGCAAAGAAGGCGGTTTTCACCAGCGGCGAGCGGCCGATGGCGTAGCCCACGGCCTTGCACTCGGCGATGGTGCGGCCGCCCTCCACCTGTACGGTGATGAACTTGGTGGCGCCTTCGCCATCGCGCACGATGGCCTGCGCCAGTTCGATGGCCACTTCCAGTACCGCAGCCTTGAGCTGCTCGTAGGCGGCAGAGGTGGCGCTGTCGATGCGCGCCGCACGGCCCTGGCCGGTGGAGATCAGCATGAAGCTATCGTTGGTGGAGGTGTCGCCGTCGATGGTGATGCTATTGAAGCTGAGGTCGGCCACTTCCTTCACCAGCTGGTTCAGCAGCGGGCGGGTTACCGGCGCATCGGTGGCGATGAAGCCCAGCATGGTGGCCATATTCGGGTGGATCATGCCGGCACCCTTGGCGATGCCGGTGATGTTCACGCTGTGGCCGTCGATCTGGATGGTGCGGCTGGTGGCCTTGGGTGCCACGTCGGTGGTCATGATGGCTTCGGCGGCATCGGCCCAGCTGGCGGCCTTGCGCTGCGGCAGCGCGGTGATGATCTTGTCCACCGGCAGCGGCTCCAGGATCACGCCGGTGGAGAACGGCAGGATCTGTTCCGGCAGGCAATCGAGTTCTGCGGCCAACGCTTCACACACGGCGCGGGCATTCTGGCGGCCGGATTCGCCGGTACCGGCGTTGGCATTGCCGGTGTTGACTACCAGTGCGCGGATCTGCACGCCGGCATCCAGGTGCTGCTTGCACAGCTGTACCGGCGCGGCGCAGAAGCGGTTCTGGGTGAACACGCCCGCCACGGTATTGCCCTTGTCGAGACGAATCACCAGCACATCCTTGCGGCCCGGCTTCTTGATGCCGGCTTCGGCGTAGGCAAGATCGACACCGGCGATGACGGCCAGTTTGCTGTTATCCACGGGCTTGAGGTTGACGGGCATGGCGATTCTCCGAAATTTGATGTCGCATCATTGTAACTGATTCGCTGCCCGCGAATCACCCTCAGCCGTCGCCGTGCTCGTGGATCAGCCCCAGCAGCGCCTCGCCGTAGCGCGCCACTTTCAGCTCGCCCAGGCCGTAGACCTTGCGCAGCCCGCCGGGGGTAACCGGCCGCTGCTGCACCAGCTCCTGCAGGGTGCGATCGCTGCAGACTGCGTAGGCCGGCACATTGTGCTCGTCGGCGGTGGCCTTGCGCCAGCGGCGCAGCGCCGACCACAGCCGCTCTTCGCGCTCGGTGCGCAGCCAGCGCTCGCTGTGCACGCTCTGGCGCTGGCGCGCTTCGGCCAGCGGGCGCAACTCGATCTGCTCGTCGCCCTTGAGGATGCTGCGGCAGGCGTCGGTGAGCAGCAGCGACTGCCCGCGTACGACATCCACCTGCAGCAGCTTGCGCGCCACCAGCTGACGGATCACCGAGCGCCAAGCTTTCTGGTTGAGTTCCTTGCCGATGCCGAAGGTGGACAGCTTGTCGTGCCCGGCCTGCTGCACGTACTGGTTGGGGCGGCCCAGCAGCACGTCGATGACGTGGCCGGCCGGGTAACGTTGGCCGCAACGATAGATGCAGGACAGCAGCTTCTGCACCACCACGGTGGCATCGAAGGTGGCCGGCGGGCGCAGGCAGTTGTCGCACTGCCCGCAGGGCTGCGCCGCCTCGCCGAAGTAGGCCAGGATCTGCTGCCGGCGGCAGCTGGCGGTTTCGCAGTAGCCCAGCATGGCGTCCAGCTTGGTCAGCTCTACCTGCTTCTGCTGCCCCGGGCTGTCGCCGCCTTCTATCATCTGTGTCAGCTGCACCATGTCGTTGAGGCCATAGCACAACCAGCTGGTGGCAGGCAGGCCGTCACGGCCGGCGCGGCCGGACTCCTGGTAGAAGTTCTCCGGGCTCTTGGGCAGGTCGATGTGGGCGACGAAGCGCACATCCGGCTTGTCGATGCCCATGCCGAAGGCGATGGTGGCCACCATCACGATGCCGTCCTCGCGCAGGAAGGTGCGCTGGTTGCGGTCGCGATCCTCGTGGCTCATGCCGGCGTGGTAGGGCAGCGCGCGGATGCCGTTTTCACACAGCCACTGCGCGGTGTCGTCCACCCGCTTGCGCGACAGGCAGTAGACGATGCCGGACACGCCGGGGTAGTCGTTCTCGATAAAGGCCAGCAGCTGCTTCTTGGCGCTGTCCTTTTCCACCACCTGGTAGAACAGATTGGGGCGGTCGAAGCTGGTAACGAACTGGCCGGCGTCCTGCAGCTGCAGGTAATGCAGCATGTCGGCACGGGTTTCGGCGTCGGCGGTGGCGGTAAGCGCGATGCGCGGTACTTGCGGCCAACGTTGGAACAGTTGCCCCAGCTGCTGGTATTCCGGGCGGAAGTCGTGCCCCCACTGGCTGACGCAGTGCGCCTCGTCCACCGCGAACAGCGCAATCTGCGGCAGGCTGGCCAGGAACTCCAGGAAGCGCGGCGTCAGCAGCCGCTCCGGCGCCACGTACAGCAGGTCGAGCTGGCCTTCGCGGGCGAAATGCGCAATGGCGCGCGCCTCGTCCTGGGTGGTGGCGGAGTTGAGACAGGCGGCAGCCACGCCGGCTTCGCGCAGCGCGGCCACCTGGTCCTGCATCAGCGCGATCAGCGGCGATACCACCAGTGCCAGCCCCGGGCGCAGCAGCGCCGGAATCTGGTAGCACAGGCTCTTGCCGCCGCCGGTGGGCATCAGTACCAGTGCATTACCGCCGGCGGCGACATGCGTGATGATGTCGGCCTGCATGCCGCGGAATGCCGGGTAGCCAAAGGTATTCTGGAGAAGGGAAAGTGCGTCCTGCATCGGGATTCTTCACGTGAACGGCGCATTGTACGCAAAAAGCGCCCGCCCCGTGCCGGCAACGCCGCCGATAACACTTACCGTGATGCACCGCGGTATGCGAGACTTGCCATGTTTACGCAGTCAGAGTCTTGCCATGAAGCTTGCCATTCCCCTTTTAGCCGCCCTGCTGGCTCTTACCGGCTGCGCCAGCACCGGCACCATGCCGGCCGGCGCCAACAGCAACAAGAGCCAGCCGCAGGTGGTGATTCGCCCGCAGCCGCAAACCCGCCCCAGCACCACGGCCAATGCCGAGTGGGTGATCCTGGGGGTATCGCCCAACGGCAATATCCTGCACGAGATCGACAAACTGAGCATTCGCCACAAGGGCAACCTGGTGCTGTTCCGCGATCGCAAGACCATCTTCAACCCGAAGAAGGAAAACTTCCTCTCCACGCCGCCGCACAAACAGTCGATCAACAGCTGGGAAGTGGACTGCGTGGCCTCCACCTTCCGCCTGGCCGCCATGCAGTTGCTTGACGAAAATGGCAGGGAGATCCTGAGCCGTACTTATAATGACAGCGAAATCCGGCCGATGCCGGTGGTGCGGCAGTCGGCGTCGTTCCAGCAGGTGGACTACGTGTGCAAGCAGGCGCTGGCGACCTGACGTCAACGCCGCCAACTTGATAAAGGGCAATCATGCGACGGGTGGTATTCAATCAGAAGGGGGGGGTGGGTAAATCCACCATTACCGTCAACCTGGCCGCCGCCGCCGCCAAGTCCGGCCGCAAGGTGCTGCTGCTGGACCTGGACCCGCAGGGCAACGCCAGCCACTACCTGACCGGCAACGCCACGCCGCCGGCCGATGCGCATGCCGCCGGCTTCTTCGGCCAGATGCTGAACATCAGCCTGTACGAAAAACCGCCGCAGGACTACATCCAGCCCACCGCGCACGACAAGCTGCACCTGCTGGCCTCGCACCCCGAGCTGGCCGAGCTGATGCCCAAGCTGGAAGCGCGCTACAAGATGTTCAAGCTGCGCGAGACGCTGCTGAAACTGGCATCCGATTACGACGAGATCTGGATCGACACCCCGCCGGCGCTGAACTTCTACACCCGCTCGGCGCTGATTGCGGCCAACCGTTGCCTGATTCCCTTCGACTGCGACACCTTCTCGCGCCATGCGCTGCTGGGCCTGTTGGACAGCGCCGCCGAGATCCGCGCCGACCATAACCCGGAGCTGCAGATCGAAGGCATCGTGGTCAACCAGTTCCAGCCGCGCGCCAGCCTGCCGGTGCGCATGGTGCAGGAGCTGCGCGACGCCGGCCACCCGGTGCTGCAGCCGCCGCTGTCGGCGTCGGTGAAGATCCGCGAATCGCACGAGCGCAGCCTGCCGATGGTATTCCTCGACCCGCGCCATAAACTGGCGCAGGAATTCAGCCAGCTGTACGCCAACCTGGCGCAACATTGATTGCGGCTTGCGGTCGCCGCCACGCCCGCCGATGAAAACCGAGTTCAAGCCCGCCACCTTGCTGATCAGCAGCCTGGTACTGGCCGGCAGCCTGTGGCTGCTGGCCATGCTGCTATTGCAGCAGGCGGAGCAGAACGCCAGCCGCAGCCGCCAGCTGGGTCAGGCAACCCAGCGCATCACCCTGCTTACCCAGCAGCTGCAGCAACTGCTGCAGAACGGCCAGACGGCCACCGAGCTGCTGCTGAGCGGCGATAACGATGCCAGCGGCAGCGGCAGCTTCACCCGTTACGCCCCCTATGTACTGTCGGCCAACCCGGCCTTCGACTTTCTCACCGTGGTGCAACGCGTCGACCAGCGCCAGCGCGAAGCCGTGGAGCTGAACCAGGGGCTGCTGCTGCGCCAGTTCGAGGGCAACCGCCTGATGCCGGCGTCGGTACGCCCGGCCTATTTTCCGGTGGCGCAGCAATACCCGGACGACAGCGAGGCGCTGCCGCTGCACCTGGACCTGGGCGCACAGTCCGACGTTGGCCACGCGCTGCAGCATGCCATTGCCGACGGCCTGCCGGCGCTGGTGCAGCTGCGCACCGGCAGCAGCCAGCGGCTGGCGCTGTTCTTCAGCCCCAAGACCCGCCCGCTGCCGCTGTTGCTGGGCATCGGCCTCAACCCGGCGCAGCTGCTGACCACCAGCAGCCAGGGCGCGGCATCGGAACAGCTGCGGCTGCGCATCCTGATCCAGGACCGGCAGCACCCGCTGCTGGCGGACAGCCACCCTAACCTGCCGCCCGAATCGCTGCCGCTGCTGCGCGCCAGCCGCATCATCGGCGGCCAGCAGCTCACCTTTGAAGTCATGCCGGTGGGGGACGACGACAGCACCGGGCACGGCCTGCTGCTGGCCGGCGTACTGCTGCTGGCGGCCATTGTGCTGATGGGCAGTGCCGGCAGCCGGCTGTCGCGGCAGAACCGGCAGAAGCTGCAGTACCAGAGCGGCATGATCAACCGGCTGCAAGACAGCAACGTCACGCTGAAAACCCAGCAGGAGCGCCAGCGCGAACGCATCAAGCCGCTGCAGGACACCGAGGAGCGCCACCGCGCACTGCTGGCGCAGCAAAGCGACGGCCTGATCCTGCTCAACGACCACGGCCAGGTGATCCTGGTCAACCCGGCCGCCGCGCGGCTGATCGGCCAGCAGCAGGACGCCCTGCTGCAACTGCCGGCCGGCGCGCTGATCAGCGAGCTGCACCACCCGCCGCACAGCAGCTTTGCCGAACACGTGGCGCCGCTGATCGGCCACCCGTTCGAGGCGCTGCTGATCTGCGACCAGTCGTTCATGCTGCAGGTGGAAATGTCGATCAGCCTGATCATGCCGGATCACACTGCGCCGTTTTACCTGGTGATGTGCCGCAACATCGCCGCACGCAAGGAGCGCGAGGCGGCGCTGCTGCGCCTGACCGACACCCTGGCCGAACAGGTGGAAACCCGCTCGCGCCAGCTGTCCGCGCTGCTGGACGCCAGCCCGATGGCCATGGCCTATATCGTCGACCGCCACTTCAAGCAGGTGAACAAGGCGTTCCTGACACTGTTCCAGCGCCGTGAAGATGAAATCATCGAACACTCCACCCGCATCCTGTACGACAGCGACGAGCAGTTCCTGCGCACCGGCCGCATCGCCTACCCGGCACTGAACAACGGCGAAATCAGCCAGGACGACATGCTGCTGGCGCGCGGCGGCGGCGACAACATCTGGGTGCGCATGTTCGGCCGCGCCGTGAAGCCGGGCCAGCCGGCACTGGGCTCGGTGTGGCTGTACCAGGATATTTCCGCGCAGCGCACCACCGAGGAAGCGCTGCGCCGCGCCCGCGATCTGGCCGAGGAAACCAGCCGCGCCAAGACCGAATTCCTGGCCAATATGTCGCACGAACTGCGCACCCCGCTGCATGCCATCCTCGGCTTTGCCGAAATGGGCCAGCAGCAGGAAGACCCGGCGGCGCTGTCGCGGCTGCACCGCTACTTCGAGCGCATCCACCATAGCGGCAGCCGCCTGCTGTCGCTGCTGAACGAATTGCTGGATCTGTCGAAAATGGAAGTTGGCCGCATGGAATACGCGATGCAGCGCAGCGACCTGCAGCACGTGATCCGCGAATGCCTGGACGAATTGCGCGGCCAGGCGGAGCAACAGGGCATCTCGCTGCTGTTCGTGCCGCTGCCGAACGAAGTGCTGGTGGACATGGACGCCTTCCGCATCGGCCAGGTGGTGCGCAACCTGCTGTCCAACGCCATCAAGTTCAGCCCGCAGGGCGCCCGCGTCAGCGTGGACATCGTGCCCGGCAGCAGCCCGGAAGCACCGCTGCGCGTGGATGTGCGCGACTACGGCCCCGGCGTGCCGGAGCACGAGCGCGAACAGATTTTCGACAAATTCATCCAGAGCAGCCTGACCAAGACCGGTGCCGGTGGTACCGGCCTGGGCCTGGCCATCTGCCGCGAGATCGTGCATGCCCACGGCGGCGCCATTGCAGTACACAATGCGGAAGGTGGCGGCGCCATCTTCAGCTTCACCCTGCCGCGGCGGCAATACGGCCTGAACAAGGAGAAATGACATGGCCAAGCGTTTGTTACTGGTAGACGACGAACCGTTCAACCTGGAGCTGCTGGGAGAGCTGCTGCAGGACGCCGGCTACGAAACCGTCGCCGCCGACAACGGCGAGGATGCCTGGCAGATTCTGCAGCGCGAGGGCGAACAGTACGCCGCCGTGCTGCTGGACAAAATGATGCCGGGCATCAGCGGCTTCGAACTACTGCGCCGCATGAAGGCCAACCCGCACCTGGCCTTCCTGCCGGTGATCATGCAGACCGCGGTGGGCGCTGCGGCCAGCGTGCAGGAGGGGCTGTCGTCCGGCGCCTTCTACTACCTCACCAAGCCGTTCTCGCGCGACATGCTGCTGGCGGTGGTGGCCGCCGCCACCGTGCACTGGGATCGCCACCAGTATTTCCGCGAGCTGGCCAACCAGCAGATGGGCGCGCTGCAGTTCCTGGACCGTGCCGAGTTCAGCTTCCACACCCTGCAGGAGGCTCGCCACGTGGCCGCGCTGCTGGCCAAGACCAGCCCGGAGCCGGAAAAGGTGGCCACCGGCCTGTTCGAACTGATCGTCAACGCCATCGAACACGGCAACCTGGGTGTCAGCTTCGAGGAAAAAACCCGGCTGCAGCAGCAGGAGCGCTGGGAGCAGGAGCTGGAACGCCGCCTGGCCGACCCGGTGCTGGGTGCGCGCAAGGTCAGCCTTGGCCTGGAACGCAGTGCCAGGGCGCTGAGTTTCGAGATCCGCGACCAGGGCGACGGCTTCGACTGGCAGCACTTTCTCACCCGCGAACCGGGCGAACTGCTGGCCAGCCACGGCCGCGGCATCATGATTGCGCGCCGGCTGTCGTTCGACGAACTGGAATACCGCGAGCGCGGCAACGTGGTGCGCGCCGTCAGCTACCTGCCGGCCGCCTGATCCGCCGGCTGCCAGTAACGGCGCTGGCGGCGCGGCGTGATGTCGATCTGCGCCCCCAGCCGCAACTGCAGCGCCCCCAGCTGATCGGTGCGCCACGGCGGCAGCGCCCGCGCGGCCAACCTTTGCAGCACCAGCGGGTGCGGATGGCGGTAACGGTTGTGATAGCCCACGCTGATCAGTGCGTACTGCGGCTGCACGGTATCCAGCCACGCCTCGGCACTGGAAGTACGGCTACCGTGATGCCCCACCACCAGCACCTGGCTGCGCAAGGCCGCACCGTAGCGCCGCAGCAGTTCCAGTTCCACCGCCTGCGGCGCATCGCCGGTCAGCAGGATCGCCTGCCGCCAGGTGGCCACCCGCAACACGCAGCTGTGCGCATTATCCTCCCCGCTGGTCTCCGCCCGCGGCCACAACACGTCGAAACGCACCCCGTCCCACACCCAGCTTTGCCCCGCGCGGCAGGGCTGAGCCTGGTGTTCCGGCACGCTGCCGGGCTGGCCGCGCCATAGCTGCGGCACCGGCAGGGCCGCCAACACACCGGCGGCGGCGCCATCATGATCGGCGTCGTGGTGCGACAGCATCAGCGCCGGCGCACTTGCCCCCAGCGCACGCAACACCGGCAGCAGCACGCGGCCGGCATCGCCGGCGCCGGTGTCGAACAACAAATCATGCCGCGACGTCTGCAACAGCACCGCCAGCCCCTGCCCCACGTCGATCATTTCCACCCGCAGCTCGCCCGCCAGTGGGCGCGGCGCGCGGTACAGCAGCAGGGGCAGCAACAACAGGAGGCCTGCCAGCCGCAGGCTGCGCGACAACGGCAGCACCAGGCAGAGCGTACCCAGCAGCGCCGCCGGCAACAGCGGCCAGGGCAAGGCTGGAAACCACCACTGCGGCCCGGCGGCCAGCCAGTCCACCCACCACCAGAAACCGGCCGCCGCCCAACCCGCCAGCCGCGCCAGCCAGGCCCAGGGCAAGGCGGCGGCCAAGAGCGCGAGCGGCGTCAGCAACAGCGACACCAGCGGAATGCCCAGCGCATTGGCCAGCGGCGACAGCAGCGGCCACTGCCCGAACATGGCCGCCAGCGGCGGCAGCGAGGCCAGCGTGGCACGCCATTGCGCGCCCAGCAGCGCCGGCCAGTAGCCAGGGCGGCGGCGCAACCCGCTCTCGCCGGCGATCAAGGCGCCGACCAGGCCGAACGATAACCAGAAGCCGGCCGCCAGCACGGCGAACGGGTCGATCAGCAGCACCACCGCCAGTGCGGCCAACCATACCTGCCAGCCGGACAGGCTGCGCCATTGCCACAGCGCCGCCACGGTGGCGGCCAGCATCCACACCGTGCGCTGTGTCGGCACCGAAAACCCGGCCAGCAAGGCATAGGCCACGGCGCCCAACAGCGAGGCCAGCAGGGCAAGCCGCTGCGGCTGGCAGCGCGGCCACGGCCGCAGCAGCCGGCGCACCAGCCACAGCACCAGCCCGGCCACCAGCGTGATATGCAGGCCCGACACGCTCACCGCGTGCGTCAGGCCGGTGGCCGCCAGCGCCTGCCATTCGGGCCGGGCAATTCCCTGCTGCGCGCCCACCGCCAGTGCCGCCACCAGTGCCGCATCGCGCCCCGGGCCGATGCTGCTGGCCAGCCGCGTCACCACCGCCTGTCGCAGCGTATCCAGCCGGCACTGCCAGCCACAGTCCGCCGCCAGCGCCCGCCGGTGCTTGCCGACGCTGCCGGTGGCCTGCACGGCTTCGCTCCAGTACCAGCGCGCGGCATCGAAGCCGGCCACGTTGGCCGCACCGCGCGGCTGGCGCAAACGCACCAACAGCTGCCAGCGGCTGCCCGGCGGCCAGTCCTGCCTGGCGTAATCGTTCAGCTCCAGTAGCGGCGGCAAACCATGCTCCCGGCGGTCGGCCTCATCCGGCTGCAAGCGAAAGCGCACGCCAAACTCCCCGGTGGCGGCCAGCCCCCGCACCGTGCCATGTATCTGCAGCGGCACGCCTTCCAGCGCCACCGGCAGCCGCTCGGCCAGACGCAGCTCGATGCGCCAGCCGGCATAGACCACGCCCAGCAGCAGCACGGCCAGCAGCAGCGGCACGCCTTCCAGCGCCACCGGCAGCCGCTCGGCCAGACGCAGCTCGATGCGCCAGCCGGCATAGACCACGCCCAGCAGCAGCACGGCCAGCAGCAGCGTGCGCCGGCGCCACCACAGCGGCCAGGCGACGATCACGGCTGCCAGCAGCAGGTGCCAGTCCGGCGGCGCAGGCAGCCAGACACACAGCACCAGCCCCAGGCAGAAAGCGGTAAGCATGTTCATGGCCCCATGCTATGCAACACGAATTATTGCCAGCAAGATTGCCGCCGCCCGGCGCTTGCCGTATCTTCGCCGCCACTTGCAAGGAACCGCATCATGACCGCAGCCACTCCACTCTTCTGCGCCGAACCGGCGCGGCGCGACACCGCGCAGCAACTGGCCGAACGCTTTGCCCTGCCGCTGGTGACCCAGCGCCCGCAGGAAGGCTACTGGCTGGAGCTGGGGCCGGAACGGCTGGAGCTGCTCACCAGCGGCAAGCATGGCGCGGTGTATGCCGAATTCGTCGAAGGCGCCGCACGCCACCGCCGCGAACAGGGTGGCGGCCGCGGCCAGCCGGTGGCCAAGGCCATCGGCCTGAAGGGCGCGAAGGAACTGCCGCGGGTGGTGGATGCCACCGCCGGCCTCGGCGGCGACAGCTTCGTACTGGCCACGCTGGGCTGCGAGGTCACCCTGCTGGAGCGTTCGCCGGTAGCCGCTGCGCTGCTGCACGACGCGCTGGAGCGCGCACGCTGGCACCCGGACACCATGGACATCGCCCGCCGCATGACGCTGGTGCACGCCGATGCCCGCCGCTGGTTGGCCGCACAGGCCGAACTGCCGGAGGCGCAGCGCCCGGAGGTGGTGTTCGTCGACCCGATGTTCCCCGACACCGACAAGAAAAGCGCCGCCGCCAAGAAAGGCATGCAGGCCTTCCAGCAGGTAATCGGCGACGACCTGGACAGCAGCGAACTGCTGGCCGCCGCCATTGCCGCCGCCACCGTGCGCGTGGTGGTGAAGCGCCCGCAGCGCGGCCCGGCCATCGCCGGCGTCAAGCCTTCGGCAGTGATGGACGGCAAGTCCACCCGCTTCGACCTGTACGTGATCAAGGCGCTGCGGCCAACGCCCTGAGCTAAGCACATCCGGACATTACTCTCTGCACAAACTTCACAACTTGTTGTCTGTGCATTGCAGCAAAACAAATGCCAACTCAATAACCAGAACAGAATCGATCGAATACTCTCTCCGGGATCATTAACCAATGCATTCACGGAGGATTTATGTCCCACGAAGTTGTACTTATCGTTCTCATCCAGGTTCAACCCGGGCTTGGCAAGCAGCAGATTCAAGCATTCGAAAAACTCGCCCCACTGGTGCGAGCAGAAGCTGGATGCCTTGAATACGAGCTGCATCGGGTGGCAAATAACAACGATCAGTTTGTGCTGACTGAGCGCTGGACATCAGCAGAAGCCTTGAGCGCGCATGACGTTTCGCCACATATGCTGGAAGCAGACCGGCTTAACCCGACATTCAGGGCCGGTCCGGCAACCGTCTTGCAACTGACCAGCTATCGATAAACAGCAATGCGGCCAACCATGGCCGCATGTTCTTGTCTGACCACCAAGCTCCTTAAGTCAAATCCAGCAGCACTCGATAACAGCCATCTCTCAAACCTTGAGCTTTACGCTACACTCCCTTCCCCGCGCCGCGGCATCCTGTCGCCGGTGCTTTGACCACTACATTGCCGATGGAGCCAGCCGATGTCCGTTTTTACCGTTGAATTCAAGGTGCGTGATTACGAATGCGATATGCAGGGCATCGTGAATAACGGGGTGTACTTCAACTACCTGGAACATGCCCGCCATGAATTCCTGCTGGAGAAGGGCATCGATTTCGCCGAGCTGGCGCGCCAGAACATCAACCTGGTGGTGGTGCGTTCCGAGCTGGATTACAAGGCCTCGCTCACCAGCGGCGACAAGTTCATGGTAACGGTGGCATTCGAGCCGGTATCCAAGGTGCGCTTCGGTTTCCGCCAGCAGGTGATCCGCCAGGACGACGGCAAGGTGGTGCTGGAAGGCCTGATCGTCGGTACCGCCATCAACGAACGTGGCCGGCCGTCGGTACCCGCCGAATTCGCGGCGCAACTGGCCGACTGAGGCCATTCGTCTTCACACTTCGTCACAAATAGTCACGTAGTTAGCGCAAACCCCGCCCCGGGAATGTGGTCAAATACGGGCCATTGTGAATCTCATGGAGTTGCATCATGTCCCGCCTGCGCCTTACCGCCACCCTGTCCCTGCTGTCCGTTGCCCTGCTGGCAGGCTGCACCAGCATGTACGGTTCGGACTCCGCCGCCGTCTACAGCCAGTCCGACATGCGCCAGATTCACGACGTGGAATACGGCAAGGTGCTGGATGTGAAATCGGTAAGGATGGAAGGCAGCAAAAATGACCTGCTGACCCTGGGCGGCACCGCGCTGGGCGGCATCGCCGGCAGCAGCGTCGGCCAGGGCAAGGGCTCCGCCGCCGGCGCCATCGTTGGCGCCATGATCGGTGGCGTTGCTGCCGAGGGCATGCAGCGCGGCAGCAGCAAGGCCGCTTACGAGCTGACCATCCAGACCGACAAGGGCCGCACCATCTCCATCGTGCAGGAAGCCGATGTGCCCATCAGCGCGGGCCAGCGCGTGAAGATTCTCAGCGGCAACGGCACCGCGCGCGTGCTGCCGATGTAACACCGCAGCACTACTGCACCCCTCAATGCCGCCGGCCCCGTGCCGGCGGCATTGTTTTTATGCGCGGCTAGCAGGCCGTAGCGCCTCCTGCCCGGCCACCATGCAGCCGGGCGGCAATCCGCCAGGACGCTGCCTATACTTTCGGCATTATCCGGCTGGCAAGGAGAGGCGCCATGCGATTTCTCGATAATCTGGGCCTGCGGGCAAAGTTCCTGGTCAGCTTCCTTGGCAGCGGCGGCATCCTGGTTACCGCCATCCTGTACTGTCTGTGGCAGATCCACGGCATCAGCCGCGACAGCCATGTCATCAGCGACACCTCGCTACCCTCGCTGCAGGCGGTGGCGGACATCAGCCAGCTGCGCCTGCGCTACCGGGTGCGCAGCCTGGAATACATGCTGTCCACCCAGCCGGCCGAGCAGACCAAGACCGCGCAATCGATGCAACAGCTGGATGCCTCGCTGGGCAAGGCATTCCAGGCTTATGAGCCACTGATCTCCAGCGAGGCCGAACGCAAGGCCTACCAGCAGGCGCTGCAGGCGGCGGCCGACTACCGCACCACGGTGGAACAGGCGATCGCGCTGCGCGCCAGCGGCCAGGAGGACGCCGCGCAGGCGCTGCGCAAGGGCGAGTGGGTGAAACGCGCCAACCTGCTGCGCGACCAGACCGACGCGCTGACCAGGCTGAGTGCGGATGAAGCCCGCGCGGCCGGCAGCCGCGCCCAGGAGGCGGCGCAAAGCAGCATCCGCAGCGGCATCATCGCCCTGCTGCTGGGCATCGCCCTGGCGCTGGTGCTGTCGCTGCTGATCGCCAGCGGCATGGCGGCCAGGCTGGCCGAAACGGTAGCGGCGGCACGACGCATTGCCGGTGGCGACCTGCGTGGCGAGCTGCCCGCGGCCAGCCGCGATGAAGTAGGCAAGCTGATCCAGGCCATGGCCGACATGCAGGTGGCGCTGCGCGAAGCCATGCTGGGCACGCGCCGCAATGCCGATTCGCTGCGCCAGTCGTCGGAGGAACTCAACCAGTCGGTGCAGCGCATGGAGCACGCGGTGGAACAGCAGGGCGAGGCCGCCAGCGGCATTGCGGCCAACGCCGAGAACCTGACCAGCTCCATCAGCGAGGTGGCGGACAGCACGGTGGCGGCGGCCGAGCTGAGCAGCAGCTCCGACCTGCAGGCCAGGGCCGGGCATGATTCGCTGCTGGGGCTGATCGGCGAATTGCAGCAGGTGTCGCGCGTGGTGATCGGCGCGGCGGAGCGTATCAGCCAGCTGCAGGAGGAGTCGGCACGGATATCCAGCATCGTCGCCGTGATCCGCGATATTGCCGACCAGACCAACCTGCTGGCGCTCAATGCCGCCATCGAGGCGGCGCGCGCCGGCGAACATGGCCGCGGTTTTGCGGTGGTGGCCGACGAGGTGCGCAAGCTGTCGGAAAAAACGGCGCAGTCCACCAGTGAAATCGTGCAGATGGTATCCGCCATCCAGCACTCCACCAGCGAGGTGGTGCAGGAGGTGGGCAACAGCGTCACCCTGGCCAACGACAGCGTGCACCGCGCCGAACTGGCCGGCGACAGCCTGTCGCAGCTGCGCCAGCTGTCGCAGCAGGTGGCAGGCATCATGTCCACGCTGAGCGCGGCGCTGCAGCAGCAGGCGCGGGCCTCCACCGAGGTAGCGCAGCGCATCGAGGTGGTGGTGAGCCACTCGGCGGATGTTACCCATATCGCCCACCATGCCGCCGCCACCTCCGGGGTGATGAAGGACGTGGTGGCCGATATGGAGCGCATGGTGGCGCGCTTCCAGGTCTAGCCGCGGCACGGTTTGCCTGCCGGCGTGCGGCCAACATGGCTACAATGCGCGCACTACCCGCCTGGAGCCACCATGGAATCCCGCATTACCGAACTGGAAATCAAGCTTGCGCTGCAGGAAGAACTGCTGGACGCGCTCAACCTGACCGTGGCGCGCCAGCAGCAGCAGATCGACCTGCTGCAGGAACAGCTGCGCCACCTGTACCGCCTGCAGCAGGCCGGCAACCAGCCGGAAGAGCAGCGCTCGCTGCGCGACGACATCCCGCCGCACTACTGAGCCACCGGCAAGGAGCCCGCATGCAGACCCCATTGCAACTGGCACACCAACTGGCGCCGGCGCTGGCCGGCCGCTGCTGGGCCATAGGCGGCAGCACCCTGCTGCAACAGCTGGGCCTGGTGGACGAACCGCGCGGCCTGGACATCGTCACCACCGCCGCCGACTTTGCCGCCGTGCGCGAGGTGCTGGCGGCGCGTGGCCGCGACATCACCCCGCCGCCGCATCCGCAATACGCCACCCGCCACTACGCCCGCTTCGAGTTGCCGGATGCCGCGCCGGTGGACCTGATCGCCGAGATGGCGATCCGCCTGCCCAAGGGCAGCTTTCGCTGGCCGTTCGATGCCAGCGCCGTGCAGCAGGCCGACGGCCTGCCGTGGTGCCTGCCGGAAGACTGGGCGCTGCTGTACCGGCTGATGGGCAAGGAGGAACAGGTCGAGGCACTGGACGACTGGCTGGGCGAGCACGGCGTGCAGCAACCGTTGCGCCTTGCGGCCAACCTGTTCGCGCAGTACCCGGAAAGCGCACTGCAGCCGCTGCCCGACTGGTGGCCGTGGGAGGAGTAGCCTGCCGCAAAGTACAGGTAGACGCGGGCCTTGTCGGCTGGAATATCTATAAAAACCAATTTACGATCATGGCGTTCGGCTGCAAGCAAGCGTGGTAAATTCACCATAGCCAAACCGTAGCCGGCGCCTAAGGTTTTCGGCACACACACCACAGATCGTGAAACGACTCCAAGACTACGGCATGAAAACACTCTGCCTGTTGCTGGCCCTGCTGTGCAGCCAGTATTGCCTGGCCGCTGGCCAGAGCATCACCCTGGCGGCCGCGGAATATCCGCCCTACACCACCGCGACCGACCCGGCTGGCGGCCTGATCGGCGCCATCGCGCGCGCGGCCTTTGCCCAGCGCGGCATCTCGCTGCGGCTGAGCTTTCGCCCTTGGGTGCGGGCACTGAGCGAGGTGCAGAACGGCCATTTCGATGGCCTGCTCGGGCTGTGGTATTCGCAGGAGCGCAGCGGCTTCCTGTATTTCAGCCTGCCGATCTACAACACCACGCTGGGTTTCTTCAGCCGCTGCGACCACCGTGTCAACGTGAGCGAGCTGGCACAGCTGCGCACGCTGCGCATCGGCACGGTGCAGGGCTACAAGAACCCGGACAGCTTCGAGCAGGCCGGCCTGCACAGCGTCGATGCCGAAGACGACATGAGCAACCTGTACAAGTTGGCCGCAGGGCGACTCGACCTGGTGCTGATCGATCGTGAAGTGGCGCAGTACCTGCAGCGGCAGGCGAAGCCTGCGCTATCGGTACCGCTGTGCTGGGAGGAGCCGCCACTGGAAGTGATGCCGCTGCACATCGCCTTCAGCCGCCACAAGACGGAAAGCGGCCGCTTGCTCACCGAATTCAGCCAGGGCCTGACCGCCCTGCATCAGTCCGGCGAATACGAGCGCATCCTGCGCCATTACGGCGCTACCCCCTGAGAGCAGGGGGAGTACGCTGCTATCCCGCCAGATCGGACACCGCTGCCGTGGCGGCCTGCCGCACCGGCGGCGTGGCGAACAGCCAGCTGCCCAGGCTGCCGCCCAGCAGCGCACCGGCCAGCTGCGCCAGCACGTAGCCGCTCACATCCTGCGGGCGGATGCCGGCAAAGGTATCGCTGAGGCAACGCGCCAGCGTGATGGCCGGGTTGGCAAATGCCGATGACGCGGTAAACCAGTAAGCGGCCACGATATACAGCGCCACCAGCAGCGGAATGCGCTCGCCGGCATGGCGCATGGCGCCGAAGATGACCAGCAGCAGGCCGGCAGTGGCCACCGCCTCGGACAGCCATTGCGACCAACCGGTACGCGCATGCTGCGCCACCTGCAACAAGGGCAGATCGAACATGGCATGCGTCAGCAGCACCCCGGCCAGCGCGCCGGCCAGCTGGCAGGCAACATAAGGCAGCAATTGCCGCCACGGCAGTTGGCCGCATCGCGCCATAACCAGGCTCACCGCCGGGTTGAGGTGGGCGCCCGACAGCGGCGCGAACACGGTAATCAGCACCAGCAGCCCGGCGCCGGTGGCCAGGGTATTGGCCAGCAGCGCCAGCGCCACGTTACCGCCCGCCAGCTGCTGCGCCATGATGCCGGAGCCCAGCCCCACCACCAGCAGCAGCGCCGTGCCCAGCGCTTCCGCCACGTATGCACGCGCATTCATTGCTTGCCGATCTCCGCCAGTTTCTGCCTCAACGCCAGCGCGTCCAGCTTGTCCACCGGCAGCGACATGAACAGCTCCACCCGGCGCTTGAGAATCATGAACGCCCTGGCGAACGCCGCCATCGCTTCTTCGTCGTTGCTGCCGACGCCGGCCGGATCTTCCACCCCCCAGTGCGCGCGCATCGGGTGCCCCGGCCACACCGGGCAGGCTTCGCCGTCGGCATTGCCGCACACGGTAAACACGAAATCCATCTGCGGCGCATCCGGCAGCGCGAATTCGTCCCAGCTCTTGCTGCGGTAGCCGGCAGTGGCGATGCCATGCTTTTCCAGCGTCTTCAGCGCGTAGGGGTTCACCTTGCCGGTGGGCTGGCTGCCGGCGCTGTAGCCCCGGAAGCGCCCCTGGCCCAGGTTGTTGATCAGCGCCTCGCCCAGAATGCTGCGCGCCGAGTTACCGGTGCAGAGGATCAGTACGTTGTAAACCTTGTCAGTCACGGGACTTCCTTTCCCTGGAAACGGTGGCTTCGATGTTCTTGCGCGCGATCAGCTGCACCCGCTGCGGTGCCGGCGCGCAGCAGGCGGCCTCGCTGATCGCGCCGCTGGCGGGGGCGCAGCAGCTGTCGGGGTTGGCCGCAACGGCAGCCGGCGCGGTGTTGTAGGTGGGCGCCGTGTCCAGCGTGTGGTAGCTCTCCCAGGCGATGCCGGACGGGTCCTGCAGCCAGTGCTTGTCGGATACCGCGTAACAGCAGGTGGTCCCCTCCTCGCTCAGCGCCGCCAGGCCGGCGGCATCGATGCGCTGCTTCAGCTCTGCCAGTTCCTCGGCGCTTTCCGTCTGGATGCCCAGGTGATCCAGCCCTGGCCGGGCACCGCGCTGGCTGATGGCGAAGTTGACCCGCGGGTCGTCCAGCATCCACTTGGCGTAATCCGGCTTGTGCACCGTTGGCTCGGCACCGAACAAGGCGTTGTAAAAGCGGATGCTGGCAGCCAGATCATCCACCGCGACGTGAATATGCATGCGTTTCATGACAGCTCTCCTGTTCAGCAGCCGCAGCCGTCGGCCGGCGATGCCTGGCAGCAGTTATCGGTGAGGTAACCCAGCAGGCCGTTCATGGCGGCAAAGTTGGCCGCATAGATCACGAAGCGGCCTTCCTGCCGGCCGGCGATCAGCCCGGCATGCACCAGTTCCTTGAGATGGAAGGACAGCGTGGCCGGCGCGCAATCCAGCGCCGTGGCCAGCTCGCCGGCGGCACGCCCGGCCGGGCCGGCCTCCACCAACTGGCGAAAAACCGCCAGCCGTGTTTCCTGCGCCAATGCGGCCAACATCCTGACGACAAGTGTTGATTCCATATTTCGACAATAATGAAAATATTGAACGGATTGTGCCGCCACGCACCGGCCGGCGTCAAGCCGCGACCGCTCTCAGCCCAGCTGCTTGTGCATGACCAGGATGTCCACCAGGCCCAGCTCGCGATGCCGGTAGGCCAGCGGCACGCGGCCGACAATGGCAAAGCCGAGCTTCTGCCACAGCGCCACCGCCACCTTGTTGCTGGCCACCACGCTGTTGAACTGCATCGCCAGAAAGCCGGCCTCGCGCGCCTGCTGCTGCGAGTGCTCGCACATGGCCGCGGCAATGCCGCGCCCGCGCGCCGCCGGCGACACCATGTAGCCGCAGTTGGCAACATGGCTGCCGGGCCCGGCGGCATTGGCTTTCAGGAAATAGCTGCCCAGCAGCTCGCCGTCGTCCTCTGCCACCCAGGTCTGCAGCGGCAGCTCGCCCCACAGCTGCCAGCCCTGCTGCAGCGTCATGTCCGGCGCAAAGGCGTAGCTATCCTGCGCCGCGATCACGCCCTGGAACACCGGCCAGAAGCGCTGAAAATCCGCCTCCGTCATCTTGCGTATCAACATGCTGCCTCCTGCTTCAGTGATCGGTAGCCGCCGCCATCACCGCCGCCGCGGCCGGCTTCTTCTGCACGATACGCCCGGACATCAGGCTGGCACTGGCGATCAGCAGCCCGCCGATCAGCTCCTGCGTCTTCATCGCCTCGCCGGCGAGGAAGTAGGCGGAAATGGCGGCGAACACCAGTTCCAGCAGCATCAGCGTCATCACCTGGGTAGCCGGCAGGATGGACAGCCCGTGCAGCGAGATGATGCTGGTAGCCAGCAGGGTGGCGCCCAGCGCCAGAACGATGAACAGCACATCCGGCTGCAGCAGCTGCGACATCTCGTGCCATAGTTGGCCGCGCCACAGCAGCGACACCAGCCCGCAGCCGGCCACGCCCAGCCACACCATCGCCGATTTCAGCGCCACCGGCAGGCCGTGCGCACGCTTGGACAGCACATTGCCCAGCGCGAAGCTGATGCCGCCGGACAGCGCCAGCCAGTCGGCACGGCTGGAGAAGAACTGCCCGTTGAACAGGCCGGGGCGGTACAGGATCACCACCAGCCCCAGCAGCGACATCGCCACCACCAGCCAGCCGATGCGGCTGAGCCGCTCGTGCAGCAGCAGGCGCGAGAACAGCGCGCTCCACAGCGGCGACAGGTAGAACAGCAGCAGCACGCGCATCACCTCGCCCTCGGCCACCGCCCAGGTGTAGGCAAAATTGCACCAGCCATACAGGAAGGCGAGCAGCAGCAAGATCGGTTCGAATCGCGCCTCGCGGCGGAACACCTCGCGATAGATGATGACGCCTGCCACGGTGGCGACGATATACACCGACAACGAGGTGGCGGCAGTGGTGAAGCCGACACCATGCAGGTGGCGGAACGGGTACCACATCAATCCCCATACCAGTGCCGTGGTAATTGCACAGCTGACGGCAAGCAGCTTTTGTTTTACAAAATCCATAGTGTTTTCTTAATATTGCTGTTTTTGTTGCACCGCAAATCCTTGCAAGGAAATCGCGTTGAATCCGCATCTCGACCTGCTGCACCCTTACCCGTTCCAGCGCCTGCGCCAACTGTTGGCCGGCGTGACGCCACCGGCGGACAAGCCACACATCAACCTGTCCATCGGCGAGCCCAAACACCCGACACCGGAAGTGGTGAAACAGGCACTGATCAATGCCCTGGACGGCCTAGCCGCCTACCCCGCCACGCTGGGTAGCGAGTCGCTGCGCCGCAGCTGCGCCAACTGGCTGCAACGCCGCTACCAGGTAACGGTGGACCCGGCGCGCGAAGTGCTGCCGGTGTGCGGCAGCCGCGAAGCGCTGTTTTCCTTCGTGCAGGCAGTCATCGACCCGCGTGGCGAAACGCAACCGGTATTGATTTCGCCCAATCCCTTCTACCAGATTTATGAAGGCGCCGCACTGCTCGCCGGGGCAGTTCCCCATTACGTGAACTGTGTTGCGGCCAACCGTTTCCAGCCGGACTGGGGCAGTGTCAGCGAGGAAATCTGGCGCCGCACCCAGGTGGTGATCGTGTGCAGCCCGGGCAACCCCACCGGCGCGGTGATGTCGCTGGATGACTGGCGCGAGCTGTTCGCGCTGTCCGACCGCTACGGCTTCGTCATCGCCAGTGACGAGTGCTATTCCGAGATCTATTTCGACACCCCGCCGTTGGGCGGCCTGGAAGCCGCACGCCTGCTGGGCCGCGGCCACGAGCGCCTGGTAATGTTCACCAGCCTGTCCAAGCGTTCCAATGCGCCGGGGCTGCGCTCCGGCTTCGTGGCCGGCGATGCCGCCATCCTGGAAAAATTCCTGCTGTTCCGCACCTACCACGGCAGCGCCATGAGCCAGACCGTGCAGGAAGCCAGCATCGCCGCCTGGAACGACGAAGCGCACGTGGTGGAGAACCGCGCCGCCTACGCCGCCAAGTTCGCCGCGGTGACCGAGCGCATCGGCAAGGTCTTGCCGGTGAGCCGCCCGGACGCCGGCTTCTACCTGTGGGCGGAAGTGCCCGGCGGCGACGATGCCGCCTTCGCCCGCGAGCTGTTTGCCCGCGAACACATTACCGTGCTGCCCGGCAGCTTCCTGGCACGCGATGCCCACGGCGTGAACCCCGGCGCCGGCCGCGTACGCCTGGCGCTGGTGGCGCCGCTGGCCGAATGCGTGGCTGCGGCCGGGCGCATCGAACACTTTGTACGCTGAACACTCACCGGATACCCCCATGACAACGATTCATATAAGTAAAGGACTCAACCACATGCACCCGATCCAGCCCATCATCGAGGCCGCGTTCGAAGACCGCGCCAACATCACCCCGTCCAGCGTATCGCCGGAACTGAAAGCCGCCATCGAGCAGGTGATCACCGAACTGGACAACGGCCACCTGCGCGTTGCCGAGAAGATCGACGGCGAATGGGTCGTCAACCAGTGGGTGAAGAAGGCAGTGCTGCTGTCGTTCCGCATCCGCGACAACGAAGTGATGGACGACGGCGTGAGCCGCTACTTCGACAAGGTGGACACCAAGTTCGGCGACTGGCACGAACAGCAGTTCCGCGACGCCGGCTTCCGCGCCGTGCCGGGCGCCGTAGCGCGCAAGGGCAGCTTCGTGGCCAAGAACACCGTGCTGATGCCATCCTTCGTCAACATCGGCGCCTACGTCGATGAAGGCACCATGGTGGATACCTGGGCTACCGTGGGCAGCTGCGCCCAGATCGGCAAGAACGTGCATCTGTCCGGCGGCGTGGGCATCGGCGGCGTGCTGGAGCCGCTGCAGGCCAACCCGACCATCATCGAGGACAACTGCTTTATCGGCGCCCGTTCCGAAGTGGTGGAAGGCGTGATCGTGGGCGAAGGCTCGGTGATCTCCATGGGCGTGTTCATCGGCCAGTCCACCAAGATCTACGACCGCGAAACCGGCGAAGTGCACTACGGCAAGGTTCCGCCGGGCTCGGTGGTGGTATCCGGCAGCCTGCCGTCCAAGGATGGCAGCCACAGCCTGTACTGCGCGGTGATCGTGAAGAAGGTGGATGCGCAGACCCGCAGCAAGACCAGCATCAACGATCTGCTGCGCGGCGTCTGAGTCCAGCCGGAAAATCCTTGATCTGCTACGGCTTGATCAGAAAATTTGTCACCCCCGGTAACATTTTTCCAACAGGATTAGCGCATTGGCATTTGGCGCACCGCACACAAGGCGGATAAAATGCGAACAGGGAGTCGTGATTGCGGCTCCCTGTTTTTGTGTACACACAGGACTGATTTGTGTCTTCCGACAGTTTCATCACCCTTCGCAACGTCAGCTTCGCCTACAACGACCGCCCCATCCTGCAGGATGTGTCGCTGTCGATTCCGCGCGGCAAGCTGATTGCCATCATGGGTGGCAGCGGTAGCGGCAAGACCACGCTGCTGCGCCTGATATCCGGCCAGATCCGCGCCCAGCACGGCGAGGTGCTGGTGGATGGCCATGACGTTGGCCGCATGGGCAATGCCGAGCTGTACCAGCACCGCCGCCGCATGGGCATGCTGTTCCAGTTCGGTGCGTTGTTTACCGACCTTTCCGTATTCGACAACGTGGCGTTTCCGCTGCGCGAGCTTACCCGCCTGCCGGAAAGCGTGATCCGCGACCTGGTGCTGCTCAAGCTGGCCGCCGTCGGCCTGCGCGGCACCGAGGGCCTGATGCCGGCCGAGCTGTCCGGCGGCATGGCACGCCGCATCGCGCTGGCGCGCGCCATCGCGCTCGACCCGCAGCTGATGCTGTACGACGAGCCGTTCACCGGCCTCGACCCGATTTCGCTGGGCACCATCGCGCTGTTGATCAAGAAGCTCAACGACGCGCTGGGCACCACCTCCATCATGGTCACCCACGACGTGCACAAGTCGCTGGACATCGTCGATTACGTGTATTTCGTCGCCAACGGCCGCATCGTGGCCGAGGGCACGCCGCAACAGGTGCGCCACGCCGAATCGCCGTGGCTGGCGCAGTTCGTCACCGGCGAGCCGGATGGCCCGGTGCATTTTGCCTACCCGGCCACCGAGTCGCTGGCACAGTCTTTCGGCCTGCGGGGGAACGCCTGATGGAACAACTGCTCTCCCCGTTCCGCCAATTGGGCGCGCTGGTAATCAACGCCATCTGGCGCCTGGGCTTTGCCAGCCGCTTCCTGCTGGCCATCCTGCTCAACTCCGGCCAGAGCCTGCTGCGCTTCCAGCTCACCATCCGCGAGGTGTATTTCTCCGGCGTGCTGTCGCTGATCATCATCGTGGTGTCCGGCCTGTTCGTCGGCATGGTGCTGGGCCTGCAGGGCTACAACACCCTGGCGCGCTTCGGCTCCTCCGACGCACTGGGCGCGCTGGTGGCGCTGTCGCTACTGCGCGAACTGGGCCCGGTGCTGGCGGCGCTGCTGTTCGCCAGCCGTTCCGGCTCGGCGATGACCGCCGAAATCGGCCTGATGAAGGCCACCGAACAGCTGGAAGCCATGAGCGTGATGGCGGTGAACCCCCTCGCCCGCGTCGTGGCGCCGCGCTTCTGGGCCGGCGTGATCTCCATGCCCATCCTGGCCGCCATCTTCAACGTGATGGGTATCTTCGGCGGCTACCTGGTAGGCGTGGTGATGATAGGCGTGGACAAGGGCACCTTCTGGTCGCAGATGCAAAGCAACGTCGACCTGCACTCCGACGTAGTCAACGGCCTGATCAAGAGCCTGTTCTTCGGCATGGCCGTTACCCTGATTGCCGTTTTCGAAGGCTACGACGCCACGCCCACCGCGGCCGGCGTCTCGTCCGCCACCACCCGCACCGTGGTGACGTCTGCGCTGGTCATCCTGGCGCTGGATTTCATCCTGACGGCCTTCATGTTCTAGGAATCAACACGAAATGAAACGTTCTACTATTGATTTGTGGGTTGGTCTGTTTGTTGCGCTTGGCATTGCGGCCGTCACTTTCCTGTCGCTGAAAGTGGCCAATCTCACCCCGCAGAGCGCCAGCAACACCTATACCCTGGTTGCCGACTTCGACAATATCGGCGGTTTGAAGGTGAAGGCACCGGTGAAATCGTCCGGCGTGGTGGTTGGCCGCGTCAGCAATATCGCGCTGGATACCAAGCGCTACGTGGCCGACGTTACCCTCACCCTGGACAGCAAGTACCAGTTCAGCCGCGATACCAGCGCCGAGATCCTCACCGCCGGCCTGCTGGGCGAGCAATACATCGGCCTGACCCAGGGCGGTGACCCGGACAACCTGAAGAGCGGCGACCACATCACCATCACCTCGTCGGCGATGGTGCTGGAACAGCTGATCGGCAAGTTCATGACCAGCTTCTCCGACAAGCCGGCACAAAAAACTGGTGGCGATGCCAGCCAGAGCCAGTAACTTGAAACACCCATAATCCAGAAAGATACACATCATGAAAAAGCTGCTTACCTCCCTGCTGCTGTTGCTTGGCCTGGCCGCCCCGGCCCTGGCTGCCGAAGAACCCGTTGCCCTGGTACAGGACACCTCGCAAAAGGCGATGGACATCCTGAAGAAGGAAAACGGCAAGAACACCCGCCAGGTACGCGAGCAGGTGGAAACCATGGTGCTGCCGCTGATCGACTTCACCCGCATGACCGCGCTGGCGGTAGGCAAGGACTGGCGTGCGGCCAACCCTGCGCAGCAGGAACAGCTGGCCACCCAGTTCAAGACCCTGCTGGTGCGCACCTACTCCTCCACCATGGTGCGTTTCAAGAGCGCGCAGATCGACGTGAAGCCGACTGCCCAGTTCAACAACGGTGGCCGTGAAGCGGTGGTGAAATCCGAAGTGACCCTGCCGGGCAATGCCGACAAGAAGAACGTCAGCATCGACTACACCCTGTACAAGGGCAGCCAGGGCTGGAAGATCTTCAACGTCAGCGTGGAAGGCGCCAGCCTGGTTACCGTGTACCGCACCCAGTTCGGCGAAGAGATCCGCAAGAACGGCATCGACGGCCTGATCAAGCAGCTGAAAGACAAGAACGACACCAACGGTAAACCGGCATGAGTCTCTCCCGCCCCGCCGACGGCCAGCTGGCCCTGAGCGGCATCCTCGACATGGACACCGTTGCCGGCATCCAGCCGCAACTGATGCAGGCAATGCAGGGCGGCAAGCTGCGCCTTGACCTGTCTGCCGTGGACAAGGCCGATGCCGCGGCGCTGGCCATGCTGCTGGGCGCACTGCGCCAGCAGCAGCAGCGTGGCGGGGAACTCGTGTTGCAGCATCTGCCGGCATCGCTGGCAAGCCAGGCACAGCTGTATGGCGTGGCTGGCTTGCTGGGCATGCCTGGAGAACAAGAATGAAAACGCGTACCGCCCTGCCGCTGGCCGGCTGCCTGTTGCTGGCCGCCTGTGCCACTCACCCGAGCAACCCGCAGGACCCGCTGGAGCCGATGAACCGGGCCATCTACCAGTTCAACGACAAGGCGGATCGCTATGTAATGAAGCCGGCGGCGGAAGGCTACCGCTTCATTACCCCGCAGCCGGTACGCACCGGCGTCAGCAACTTCTTCCATAACCTGGAAGACGTCTACAGCATGGTGAACCACGGTGCACAGCTCGAGGGCAAGAAGACGCTCAACGATATGATGCGCGTCACCTTCAACAGCACCTTCGGCCTGTTCGGGCTGATCGATATCGCCACGCCGATGGGGCTCAAGCGCGACCCGGCCACGCTGGGCGACACCATGGCGCACTACGGCTGGAAGAACAGCAGCTACCTGGTGCTGCCGCTGTTTGGCCCGTCCACCATCCGTGACGGCCTGAGCACCGCCGCCAACATGACCATTGCCGACCCGCACAGGCTCGTGTTCCACAGCCAGTCGGAGCGTAACGTGGCCAACGTGGTCAAGGGTGTCAGCAACCGCGAACAGATCCTGGGCCTGGACGACACCCTGCAGCAGGCGGCGCTGGATCCGTACAGCTATATGCGCGATGCCTGGTTGCAGTACCGCAATACCCAGGTAGGCTACCAGCCGGCTGGCGCCCAGCAGGGCGATACGCCTGCCACGCCTGGTGCGACGCCTGCCGACAGCGACAATATCGACGATCTGGTGAGCCCGGACGCCTCGGCCCCCGCGGCATCGGCACCGGCGGCCGCAGCACCTGCAGCCGCCTCCGCCGCGCAATAAGCCGCATCACACTCCATGCCAAAAGGCCACCGCAATGCGGTGCCCTTATTGTTAACAAAGCCCTTGCGCGTAGCGGAAGGGCTTTGTCATGTAAACGGGAAGGCTGCCGATGCAGGTACCTGGCTGGAGCGGCCCGGTTCTGCCGGCTCCGGCAGCACCAGAACGAGATAGCTGATCTGCAACCAAAAGGCCACCGCAATGCGGTGGCCTTGTCTTTGCTGCAAACGGCGTCAGTTACCCTGCCAGCCGCCGCCCAGGGCGGTATACAGCCCGACCGCTGCCTGCAGCCGTGCCAGGCGGGCGTCGGCCAGCGACTGCTCCAGCTGGAACACGCTGCGCTCGGCATCCAGTACTTCCAGATAGCTGCTGTAGCCGTTGTCGTAGCGCAGCCGCGCCAGGCGGAACGCTTCGCGCACGGCATCCAGCTGCTTGCGCTGGGCCAGCTCAGTTTCGCGGCTGCTACGCACTGCGGTGAGCGCATCCAGGGTGTCGGCAAAGGCCGACTGCACCGCCTTCTCGTAACCGGCCAGCGCCTGCTTCTGCCGCGCAGTGGCGGCGGAAACGTCGGCGGCGATGGCGCCGTTATTGAAGATCGGCGCGGCCAGGTTGCCGGCAAAACTCCACATCTGCGCCGGGCCGCTGAACAACTGCGACAGCTTGAAGCTTTCGCTGCCGATGCCGGCAGACAGGCCGATGCTGGGGAAGTAGGCAGCACGTGCCACGCCGATGCGGGCGTTGGCAGCGATCAGCTGCTGCTCGGCCACCGCGATATCCGGGCGGCGCAGCAGCAGGTCGGACGGCAGATCGGCTGGCACCGAGGGCACCTCGACCAGGCTGTCCTGCAGCTGGCCACGCACCGGTTGCTGCATCAGCTGGCGCGGCGAACGCCCCACCAGCACCGCCAGCGCATGCTCGCTCTTGTCCACCGCCTGCGCCAGCTTGGGCACCGCCGCCTGCGCGGCAGCCAGCTCGGCCTCGGCCTGCTTCAGTTCCAGCTCGGAAGTCATGCCGCCGTTGAAGCGCTTCTGGCGCAGCGTGAAGCTGTCCTCGCGCCCCTTCAGCGTGGCCTGCGCCGCCGCCAGCTGGCTATCGAAGGCCAGCAGCTGGAAGTAGGCATCGCTGACCTGTGCGGCCAGCGACAGCCGCACCGCATCCAGGCCGTACTCGCTGGCCGCAAGGTTGGCCGCAGCCGCTTCGCGCTGGCGCGACAGCTTGCCCCACAGATCCAGCTCCCAGCTGGCATTCAGCGAGGCGCTGTACTGGTCGCCGATGGCGCCGGCCCCGCTGCTGTACTGCGAGGTACGGGCACGGGCGGCACCGGCATTGGCGGTGACTTGCGGCAGGCGGCTGGCACGTGCGCTGTCCAGCGAGGCGGCAGCCTCCTCGACGCGGGCGCCAGCCTGGCGCAGATCGCGGTTGTACTGCAGCGCTTCGTCGATCAGCGCGTTGAGGTGGGCATCGCCAAAGCTCTGCCACCAGCGGGCATCCACCTTGGCCACCTGCTGGCCGGCCGGCAACTCCAGCGCCGGGCGCTGGTAATCCGGGCCGACCGCGGCGCAGCCGGACAGCGCCAGCGCCACCATTAGCGGCATCAGGGCGTGTTTAGGCTTCATGCTCGGCTCCTTCCTTTTTCTGTTTGCCTTGGCTCAGTTGCATGATCAGTTTGAAGAACAGCGGGATGAACAGCGCGGCAATAAAGGTTGCGGCCAACATACCGCCGATCACGCCGGTACCGATGGCATGGCGGCTGGCGGAGCCGGCACCGCTGGAGATGGCCAGCGGCACACAACCCAGAATGAAGGCCAGCGAGGTCATCA
This sequence comes from Vogesella sp. LIG4, assembly GCF_900090205.1. NCBI lineage: Bacteria > Pseudomonadati > Pseudomonadota > Betaproteobacteria > Neisseriales > Chromobacteriaceae > Vogesella > Vogesella sp. LIG4. Next base: position 1,882,480 of record NZ_LT607802.1, on the reverse strand, counting down.
CGATGGGGCGGAAGCGCAGCTTGGCCGCCTCAATGGCTGCCTGCGACAGGCTCATGCCCTCCTCCATCTTCAGTACCGCGAATTCCACGATCAGAATCGCGTTCTTGGCCGCCAGACCGATCAGCGTCACCAGCGCCACCTGGAAGTACACGTCGTTGGCGAGGCCGCGCAGCCAGGTTGCCAGCAGCGCGCCGAACACCGCGAACGGCACCGCGGTCAGCACCGCAATCGGCAGGCTCCAGCGCTCATATTGCGCCGCCAGGATCAGGAACACCATGATCAGCGCCACCACGAACACCATGGAGGACGAACCGCCGGTGGATTTTTCCTGGAACGCCGAACCGGTCCACGCCAGGGTGTAGCCTTCCGGCAGCACTTCCTGCGCCACCTGCTCCATGGCCGCCAGCGCCTGGCCCGAGCTGTAGCCCGGTGCCGGGCCGCCCACGAACTTGGCTGCCGGGAAGGCGTTGAAGCGCTCGACGATCTCCGGACCGGTGGTCTGCTCCACTGTCACCAGCGAAGTCAGCGGCACCATCTGCCCGCTGCTGGAACGCACGAACACATTGGCCATGTCGGACACGCTGCTGCGGTAGGCCGCCTCGGACTGCAGCTGCACGGTGAAGATGCGGCCGAACTTGCTGAAGTCGTTAACGTACAGCGAGCCGAAGGTACTGCTCATGGCATCGAACACATCGCTCACCGCCACACCCAGCGCCTTGGCCTTGTCGCGGTCAAGCTTCACGTTCAGCTGCGGCACGTTGGCGGAGAAGGTGGTCTGCACCCCGGCCAGTTCCGGCCGCTTGCTGGCCGCCAGCATCAGCTTCTGCGCCATGCCAGCCAGGTCGCCGGCCGATGCACCGGCACGGTTCTGCAGATAGGCTTCGAAACCGCCGGTGGACGACATGCCGGAGATCGGCGGCGGGTTGAATGCCAGTACCAGGCCTTCCGGTACGCGCATGCCCTTGCCGAACACGTCCCCCACCACTGCCTGCGCCGACAGGCCAGGCGTCTTGCGCTCGTCCCATGGCTTGAGGGTGATGAAGGTCACGCCGGTGTTGCTGCGGTTGGAACCGGACAGAATGTCGAAGCCGGCAAAGCTCATCACGTCCTTCACCGCAGGGTTGGCCGCAATCTGCTTGTCGAAGCGGTTCATCACGTCCAGCGTGCGGTTGATGGCCGCGCCGTCCGGCAGGATGGTGGCAGCAATGATGTAACCCTGATCTTCATCCGGCGCCAGCGAGGTCGGCACCAGCTTGAACAGCCATACCGAAGCACCGATCAGCACACCGAAGATCATCATGGCCAGCACCGCGCGGCGCAGCAGGAAGGCCACGCCACGGCTGTAACGGCCGGTGAGGCGCTCGAACAGGTGGTTGAACGCATCGAAGAAGCGGTTGCTGTGCTGGTGCTCCGGCTTGAGCATCAGCGCGCACAGGGCCGGGGTCAGCGTCAGCGCCACGATGCCGGAAATGGTTACCGAAATGGCAATGGTGATGGCGAACTGGCGATACATCTCGCCGGCGATACCGCCAAGGAAGGCCACCGGGATGAACACCGCACACAACACCAGCACGATGGCCACTACCGGGCCGCTTACTTCCTTCATTGCCTGCAGGGTGGCCTCGTACGGTGGCTTGCCCTCCTGCATCATGATGCGCTCGACGTTCTCCAATACCACAATGGCGTCATCCACCACGATACCGATGGCCAGCACCATGCCAAACAGCGTCAGCGTGTTGATGGAATAGCCCAGCAGATACATGCCGCCAAAGGTACCGATGATGGACACCGGCACCGCCAGGCCAGGAATCAGCGTGGCGCGCCAGTTCTGCAGGAACAGGTACACCACGGCGAATACCAGGATCATCGCCTCGCACAGCGTCTGCACCACCTCGTGAATCGACACTTCCACGAAACGGGTGGTGTCATACGGAATCACGTAGGACAGACCCTGCGGGAAGCGGGTGGACAGCTCGGCCATCTTGGCTTCCACCGCCTTGGCGGTATCCAGCTGGTTGGCGCCCGGCGCCAGGTTGATACCGATAGGGATGGTCGACTTGCCGTTGTAGCGGCCGAAGAAGTCGTAGGACAGCGCCCCCAGCTCCACCCGAGCCACATCCTTCAAGCGTACCTTGGCGCCTTCGCTGCCGGCACGCAGGATGATGTTCTCGAACTCGGCCACGTCGGTGAAGCGGCCCTTGGTGGTGATGGTGTAGGTGAAGTCAGGCTTGCCTTCGGTCGGCGTGGCGCCGATCTTGCCCACCGCGAACTGCGCGTTCTGCTCGCGGATCGCCTTGGCCACGTCGGTCGGCGTCATGCCCAGCTGTGCCAGACGATCCGGCTTCAGCCAGATACGCATCGCGTAGTCCTGGCCGGCAAAGTTGGTCACCTGGCCCACACCCGGAATACGCTTGAGCTCGTCCACCACGTTCAGCAGCGCATAGTTGCTCATGAACAGGGTGTCGAAACGCTGGTCGGGCGAATACAGCGCCACCACCTGCAGGAAGGTGGCCGCCTGCTTGCGCACGTTCACGCCCTGGCGCCGCACTTCTTCCGGCAGCGAGGACAGTGCCGACTGCACGCGGTTGTTGACGTTGATGGCGGCCTGGTCGGGGTTGGTGCCGATCTTGAAAGTGACCGTTACCGTGAGCCGGCCGTTACTGGAGCTGGACGACTGCAGGTACAGCATGTCGTCCACGCCGTTGATGGCCTGCTCCAGTGGCGAAGCCACGGTTTCGGCGATCACTTCGGCGGAAGCGCCCGGGTAAGCGGTGGTAATCGCCACCGATGGCGGCACGATCTGCGGGTACTGCTCGATCGGCAGCGAGCGCATGCCGAAGAAGCCGGCCAGCACGATGACGATGGACAATACCGAGGCGAAGATCGGCCGACGAATGAAAAAGGCAGAAAACATGGTGTCGGTTCCCCCGCCTTAACCCTGCGCCGGGGCCGGAGCGGCCTGGCCGGCGTGCGGTGCAACGGTCGCGCCCGGACGCAGTTTGATCAGGTTGTCCACGATCACCTGGTCACCCGCTTTCAGGCCGCTCTCCACGATGAAACCACCGCTGACGGCGGTGCTGTCCGCCACTTGCAGCGGACGCGGCTCCACCTTGTTGTCCTTGCCCACTACCCACACCATCTTGCCCTGCTGGGTGGACAGTACCGCCTGCTGCGGCACCACCAGTGCGCCGACGCGGGTGGCGCCCTTGAGCTGCACGCGCACGAACTGGCCCGGACGCAGCACGCCTTTCGGGTTGGCGAAGGTGGCACGGGTAGCCGAGGTGCCGGTAGCCGGGTCGATGACGCGGTCGGCGAAATCGATCACCCCTTCGCGGTCATACAGGCTGCCGTCCGGCAGCTTCAGCGCCACGCGGTAGTGGCCGCCCGGCGGCAGGCGCAGCTTGCCGCTGGCTACCAGATTCTGGCTCTTCAGCAGGTCGTTGTCGGACAGCGAGAACTTCACGTAGATCGGCTCCAGCTGCGAGATCTTGGTCAGCAGCGTGCCTTCGCCCGACTGCACCAGGCTGCCCTCGGAACGCACCTCGGCACTGGTGACGCCGGAAATCGGCGCGGTGACGCGGGTGTAACCCAGGTTGATCTGCGCGGTCTTCAGCGCCGCACGCGCGGCCGCGGCCGACGCCTTGGCGGTGGCCAGCGCAGCCACCGCATCGTCGCGGTCTTTCTGGCTGACGGCGTTTTCCTTGAACAGCGGCAGTACCCGGTCGTAATCCTGCTGTGCACGGATCAGGTTGGCCTCCTGCAGCTTCAGCGAGGCATCGGCCTGCTCTACCGCCGCCAGGTACGGCGCCGGGTCGATCTGGAACAGCAGGTCGCCGGCCTTCACCGCCGAACCTTCGGTATAGGTACGCTTTTGCAGGATACCGGACACGCGGGCGCGTACTTCCACTTCGCGCGAGCCGCTGGTCTGCGCCACGTATTCGGCGCTTACCGGCACGTCCGCCGGCTGCATGGCCACGGTGGTCACCGGCATCGGTGGCATGTTGCCGCCCATGCCGGCATGCTGTGCCTGCTGTTGGCCGCATGCGGCCAACAGCACGGCCAGCGGCACAAGGGCAAGCGTGTGTAGGGGCTTGATGGTTATCACGTAAGGCTCCTTGATGGTGAGGGTCCTGATATTGCTTTTGTTGAATCGGTGTGTACGGAGTCTGTCGCTGCGGCGAAGCCGTCTTGTTCAAACTAGTGCAGATAATGGCCAGTGCCACACTGGCATTCACAATGCCAGGAACATATCACTAGCCAGTGGGGGTCGGTAGTGACAAAAAGGACATTGGCAGCTTGGCAATAATGGCGAATAATACATACATTCACGTACGTATGTAAATCTGTCGGCAGCACGAAGCACGCTTTGCGCTATGCTTACGCCCGCCGCAAAAACCCTGTCACCATCATGGCCCGCAAGACTAGAGAAGAAGCTGAACTGACCCGCCACCTGCTGCTGGATACCGCCGAGCGCGTGTTCCACGAACAGGGCGTGGCGGCGACTTCGCTCGCCGAAATCGCCGCGGCAGCCGGCCTGACCCGCGGCGCCATCTACTGGCACTTTGCCAACAAGCTGGACCTGTTCACCGCCATTTGCGACCGCATCAAGCCCGAGCTGCAAGCCATGGAGGTCGCGCTGCATGACCGGCGCTATACCCCGGCCGCCCGGCTATGGCGCCACGCCCTGGCCCTGTTCGATCTGGTGCACAACAACGAGCGCATGCGCCGCATCTGCGCCATCCACCATATCGGCTGCGAACAGGTGGGCGAAATGGCGCCGCTGCTGCTGGAACAGATCAGCTGGAACCTGGAAAAACAAGCCAAGCTGCAGCAGGTACTGGAGGAGGCCGCGGCCGCCGGCCAGCTGCGCGCCGGCGTCCAGCCGCAACTGGCGGCACTGGGTTTGCACTCGCTGTATGGCGGGCTTTGCCACAGCTGGATGATCAATATCGAAGACAACACTGTTCAGCAACATATCACCAAGCTGTTAAGCCCTTATTTTGTCGGGATTTTCCAGGACAACTGCTGGCTTGACGCTCCTGCAGGCAACGACTGATTCGCGTATACTGCCGGGCTTTCCCGCTTTGACAGCCAGATCACCGCATGAGCCACGCGATCAGCATCGAGTCGGTCAGCAAGCGTTTCGGCACGCTGCAGGCCCTGGATGACATCAGCTTTACTGTAGAACACGGCGAGTTCTTCGCCCTCCTCGGCCCCAACGGCGCCGGCAAAACCACGCTGATTTCCGCCATGGGCGGCCTGTCCCGCCCGGACAGCGGCCGCATCCGCATCATGGGCCACGATGCGGTGAGCGACACCCGCGCCGCGCGCATGAAGCTGGGCGTGGTGCCGCAGGAACTGGTGTTCGACCCGTTCTTCACCGTACGCGAGACCCTCACCTTCCAGTCCGGCTACTTCGGCATCCGCAATAACGACGCCTGGATCGACGAGCTGCTGTTCAAGCTCGGCCTCACCGACAAGGCCGCCACCAATATGCGCGCGCTGTCCGGTGGCATGAAGCGCCGGGTGATGGTGGCGCAGGCACTGGTGCACCGCCCGCCGGTCATCGTGCTGGACGAGCCCACCGCCGGCGTGGACGTGGAACTGCGCCAGAGCCTGTGGAGCTTCGTGCAGGAACTGAACGACGCCGGCCACACCATCGTGCTCACCACCCATTACCTGGAAGAAGCCGAAACACTGTGCAGCCGCATCGCCATGATGAAAAAGGGCCGCCTGATCGCGCTGGAGGCCAAGGACAAACTGCTGGCGCGCAGTGCCAGCCGCGAGATCGCGCTGAAGCTGTCCGCGCCGCTGCCGGCAACGTTGGCCGCAAGCTTCCAGGCCCGCGAAACCGACGGCCGCCAGCTGCTTACCCTGCCGGAAATCGGCCGTCTGGAAGAGGTGCTGCGTGAATTGCGCCTGGCCGGCGTGGAAGTACGCGAACTGTCGGTGCACGAAACCGACCTGGAACAGGTGTTCGTGGAACTGATGAACGGAGCAAAGAACTGATGCAAGGCTTCATGACCCTGTTCAAGAAAGAGATCCTGCGCTTCTGGAAGGTAGCGTTCCAGACCGTGGCGGCGCCGGTGCTCACCGCACTGTTGTACCAGCTGATCTTCTCGCACGTGCTGTCGCGCCACGTGGAAGCCTACCCGGGCGTGAGCTACACCGCCTTCCTGATTCCAGGTCTGGCGATGATGAGCATGGCGCAGAACGCGTTTGCCAACAGCTCCTCCAGCCTGATCCAGTCCAAGATCACCGGCAACATCGTGTTCCTGCTGCTGCCGCCGCTGTCGCCGCTGGAATTCTTCGCCGCCTACCTACTGGCAGCCGTGGTGCGCGGCATGGTGGTGGGCAGCGGCGTGCTGCTGGTTACCGCCTGGTTCGGCCTGCCGCTGCCGGCCAACCCGCTGTGGGTGCTGATCTTCGCCGCACTGGGCTGCGGCGTGCTGGGCACGCTCGGCATCATCGCCGGCATCTGGGCCGACAAGTTCGACCAGCTGGCGGCGTTCCAGAACTTCATCATCATGCCGCTGACCTTTCTTTCCGGCGTGTTCTACTCCATCACCGGCCTGCCGCCGCTGTGGAAGGCCGTATCGCACCTGAACCCGGTGTTCTACATGATCGACGGCTTCCGCTACGGCTTCTTCGGCCAGGCCGACGTATCGCCGTGGCTGGCCACGGCCGTGGTGGGTGGCAGTTTCCTGCTACTGTCCGGCTGGGCCTTGCATTTGCTGCGCAGCGGCTACAAATTACGCCAATAACAACCCCAGTGCGCCGCGGTGCAGCGCAGACTGCCGCCCGGCGCCCGTGATACCGCTTTCAGACAGGATATTCCCATGGTTAGTGCAAATTACATTCAGGACGTCATCAGCGCCGGCCTGTCCTGCGACTTCATCCAGGTCAACGGCGATGACGGCACCCATTTCGATGCAGTTATCGTCAGCCCGGAATTTTCCGGCCGCAACCGTGTCCAGCGACATCAACTCGTCTACAAGGCGCTGGGCGACCGCATGCGTGCGGAAATCCACGCGCTGTCGATGAAAACGCTGAGCCCCGAAGAGTGGGCGCAACAACAAGGCTGAATCCCGATAATGGACAAACTGGTAATCCAGGGCGGCACCGGCCCGCTCAACGGCGAGATCCGTGTCTCCGGCGCCAAGAACGCCGCCCTGCCCATCCTGTGCGCCGGTCTGCTGACCGCCGACACGCTCAAGCTCGCCAACGTACCGATGCTGCGCGATGTATTCACCACCCAGAAACTGCTGCAGGGCATGGGCGTGCGGGTGATGACCGACAATGTGCACGAAGTGGAAATCACTGCGGCCAACCTTGACACCCTGGTGGCACCGTACGACCTGGTGAAAACCATGCGCGCCTCCATCCTGGTACTGGGCCCGATGCTGGCCCGCTACGGCGAGGCCACCGTGTCGCTGCCCGGCGGCTGCGCCATCGGCAGCCGCCCGGTGGACCAGCACATCAAGGGCTTGGTGGCCATGGGTGCCGAGATCTCCATCGAGCACGGCTACGTGAAAGCCAAGGCCAAGCGCCTGCGTGGCGCGCACATCGTGATGGACATGGTCACCGTGGGCGGCACCGAGAACCTGCTGATGGCCGCCGCACTGGCCGAAGGCACCACCATCCTGGAAAACGCCGCGCGCGAGCCGGAAGTGGTGGACCTGGCCAACTGCCTGGTCGCCATGGGTGCCCGTATCCAGGGCATCGGCAGCGACAAGATGATCGTGGAAGGCGTACCGCGCCTGCACGGCGCCGAATACTCGGTGATGCCGGACCGCATCGAGGCCGGCACCTTCCTGGTGGCCACCGCCATGACCCAGGGCCACGTGGTGCTGCGCAATGCCGCGCCGCGCGCCATGGACGTGATCCTGGACAAGCTGGTGGAAACCGGCGCCGTGGTGGAGTGCGGCGACGACTGGATCTCGCTGGACATGAAGCGCCGCCCGAAAGCCGTCAACGTGCGCACCATGCCGCATCCGGGCTTCCCTACCGACATGCAGGCGCAGATGATGACGCTCAACACCATCGCCGAAGGTGCGGCGGTGATGACCGAAACCATCTTCGAGAACCGCTTCATGCACGTGCCGGAACTGAACCGCATGGGCGCCAACATCGAAGTGGAAGGCAACACCGCCATCGTCAAGGGCGTGGACAAGCTGTCCGGCGCCACGGTAATGGCGACCGACCTGCGCGCCTCCGCCAGCCTGGTGATTGCCGGCCTGGCGGCCGAAGGTGAAACCACCGTGGACCGCATCTACCACCTGGACCGTGGCTACGAGCACATCGAGGCCAAGCTCAACGGTGTAGGCGCCAACATCAGCCGCGTCAGCTGAGCTGCTCGGCAGGAAAACCACAAAAGCCCCGCAAGGGGCTTTTATTTTTTAAACATGCACTTGCAGCACTTTGCGCACAATCTCTTAGTGTTTAATATATTTTTACTTTGTTCGTCATTTTTTGCACATAAATGGCAAAAACAGCTACCAACAACGGCAAAGACAGAAAATAAATTAAACACGGAGAGACAGCATGGCCAGAAGCATCAAGGCAAAACTGCTGATCGGCGCCGCAGTGCTGGTGCTCGCCGGCTTTGCCGCCATCACCGGGCTCAACAGCTGGCTGGCGCTGCAACAGGCGGAAGCCGATGTGCTGCAGCAAACCCGCACCCTGGCCGAGGGCGAGGCCAACAAGCTGCGCATGCAGCTGGAGCATAGCTATATCGCCGTACAGAGCCTGGCCACCGCCATGCAGGCGCTGCCGGGCAGCGGCGCCAGCGAACCGCGCCAGGTCGTCAGCGATGCCACCGAGCGCCTGCTGGTACACCACCCCAACGCCGTAGGCATCTTCGTGCTGTGGGAGCCCAATGCGCTGGACAAGCGCGACGCCGAGTACGTGGGCAAGATCAACAGTGACGCCGCCGGCCGCGCCGGGGTGTACTGGTACCGCAAGGAAGGCAAGGAGGGCGTGGTGTGGGGCGCCGACGGCGCCGACAGCAGCGAGTACTACGCCGCGCCCAAGACGCGACGCCAGCCGGTGCTGACCCAGCCCTACCTGGACCAGGATGTGCGCATCCTGATGGCTACCCTGTCCTACCCCATCATCCGCGACGGCCAGTTCCTGGGCGTGGCCGGCATCGACATGGCGCTGGACAAGCTGCAGGAAACCGCTGCCGCCGTACACCCCTACGGCGATGGCTTCATGACGCTGTACGCCAACAACGGCATGGTGCTGGGTGGCCCGGACAAACAGGGCGTCGGCAAGAATGACGCCAGCCTGCCGGCTGCCGCTCGCGACGCCATCCGCAACGGCAAGCGCTACGACTATCGCAGCGGCAACACGCTGCAGCTGATCCAGCCGGTTCCGGTGGGCAACACCGCCCAGCCCTGGGCCTTGCGCCTGTCCATCCCGCTGGACAGCGCCTTTGCCGATGTGCGCGCCGCCACGCTGAAGTCCGCGCTGCTGAGCCTGGCCACCCTGCCGCTGATCCTGCTGGCGCTGGGGCTGATGCTCGGTAAGCTGATCAGCCCGCTGTCGCGCCTGCAACATGCGCTGACCGACCTGTCCAGCGGCGACGGCGACCTCACCCGCCAGCTGAGCATCAGCGGCCAGGACGAAATCGGCGCTTCCGCCAGCGCCTTCAACCGCTTCAGCCAGTCGCTGCGCCAGATGCTGCTGGAAGTGCGCGAGCGCACCCACCAGGTACACGATGCCGTGGCCGCCCTGGCCAGCAAGACCACCGACATCAGCGCCCACTCCGGCCAGCAGGCCCGCGCCGCCACCTCCACCGCCAGCAGCGTCACCGAGCTGTCCAGCAGCATCAGCCGCATTGCCGATGCGGCCAACCAGGCCGAGCGCGCGGTGCACCATGCCGGCGACGAGGCGGAACAGGTGGCCGACAGCGTGCACTCCACCGCCCGCGAGATCTCCCTTATCGCCGGCACCATCCGCAGCGTCGGCTCGGTGCTGAACGACCTGGAAGGCCGCTCCGAACAGATCAGCGGCATCGTGCAGGTAATCAAGGACATCGCCGAGCAGACCAATCTGCTGGCGCTGAACGCCGCCATTGAGGCCGCCCGCGCCGGTGAGCAGGGCCGCGGCTTCGCTGTGGTGGCCGACGAGGTACGCAAGCTGGCCGAGCGCACCGCCGGCGCCACGGTGGAAATAGCCGGCAGCATCCGCCAGATCCAGGAGGAAACCGCCAGCGCCGCCGACAGCATGGATGCCGCCATCCGCCAGGTGGAAAACGGCGTCACCCTGGCCGAGCGCGCCGCCGGCGCCATCGAGCAGATTCGCGAGCACAACCGCGGCATCCTGCACACCGTCACCGAGATCGCCCAGGCCACCGCCGCGCAGTCCAGCGCCAGCCATGAAATCGCCCACCACGTCGGCCACATCCACGCCATGACCGCCGACACCGACGCCTCACTGCAGCACGCCAACAGCGCGGTAAGCGACCTGCGCCGCCTGGCTGACGAGCTGCAGGCCAGGCTGGCGCGATTCACGCTCTGACCTTGCCGGCACACGCAGGGTTGGCCGCATGCTTGCGGCCAACCCTGGCAATAAAAAAGGCGCTGCATCTGCAGCGCCTTTGCTTTACCCCGACAACCCGGCTTACAGACCGTCGAACGAGCACACGGTGAACAGCGGCACCTTGGCATCGCGCATCAGCTTGCCGCCGCCCAGCTCCGGCAGCTCGATGATGGCGGCGGTTTCCACCACCTCCGCGCCCAGGCGGTGCAGCAGCTTGTAGCCGGCCATCATGGTGCCGCCAGTGGCGATCAGGTCGTCCACCAGCACCACGCGGTCGCCCGGCTTGCAGGCATCGGTGTGCATCTCCACCACCGCGTTGCCGTACTCCAGCTCGTACTCCTCCTCCACCGTGTTGTAGGGCAGCTTGCCCTTCTTGCGGATGGGGATGAAGCCGACGTTCAGCTCGTAGGCCAGCACCGAACCGATGATGAAGCCGCGCGCATCCAGCCCCGCCACCATGTCGATCTTCTCGTTCATGTAGCGGTGCACGAAGATGTCGATCAGCACGCGGAAGGTCTTCGGATTCTGCAGCAGCGGCGTGATGTCGCGGAACATCACGCCATCGTGCGGCCAGTTCGGCACGGTGCGAATCCAGCCCTTGAGGTAGCTGGCGTAATCCAGATTACTGAGGTTTTCCATCTTGCAGCCTTAGAACATCGCCAGTTTCACGACCCACAGCGCAGCAATCACCACGACTGCCGGCTTGAGGTCGGCAAAGCGGCCGGACAGTACTTTGATGGCAGCATAGCTGATGAAGCCGAAGGCGATACCGTCGGCAATGGAGAAGGTGAACGGCATCGCCACCGCGGTCATCACCGCCGGGGCGGATTCGGTCAGGTCGTCCCAGTTGATCTCGGCCAGGCCGCGGGTCATCAGCACCGCCACGTAGCACAGTGCCGGCGCGGTAGCGTAGGCCGGTACGGTCTTGGCCAGCGGCGAAATCCACAGGCAGGCCAGGAACAGGATCGCCACCACCACGGCGGTAAGGCCGGTACGGCCGCCCACGGCGGTGCCGGCAGCGGATTCGATATAGGCGGTGGTGGAGGAAGTGCCCAGTACGGCGCCGGCGGTAATCGCCACCGAGTCGGCCATCAGCGCACGCTTCAGGCGCGGCAGCTTGCCATCCTTGTCCAGCAGGCCGGCACGGTGCGACACGCCCACCAGGGTGCCGGTGGTGTCGAACAGGTCAACAAAGAAGAACACGAAGATCACGCCCACCAGGCCGGCATTCATCGCACCAGCCAGGTCCATGTGCATGAAGGTCGGCGCCATGCTCGGCACCGGCGCCAGCACGCCTTCGAACTTGGACAGGCCCAGGATGATGGACAGCGCAGTCACCGACAGGATGCCGATGATGATGGAGCCGTGCACGCGGCGGTATTCCAGCGCCACGATGATGAAGAAGCCCAGGATGGCCAGCAGCACTTTCGGGTCATGCAGATTGCCCAGGGTCACCAGGGTGTCCTTGAACGGCACCACCACGCCGGCGTTCTTCAGCGCGATGATGGCCAGGAACAGGCCGACACCCGCGGAAATCGCGAACTTCAGCGACTGCGGAATGGCATTGACGATGGCTTCCCGCACCTTGAACAGGCTCACCGCCAGGAACACGATACCGGAGATGAACACCGCACCCAGCGCCGCCTGCCAGGGCACGCCCATGCCTTTCACCACGGAAAAGGTGAAGTAGGCGTTCAGGCCCATGCCGGGGGCCAGCGCGATCGGGTAGTTGGCTACCAGGCCCATGATGGCGGTACCCAGTGCCGCGGCCAGGCAGGTTGCCACGAACACGGCGCTGAAATCCATGCCGGTGGTGGACAGAATGGCCGGGTTGACGATGACGATGTACGCCATGGTCAGGAAGGTGGTGAAGCCGGCAATCACTTCGGTTTTCACGTCGGTGCCGTGCTCTTTCAGCTTGAACAAGCTTTCCAGCAGCATCTTTTACGCTCCCTCGTCCGCTCGGGCGGACGTAACATGTTGAAAAACGCGCGATTCTACCCTGAAACGATTGTTTGCTGTGCAGCTTGTTGACTCGGGGCTGCCTTTAATCAAAGCCCCGGCTTGTGGTATCCTGAAATATTACTCAAGTCAGTTCAGGATCCGTCTCATGTCGCAGCCCCAAGGCACGATCTACATCGTGGTAGCCCCTTCCGGCGCCGGCAAGACCTCGCTGGTCGCCGCGCTGCTTCAGGCCGAGCCGGCAGTTGAACTGTCGGTGTCCTACACCACTCGCGCCCCGCGCGAAGGTGAAAAGAACGGCAAGAGCTACCACTTCGTGGACCGCGCCCGCTTCGAAGGCATGATTGCCGAAGGCGATTTCCTGGAGTACGCCGAGGTTTACGGCAACTACTACGGCACCAGCGCCCGCTGGCTGCGTACAAGGTTGGCCGCAGGCCACGACATCCTGCTGGAAATCGACTGGCAGGGCGCGCGCCAGGTGCGCGAGGTATTCCCGGAGGCGGTGGCGGTATTCATCCTGCCGCCGTCCATCGAGGTACTGGAAAGCCGCCTGCGCGGCCGCGCCACCGACAGCGAGGAGGTCATCGCCCGCCGCCTGTCCGAGGCGCGCGCCGAGATCGACCTGGTAGCCGAGTACGACTACGTGATCGTGAATGACGACTTTGCCACCGCCCGCCAGGACCTGATCAGCGTGATCCGCTGCCAGCGCCTGCAGGTCGGCAAGCAGTTGCAGCGCCACGGCGAGGCCATCGCCGCGATGCAAACGCCGCGCTAGGGCTTTATCCGGCGCGCACAATCTTTTATCGTTTGACCTTATCTTGTAAGAGAGACCCATCATGGCCCGCATCACTGTTGACGATTGCCTGGAACGCATCCAGAACCGTTTCGACCTGACCCTGGCAGCCGCCTACCGCGCCCGCCAGATCGCCTCCGGCGCCACCTCCTTTGTCGAGCAAGGCCGTAACAAGCCGACCGTTGTCGCCCTGAAGGAAATCGCTGACGGCCACGTTGGCAGCGAAGTACTGACCCGCACCAAGGGCTGACACGCCTCATGAACCAGGAAACCGCCGTCGTTGACTTCCACGCCCTCGTTGAAAACGAGGCGGCGGCCCTGTTCGAGGCGGCGGCGCAGTACCTGAAGGCGGAAGACGTCCAGTTACTGCGCCAGGCTTTCGATACCGCCCGCGAGGCGCACGAAGGCCAGACCCGCAAGAGCGGCGAACCCTACATCACCCACCCGCTGGCGGTAGCCACCATGCTTACCGAGTGGCGGCTGGATGCCCAGGGCTTGGCCGCAGCGCTGATGCACGACGTGCTGGAAGACACCGGCGTAACCAAACCCACGCTGGTGGAGCACTTCGGCCGCACCATCGCCGACCTGGTCGACGGCTTGTCCAAGCTGGAAAAGCTGGAGTTCCAGAGCAAGGAAACCGCGCAGGCGGAAAACTTCCGCAAGATGGTGCTGGCGATGGCGCGCGACATCCGCGTCATCATCGTCAAGCTCGCCGACCGGCTGCACAATATGCGCACGCTGGACGCCATGCGCGAGGACAAGCGCCAGCGCATCGCGCTGGAAACGCTGGAAATCTATGCGCCGATCGCCAACCGCATCGGCCTGAACAAGGTCTATCGCGAGCTGCAGGACCTGGCGTTCAAACACCTGTACCCGCATCGCTACCAGGTATTGTCCAAGGCGGTACGCGCCGCACGCGGCAACCGCCGCGAAGTGGTGGACAAGATCCTGCGTGCGGTCAGCCAGCGCCTGGTGGAGGCCAATATCGAGGCCACCATCAAGGGCCGCGAAAAGAACCTCTACAGCATCTACAAGAAAATGCAGGAGAAACACCTGTCGTTTTCCGAGGTGCTGGACATCTACGGCTTTCGCATCATCGTCAAGGACACGCCCTGCTGCTACCTGGCGCTGGGCGCCCTGCACAGCCTGTACAAGCCCATCCCGGGCAAGTTCAAGGACTACATCGCCATTCCCAAGGGCAACGGCTACCAGAGCCTGCACACCACCCTGTTCGGCCCGTTCGGCACGCCGGTGGAAATGCAGATCCGCACCCGCGAAATGAACGCGGTGGCCGAAGCCGGCATTGCCTCGCACTGGATGTACAAATCCGGCGACGCCAGCCTGGATGCCGCCAAGCAGCGCACCCACCAGTGGCTGCAGAGCATCCTCGACATGCAGGCGGAAAGCGAAGACGCCGTCGAATTCCTGGAACACATCAAGATCGACCTGTTCCCGGACGAGCTGTACGTCTTCACGCCCAAGGGCAAGATCATCGTGCTGCCGCAGGGCTCCACCCCGGTGGACTTCGCCTATGCGGTGCACACTGACGTGGGCCATCGCTGCATCGCCGCCCGCGTCAATCACAACCTGGTGCCGCTGCGCACCGCGCTGCGCAATGGCGACACGGTGGAGATCATCACCTCCACCCAGGCCAAGCCCAACCCGTCCTGGCTCAACTTCGTGCAGAGCGGCCGCGCCCGCTCCGGCATCCGCAACTACCTGAAGACGCTGCAGCAGCAGGACGCGATCCTGCTTGGCCAGAAACTGCTGCGCCAGGCCGCCAGCGCGCTGTCGCCATTCGAGCTGGAGCTGACGCCGGAGCTGGAAGATGCGCTGATGCGCCGCCTGGGCGAAAACAACCGCCGCTTCAACGATGTGCTGATCGACATCGGCACCGGCAAACAGTTGGCCGCAGTGGTCGCGCGCAAGCTGCTGGAGCTGTCCGGCCAGCAGCCGGACGACAGCAATATCGGCCCGATCGCAGTGCGCGGCAACGAAAGCGGTGGCATCCACCTGTCCAGCTGCTGCAACCCGATTCCGGGCGACCAGATCGTGGGCGTGATCCGCAAGGACCAGGGCCTGATGATCCACCGCAGCGACTGCAACAACCTCAGCCGTGTCGAGCCGGACAAACTACTGGAAGTACGCTGGGAAGCGCAGAAAGAGCGCATGTTCGGCGTCAACGTCAGCATCATCGCCTTCAACCAGCGCGGTGCGCTGGCCGATATCGCCGCCGCCATCTCGCACGCTTCGGCCAACATCGAAACGGTCGATACCCAGGACAATCACAGCAACGACGGCTACATCCACATCCACTTCCGCCTGCAGGTGGAAAACCTGGCCCACCTCGACAAGGTACTGGCCGCGGTTCGCCAGGTGGACGTGGTGCAGCGCGCAGAACGACGCTAGAACCATCATGCCCCTCATCACCCTCAACGGCGAAAGCCGCCAGTTCGCCCCATCCGTTACCACGCTCACCGCACTGATAGCCGCGCTGGAGCTGCACGGCAAACGCATCGCCATCGAGCGCAACGGCGAAATCGTGCCGCGCAGCCAGCATGCCGACACTGCGCTGCTGGATGGCGACGCCCTGGAAATTGTGGTGGCGGTCGGCGGCGGCTGAAACCAGACAACAGAACCGACATCTCGAAGGGACAAAGCGTGCAACAAGATGCATTGGTGATTGCCGGCAAGAGCTATCAATCGCGGCTGCTGGTCGGCACCGGCAAATACAAGGATTTCCAGCAAACCGCCGAAGCGCTGGACGCCTCCGGCTGTGAAATCGTCACTGTCGCCATCCGCCGCGTGAACCTCGGCCAGAACAAGAACGAGCCGAATCTGCTGGACTTTTTGCCGAAAAACCGGTATACACTGCTGCCCAACACGGCGGGCTGCTACAGCGCCGAGGATGCGGTACGCACCCTGCGCCTGGCCCGCGAACTGCTGGACGATCACCGTTTGGTCAAGCTCGAAGTACTGGGCGACCCGAACAACCTGTTCCCCAATGTACGCGAAACGCTGATAGCCGCCGAAACGCTGGTGAAGGAAGGCTTCGACGTGATGGTGTACACCTCCGACGACCCGATCATCGCACGCGAGCTGGAACAGATCGGCTGCTGCGCCATCATGCCGCTGGCCAGCCTGATCGGCTCCGGCATGGGAATTCTGAATCCGTGGAACCTGCAGCTCATCATCGAGCAATCGCAGGTTCCGGTACTGGTGGATGCCGGCGTCGGCACTGCCTCCGATGCCGCCATCGCCATGGAACTTGGCTGTGACGGCGTCCTGATGAATACAGCCATTGCCGGCGCACAGGATCCTGTGCGCATGGCAAGGGCAATGAAACTGGGAGTCCTGGCCGGGCGTGATGCCTACTTGGCCGGACGGATGCCAAAACGCTTTTATTCGGCGACGCCTAGCTCGCCACGTGAGGGGGTGATCTCTTCCCGTCAGGGATGATGCGCAGTGCACACTTTTATCCGCTGCCACGCATCTAGCTTTTTACAAAAGCTATAACGTTGTTTACAATAGTCATTTCCCTCGGGGCGAAGTGTTCATGACACTCGCCTCAAGCCAAAGAATTTAAGGACATCTGCTACATGCCGACCATCCGCGTAAAAGAAAACGAGCCGTTCGAAGTAGCCATGCGTCGCTTCAAGCGCGCAATCGAAAAAACCGGTCTGCTGACCGAACTGCGCGCCCGCGAGTTCTACGAGAAGCCGACCGCTGAGCGCAAGCGCAAGAAAGCTGCTGCCGTTAAGCGTCACTACAAGCGCATCCGCAGCCAGCAACTGCCGCCGAAGCTGTACTAAGCTTCAACGGCCGCTAGCCAGAAAACCGCAGGGTGCCCTGCGGTTTTGTCATTTACGTTGGCCGCAAGCATGCGGCCAACTTCGCCTTTAGCCTGGACACGATCATGAGCCTGAAAGCCCGCATTGCCGACGACATGAAAACCGCGATGAAAGCCCGCGACGCCGAGCGCCTGGCGGCCATCCGCCTGCTGATGGCCGCCATCAAGCAGAAGGAAGTCGACGAACGCATCGAGCTGGATGATGCCGCCGTCACCGCCGTGATCGAGAAAATGGTCAAACAGCGCCGCGACTCCATCACCCAGTACGAAGCCGGCAACCGCCCGGACCTGGTGGCCAAGGAGCAGGCCGAGCTGGCCGTGCTGCAGGACTACATGCCGCAGCAGCTGAGCGAGGCCGAGATCGAGGCCATCATCGATGCCGCCATCGCCAGCAGCGGTGCCGCCGGTGCCAAGGACATGGGCAAGGTGGTAGGCGCGGTGAAGCCGCAAGTAGCCGGCCGTGCCGACATGGGCGCCGTTTCCGCCCGCATCAAGGCCAAGCTGGCAGGCTAAGCTGCACACATGATCCCGCAGGACTTCATCGATCAGTTGCTCACCCGCGTCGACATCGTCGACGTGGTGGATCGTTGCGTCCCGCTGAAGAAGGGCGGCCAGAACTACATGGCCTGCTGCCCCTTCCACAAGGAAAAGTCGCCCTCCTTCACCGTCAGCCCCAGCAAGCAGTTCTATCACTGCTTCGGCTGCGGCGCGCATGGCTCCGCCATCGGCTTCGTCATGGAATACCAGGGCCTGCCCTTCGTCGATGCGGTGAAGTTCCTGGCGGAAAGCATCGGCATGCAGGTGCCGCAGGAAGAGCGTGCGGCCAACCCTGAAGCGGTCCGCGCCGCGCGCGCCAAGCAGTTATCGCTGGAGGACGCACTCAGCCGTGCCGCCGCCTTCTACAAGCAGCAGCTGAAAAGCGCGCCCAATGCCATCGCCTACCTGAAAGGCCGCGGCCTCACCGGCGAGATCGCCGCCCGCTACGGCCTGGGCTATGCCCCGGACGGCTGGCAGAACCTGGAAGCCGTGGTCGGCGACTACAACGACAGCGCACTGGTGGACAGCGGGCTGGTGATCGTGGCCGAAGACAGCGGCCGCCGCTACGATCGCTTCCGCGACCGGGTGATGTTCCCGATCCGCAACCAGCGCGGCGCCATCATCGGCTTTGGCGGCCGGGTGCTCGGCAAGGGCGAACCCAAGTACCTGAACTCGCCCGAGACTCCCCTGTTTGAAAAGGGGCGCGAGCTGTATGGCCTGTACGAAGCACGCCAGGCCGTCCGCAATGCCGGCTCCGTGCTGGTGGTGGAAGGCTATATGGACGTGGTGGCGCTGGCGCAGTTCGGCGTGGAATACGCGGTAGCCACCCTGGGCACCGCCACCACCGGCGAACATGTGCGCAAACTGTTGCGCCATGCTGATCAGGTGTACTTCTGCTTCGACGGCGACAAGGCCGGGCAGAAGGCCGCCTGGCGTGCGCTGGAAAACAGCCTGCCACAGCTGGTGGACGGCAAGGCGCTGCACTTCCTGTTCCTGCCACAGGAGCACGACCCGGACAGCTACATCCGCGAATTCGGCCGCGAAGCCTTCGAGCTGGCGCTGAAGGAGCAAAGCATTCCGCTGTCGGCCTACTTCATCCGCCAGCTGAGTGGCGACATCGATCTTGCCGCCCCGGAAGGCCGTGCCGAGCTGATCAAGCAGGCCAAACCCTTGCTGGAGCAGATAGCCGCCCCCATGTTGGGCTATATCATCAGAAAGCGCCTCGCCGAACTCGCGCAGGTGGAGGTGGACGAACTGGACATGCTGCTGGGCAGGCCGCGCGCAGAGCGCAAGGGCCGCCGCCACTACCAGCTGCCACGCGACTCCAACCGCCCCAGCAGCACCCCGATGGTGCGGCGCGAGATCAAGTGGGCACTGATGAACCCGGCATGGGCGCACGACATCCAGGTGCGGGAAAGCCAGCTGTACGAAGGCGAAATGGCCACCCTGGTTGCCATCATCGAGCGCATTCAGGGCAGCGAGCAGCCACCCAGCAGCGCACAGTTGGCCGAATCGTTCCGCCACAGCGAGCACGAGGGCGTCATCGATTCAGTACTACAGGAATCGCTGCGCGAACCAGAAGAATTCGCCAACCCGGATGAGCGGGACAAGGAAAACTTCCTCCACGGATTTGAACGACTGATGGCGCGCTACGACAACGAACTGGTCACCGCACTGTCCAACAAAGGCTATGAACATCTGAGCAAGGAAGAATTGCAATTGCTGCGCACATTGCTTGCCCGCCGCGCCAGGCCTGACGGCTGAGCCGGACGGACATCATCGAGTTGTGTTATAATCAATTGTTTTTTTCGGCTTTTTTCGAGCAGGAAACCAAATGGCGTTATCTCCCGATACCAAGAAACAGAACAACGAACCGGCAACCGAGCCGATGAGCCTGGAAGAGCAGCGCAAACGGCTGCGCCAGCTGATTGCGCTGGGCAAGGAACGTGGCTACCTCACCTACGCTGAGATCAACGACCACCTGCCCGAAGACGTATCCGACGCCGAGCAGATCGAAAACATCGTCACCATGATCGGCGGCCTGGGCATCCAGGTCTACGAAGAGGCTCCGGATGCCGAAACGCTGCTGATGTCCGACGCTACCCCGCCGGTAGCCGATGAAGACGCAGTGGAAGAAGCCGAGGCCGCGCTGTCGTCCGTGGATTCCGAGTTCGGCCGTACCACCGACCCGGTGCGCATGTACATGCGCGAAATGGGCTCGGTGGAACTGCTGACCCGCGAAGGCGAAATCGTCATCGCCAAGCGTATCGAGGAAGGCCTCAAGTTCATGATCCAGGCGCTGTCCGCCTGCCCGGGTTCGGTTGCCGAAGTGCTGGCGCTGGTCGAGCAGGTAGAGGCAGGCGAGCTGCGCATCGATGAAGTGATCGATGCCATGATCGACCCGGAAGCGGAAACCGCCGAGGAAGTCGAATTCAGCGAACCGGCCGTTGACGAGGCCGAAGTGGACGAAGACGACGAAGAGGAAGACGAAGACGACGGCGTTGAAGACGCTGCCGCCGTCAGCGAAGCCAACCTGGAAGAACTGAAACAGGAAGCGCTCGCCCACTTCGCCCTGATGCGCGAACAGTACAACGCCCTGGTTGTTGCGCTGGACAAGCACGGCTTTGCCAGCAAGGAATACAAGGCCGCCCAGGAAGCCATCACCGAGCTGTTCATGGGCATCCGCTTCTCTACTCGCCAGATCGAAAGCCTGTGCGACAAGCTGCGCGAGCGCGTCAACCGCATCCGCAAGCTGGAGCGCGAGATCCAGGATATCTGCGTGACCCGCGTGCGCATGAAGCGCGACTACTTCATCAAGTCCTTCCCGGGCAATGAGTGCAATCTGGACTGGGTGGAGAAGGAAATCGACAGCGGCAAGGACTGGTCCGAAACCCTGTCCCGCTTCAAGTACGCCATCATCGAGAAGCAGAGCAAGATTGCCGACCTGCAACAGCAGGCGCTGATGAGCATCGAGCAGTTGAAGGAAATCAACCGCCAGATGTCGTCCGGTGAAACCAAGGCACGCCTGGCCAAGCGCGAGATGATCGAGGCCAACCTGCGCCTGGTGATTTCCATCGCCAAGAAATACACCAACCGCGGCCTGCAGTTCCTCGATCTGATCCAGGAAGGCAACATCGGCCTGATGAAGGCGGTGGACAAATTCGAATACCGTCGTGGCTACAAGTTCTCCACTTACGCCACCTGGTGGATTCGTCAGGCCATCACCCGCTCCATCGCCGACCAGGCGCGTACCATCCGCATCCCGGTGCACATGATCGAGACCATCAACAAGATGAATCGCATCAGCCGGCAGATCCTGCAGGAATCCGGCCGTGAGCCGGACCCGGCGGAACTGGCGGAAAAGATGGAAATGCCGGAAGACAAGATCCGCAAGATCATGAAGATTTCCAAAGAGCCTATCTCGATGGAAACCCCGATCGGCGACGACGACGACTCCCATCTCGGCGACTTCATCGAAGACTCGGTGACCGTAGCTCCGGCGGAGGCAGCCATGTACGCCAGCCTGCGCGATGCCACCAAGGAAGTACTGGACTCGCTGACACCGCGTGAGGCCAAGGTGCTGCGCATGCGCTTCGGTATCGACATGAACACCGACCACACCCTGGAAGAAGTGGGCAAACAGTTCGACGTTACCCGTGAACGTATTCGTCAGATCGAAGCCAAGGCACTGCGCAAGCTGCGCCATCCGACCCGCTCGGAGCGCCTGCGCAGCTTCCTCGACAATGAGCCGGGTAACCAATAACACTATCCTCTGGTATAATCGCCGACTTTCGGGCCTTTAGCTCAGTCGGTTAGAGCAGAGGACTCATAATCCTTTGGTCCCGGGTTCGAGCCCCGGAGGGCCCACCAAGGCATCGCAAGGCCCCGCAGAACACATTCTGCGGGGCCTTTTCTTTTTACACCCACTCCTACCCCTCAGGCTCCAGCCCCATCAGGAGCCAGCTCCCACGCCCCCGCGTCAGACACTCTCCACTTCGGCCCTGGACAGCTTATGTGCATGGCACACCACTACCATCCAACCCAGTCAATTTGCATGACAATTCATTGAAATTACTGGTTTCTTTAAGTCAATTCCTAACGAAACAGATGCGCTGAGTCCATAAGATCACATCAAAAGACGGGCCACAGTTGATAACAATCACCGCAAGCCCGCCAGAACAGCCGGACGCAGCAGCAAGCCCCTGCGGGGACATCACGCAGCGACCGCCCCCTGATCGACACGACCTGGAGCGACATCATGAAACACCTGGCAACCGCACTGGCAATTGGCCTGACCCTCACTACTGCTGCGGCATATGCAACTGATGGCACCATTACCATCAATGGCAACCTCATCGCCAATACCTGCACCATCAATGGCGGCAATGGCGACATCACCGTCAACCTGCCTACCCTGTCCGCCGCTACGCTATCCAGTGCCGGCAAAACCGCCGGCAGCACCAAGTTCACCATCACATTGAGCAACTGCAGCGCCACCAGCGCCAAAACCTTTTTCGAGGCTGGCGCCACCATCAATGGCAATAGCGGCAACTTGATCAATAATGGCACTGCGGCCAACGTCGAAGTGCAGTTCCTGAATGACCAGGGCCAGGCCATCAACCTGGCAACCCAGGCCAACTCACAGCAGGTCAACATTACCAATCAGGCTGCTAATCTGAATTACCAGGCGCAATACTTTGCCACTGCTGCCGCCACCCCAGGTACGGTCAGCACCAGTGTGAAATACTCCATCAGCTACAACTAAAAAGCATGTGGCCGGAATACCCTCATTCCGGCCCACACGGATACCGGACATGAAAGCACTACGCTTAGGATGCCTGCTGGCAAGTTGCCTGCTGCTGGCCATGCCACTCATCGCCACCGCCAATGTCGTCATTACCGGCACGCGAGTGATTTACCAGGAAAAAGATCGCGAAGTCACCGTCAAACTGGACAATGCCGGCAAACAGCCGGCACTGGTGCAAGTATGGGCAGACCGTGGCAATGCCAAAGCATCGGCCAGCAATGCGGATGCACCATTTCTGATTACACCACCCATCTTCCGAATCGAGCCGGGTAAGGGCCAGACCTTACGCATCATTTTCACCGGTGAAAAACTGCCAATGGATCGCGAGTCGGTATTCTGGCTGAATGTCCTGGACATACCGCCGCTCCCCAGGGAACAGCAAGACAACTTTGTACAGCTGGCAATCCGCTCCAGGATCAAAATATTCTACCGTCCTGCCAAACTCGCAGGCAGTCAGGACGATAGCGCCCAGGGCCTGCAGTGGACACTGCGGCAACAAGGCGATGGGCTATTGCTGCAGGCCAGTAATCCCGCCCCTTATCATGCCTCGATGAATTTTGCGGCTATCGGGATAGGTGGCAATGAATACCGGACCGATGGCGGCATGGTGCCACCATTCGGCACAGCCACTTTCAAGATAAATGGCCTGCAAAAAATACCAAGCCAAATAAATTACTTGCATTACGAAAGCATAGATGACTATGGGGCAATTAAAATACTGAATGGCACGCTACATTCCTCTACCAGCCCGCCATGATATTTCTCCTCATAGGAAAAACCGCACCATTGCAACAAGATACATTCCCGTCGGAATCTTACCACTCGCTTTAAGTAAGCGGCTGCCTGTTTTATTCATACCTTCGCTTAACAGTACTATAAACAATCACTACCCAAGGCAAGAAATTGTTGCCTGGTGCAGCACCCATATCATATGGCCACTCGCCATAAATACCTTGCACCATGCATTCCGGGCTTGGCAAATCCACCCCTACCCGACACATCAATCATCACGCTGCAAACTGGGTCGCTCAGCAGCATCATCATTCCATCTTATTAGCAAGCTCTACTCTCCCCACCCAGGCTCGGCCAATCCCGCTCACACCACAAATAGTCGAAAAGCCAGCCATGCTGGGCGATAGCAGCAAGATTCGCACCATTTGACATCCCACCAGAGCACTCAGTACTTCAGCCCATGGTTGGCCGCATACCTGCCCTCCCCCTTCTCCCCACGCAGTAATCCACCGTCGAACCGGCCTGCCAGCACAGCACTTAACTATCGAAGCACCATTCCCATGTAAATGCTTTGTTTTAAGCCAATTCCTAGCGCGTCTGCTGCCCTCAAACCATAAGATAGAAAAACGCCAAGAAACTTTAACAGCAATTTTTGCTGCATTTCTTCAGCGCAAAAAACACAAAACAACAAATACAAACTCACTTCTCAAATAATAATTTTTCAGTAAGTAACGCACACAATCTAGCAATTATTTTCCGGCTGTCATCCGGCGGCCATTTTCTACCGGCCAATACGGTTCGGTTTATTTAGCATGGAGCTTTACAAATGAAAAAACTCGCATCTATTCTGGCTGTTGGCCTGGCCCTGACCTCCGCTGCCGCCATGGCTACTGACGGTACCATCACCATCAACGGTAAATTGGACAACAACACCTGCACCGTTACCGGCACCACGGGCTCGGATGTACTCGTTACCCTGCCGACCTTGTCCGTCAACAAATTCGTCCAAGCCGGTGACGTCGGTGGTGCCCAGCAGTTCTCCATTAAGCTGTCCAACTGCACGGTGGGCATCAATGGCGCAACTGTTCACTTTGACACCCTCATTCCGCAGGCCGACAGCGTTACCGGCAATCTGGTAAACACCGCTTCTGCCGGCAATATCCAGGTGCAGCTGCTGAATGATCAGTCCAACCCCATCAACGTGATCACCCAGGTTAACTCCCAGACAGTAGCAGTGACCAATAACGCTGCTACCCTGCAATACGTCGCCCAATACTATGCAACCGGCCAAGCCACTCCCGGCAATGTTAAAGCCAGTGTCAAGTACAGCATGGTCTACAACTAAGCCACCTGCTTGTTGCTCCGTCTGGGCGGCCCTGCCGCTCAGACGGCCTTTTGGGTATTACGACATGAATAAATTCTTTCATTGGGGCGGCGCACTTTTGCTGGCCGGCCTGCTCACTCCCATCAACAGCCAGGCCAATGTCGTCATTACCGGCACTCGGGTTATTTATAACCAGAGCGACCGGGAAGTAACAGTAAAAATGGACAATGTCGGCCAGGAACCCGCCCTGGTACAGGTGTGGGCCGACAGGGGAGCGGCAAAATCCAGTCCGACCAAGGCCGATGCGCCATTCCTGATCACTCCTCCCATCTTCCGTATCGACCCCAGCAAGGGGCAAAGCATCCGTCTCATTTTCAGTGGTGCAGATTTGCCGCGCGACCGTGAATCGGTCTTCTGGCTGAATATGCTGGATATCCCCCCCGCGCCCAGCAAGGGTCAACAAAACTATCTGCAGATGGCCATTCAGACCCGTATCAAGATTTTCTACCGCCCCAGCAAATTACCGGGCAGCCCTGACGAGGCGGCGGAAAAACTGAACTGGCACATTATTTCGCAAGGAAACGAGCAATTTTTGCGTGTGCAAAACAGCACTCCATATCACGTATCGATTAACTTTGCCGCTATCGAGGTAAATGGTCAGGAATACCGCACTGACAGCGGCATGGTGCCTCCTCTGGGCAGCATTGATCTCAAGATAAAAGACCTGAAAACCAAGCCGGCCTCCAGTAGCAGCATCAAGTTTGAAAGCATTAATGACTATGGTGGACCGATAATCCTCAAGGCGGCTCCTCTGCTATAGAGAAAGGGATGTTCTGCTACCTGCTGACGCCTGGGATCAAAGGAAGAGTTGAAAATGAAGAAAAAATGCGAAATAGTGCAGGAAAGTAATTTTGGAAATTTAAAGCCTCTAAGCCTGATTTTATTTTCTATATTCAGCAGCCCGTTTGCCTTTTCGGATAGCCTGCAAACCGCCACGCAGATGCAGGCGTTGAATAATGTCGAATTCAACAGCAACCTGCTAGACCTTCCAGCCGACAGCAAGAAAGCGGCACTACAACGCTTTAGTAGCAGCGGCAGTGCGCTGCCCGGTAGCTACCGTGCCGATGTCTATGTAAACGAATACTGGGTGGCTCGTCGCGATGTACTCATCCGAGAGAACAAGGAAAAGGGGGGCAGCAATATCTGTATTACTCCCACCCTGCTCAACGATATCGGCCTCGACTTCAACCGTCTGCCTGCCGAGTCCCAATCGCTACAGAACCTACCGGCCAATAGTTGCCTGGATAATATGGCCGCCATACCGGGCATGTCGGCCAGTTTCGATGGCGGCGCCTTGCGTCTGGACTTTGGCCTGCCGCAGATTTATCAGCTGCGTACTGCCCGCGGCTATGTCAGCCCCGACAAATGGACTACCGGCACCCCCGTAGCCGGCTTCCTGAACTACAACCTCAATGCCTACCACAACCGGCAGGACAACGCAGGCGAAAACAGCCAGTACTATCTGAATGCCCTGGCAGGGCTGAACCTGGGCGCATGGCGCCTGCGCTACAACGGCTCGCTGAGCCAGCAATTGTCCGGCGACAACCGGCAAACACAGTACCAGCGGCTTTCCGCTTATGCGCAACGGGATCTGACCGCATGGCATTCCACGCTGACCGTAGGGGAAAGCTATACACCGGGCGATTTATTCAACTCGTTCGGTTTCCGCGGGGTGCAGATCCGCTCCGATGACCGCATGCTGCCCGACTCCGTCAGGGGCTACGCACCGATCGTGCGCGGCGTTGCGGAAAGCAATGCCAAGGTGGCGATCCGGCAAGGCGGCAACCTGATTTATGAAACCACCGTTCCGCCCGGCCCGTTCCAGATAGATGATCTCTACAACACCGGCTACGCGGGTGACCTGACTGTCACGGTGACGGAAAGCGATGGCCGCAGCAAAGAGTTTCTGATTCCCTATGCTGCCGTGCCACAATTGCTGCGCGAGGGGATGGATCGTTTCAGCCTCACCGCTGGCGAATTGCGTGCCAGCCAGAACAGCAGCAAACCCGGATTCGTTCAGGGTAATTACCAGCGCGGCATCAACAACAGCCTGACTATGTATGGTGGCAGCCTTGCGGCCAACCACTACTTCGCCGCGCAGCTTGGCGCAGCGGTCAGCACGGCTGCAGGTGCCTTTGCCGTAGATGTCAGCCATTCGCAGGCGGACTTTTCCAACAGCCCGGCGTCGGCACTGGGCGACATGAAAGGCCAGAGCTACCGCGTGACCTACAGCAAACTGCTGGCCCCCACGCAAACCAACGTTACCGTTGCAGCCTATCGCTACTCCACCCGCGGCTACATGGAGTTTCCCGACTTTGCCTATACGCAGATGCAAGGCAGCCGGCTCGCCCCGCTGAAAAGCCGCTTCATGGTCAACATCAGCCAGCCGCTGGCCGCCGGCTGGGGCAACCTCAACCTGTCCGGCAGCACGCAGGAGTACTGGAACCAGTCCGGGCGCGATCTGCAATACCAGTTCGGTTACGGCAATGTGTTCAAGTCATTCAGCTATGGCCTGACCGCCAGCCGCAGCAAGGATGTCACCGGCCGCCATATCAACCAGTACATGCTGAGCATCACCGTTCCTCTGGGCAAGAGCACCTATGCACCCACCCTGTCCAGTACGGTTACCGCTGACAACCAGCACAACCGTTCCGGACAGGTATCGCTCAGCGGTGTAGCCGGCGAACTGCGCAACATGAACTACAGCGTCTATGCCGGTAATACCGACCAGAATGGCGACACCAGCGAAAGCTATGGCGCCTACGGGCAGTACTCCGGCAGTCTCGGCAGCCTGACGGCCAGCATCAGCAGGGCGGGCGGCAATACCCAGCAGATGCTCGGGGTGAACGGCGGCATGGTGTTCCATCCGGGTGGCGTCACACTGTCGCAGACCGTGGGCGAAGCCATCGCCGTAGTTGAGGCAAAAGGAGCAGAGGGAGCCAGCCTGTCCAACATGAACGGCACCCGCATCAACAGCCAGGGCTATGCCGTAGCCACCAGCCTGATGCCCTACCGCCTGAACGACATCTCCGTTGACCCCAAGAGCATGAGCGAAGACGTCGAGTTGCAGGAAAGCTCGTCCAAAATCGCGCCTACGTCCGGTGCCATCGTGATGGTGAAGTTCCCTACCAAGCAAGGCAAGGCGGCCATGGTCAACGTGAAAATGGCATCTGGCGACAACGCACCGCTAGGGGCGGACGTGCTGCAGGCAGACGGTACGCCAGTCACCATCATCGGCCAGGGCGGCATGACTTACCTGCGCGGGCTGGATGGCCAGCCACTGCGGGTTCGCTGGGGAGACGACAGCAAGCAGCAATGTTCCTTTAGCTACCGGCTGCCTGCCGACGCTCAAACTGCCAGCAGTGAGACGACCCAGCTCAGGAAGACGGATGCCGTCTGCCAGTAACCATGCAATTCACCACGTCATGAATGACACAGACTGATATTGCTACCCGCAGGTGAATGAGATGAACAAAATTTCGAGAAAAACAGCAGTTTTACTGGCCGTCATATTTTTTGCTTTGCCCTCCCTGGCACAGGCAACCTGCTGGTTTCATAACGGCTGGGGGCAGCTGAACTGGAGCGGCATTAACTATCCAAATATCATCACGCCACCACGTGACAGTGTTGCCAGCTATGGCACACCGATACTCGATACTGGCTGGCAGGATCCCGGCACCATTTACACAACAGTGGATTGCAGTGGTTCCTGGTATGACTGGACCTGGGCCGTCTATAACGGTTTCGATTATCCGCTGGCCCCCGGCTACTCCGGTGTTGCCAATGTCTACCAGACCAATGTGCCCGGCGTCGGCCTGATCATCAACTACTGGAACAGCGTCAACAGCTACCCCAGTGGTGACGTGGGGCGGCAAATCCAGACCTGGGCTAACAGAAGCGGGTGGGAAGTGGCCAATGCCAGCGACTACCGGCTGCCGGCCCGCTTCCGGATGCGGCTGATCAAATACGGCCCGATCAGCCCCGGGGTAGTCAACCTGGCGGGCATCCAGGCGCGGATCTATTATGGCGGTGGGGATGCCGCCAGACCGGAAGGCGTGCTGGCAATACAACTGACGCTGCCTCACGATGTAACCGTGACCCCGAGCACCTGCAGCTTGGCTGTACCCAACACCACGGTGCCGCTGCCAACCATTGGCGTAAACCAGCTGCCCGCCATCGGCGCTACCACTGGTGCTGTGCCATTCAAGATCAACATGAGCTGTGATCTCAATCTGAAGGTTTCCTTCCAGATTGATGGCACTCCGTATAGCGGCATGAGCAGCACCAGTGGTGTACTGGCACCCAATAGCGGCACCGCCAGTGGGGTGGGCCTGCAGCTGCTGTCCACGCTGAGCAATAGCGCGGGTCTGCCGGTGGCGTTTGGCACCAAGACCCTGCTCAAGTCGCTAACCATAGCCAACGACCAGCTGTCGATACCGCTGATTGCACGCTACTACCGCACCGGCAGTACCGTTTCTCCCGGCAGCATCAGTTCGACGGCCACGCTGACGATGTTCTACGAGTAATCAGCCCCCGCCCCTGCGGCGCAGCAACGAAAAAAGCCACCGCATGCGGTGGCTTTCTGTTTTGGCGCGCCGGAGCTGGCTTGCGGCCAACTTATTTGTTGCCGCTCATGTCCTTGGACAGGAAGAAGGCATCGGAGAAGAATTCGCTCTCCGGCAAGCCGCGCTCGGTGGTGAAGCTCTTGTGTGCCGCCTCCACCATGATGGGCGCGCCGCAGGCATACACCTGGTAGCCGGCCAGCGAGTCGAAATCGTCCAGCACCGCCTGGTGCACGAAGCCACTGCGGCCGGCCCAGTTGTGCTCCGGCAACGCATCGGACACCACCGGGATGAAGGTGATGTTGCTGTTCTCGGCCTGCCACTTGGCGGCCAGATCCGCCAGGTACAGATCGGCCGGGGTGCGAGCGCCCCAGTAGAACACGATGGGGCGGGTGATGCCGTGGTGGATGGCATGCTCGATAATGCCCTTGATCGGCGCAAAACCGGTGCCACTGGCCACCATGATGATGGGCTTGTCGGAATCCTCGCGCAGGAAGAAAGAACCCAGCGGGCCCTTGAAACGCATGATTTCCTTTTCCTTCATGGCGCTGAACACGTAGTCGGAAAAGGAACCGCCTGGCTGGTGGCGGATGTGCAGTTCGATGAAGGCATCGTCGTGCGGCGCATTGGCAATGGAGAAGCTGCGCTTCTTGCCGTCCTTCATCAGGATATCGATGTACTGGCCGGCCATGAACTGCAGGCGCTCGGAAACCGGCAGCTTGAGCTTGAGAACCGCTACATCGTGAATCTTGTCGATCTGCTCCACACGGCACGGCAGGGTCTTGATCTGGATGTCGCCGATACCGGCCAGCTCGCGTGCCTCGATGGTCACGTCGCCCTTGGGTTTGGCGCAGCAGAACAAGGCCATGCCCTGGGCACGATCCGCACTGGACAGCGCCTTGTCCTGGGCACCGCCATGATCCACTTCACCTTCAACTACCTTGCCCTTGCAGGCGCCGCAGGCACCGTCGCGGCAGCCGTACGGCAGGCCGATATTCTGGCGCAGCGCCGCTTCCAGAATGGTTTCATGCGCTTCCACGGCGAAAGAATGGCCGCTGGGAAGCACCTTTACCGAACATGTCATCTCGTTCCCTTAAACTCTCGCTAAGAACCTGTTTGCGATTTGCGGTGCGTCAGCGATACCGCGTTAAAAACAACTTAGAAATGCGCATTTACTCTGTGTAAACTCCGCTTTCCCAGTCGTTTTCACCTTGTCTCGCTCCAACACGCGAGATCGTAAACAGGCTCTAAATACCCACGATGCGAACCTTGCTCATCATCGGCGCCGGCGATATCGCCCGGCGCGCCCTGCCCCTGCTACGCGGCCACTGGCGTGTGCTGGCACTGGTGCGCAGTGCGGAAAAAGCTGCCGACTGGCGCGCGTTGGGCGCACTGCCAATACTGGCCGACCTGGACGACAGCCGCAGCCTGCGGCGCATCGCCGGGCTGGCCGACGCCATCCTGTACACCGCACCACCGCCGGAAGCAGGCCTGCTTGACCCCAGGTTGCGCAAGGTCTTGTCGCAACTGGCAAAAACGCCGAGTCTACCACAGCGTATCGTCTACATCAGCACCAGCGGCGTGTACGGCAATGCCAGCGGCCAGTGGCTGGACGAATGCAGCCCACTGGCACCGCAATCGCCGCGCGCGCAGCGGCGGGTGGATGCGGAGCGCCAGTTGCGCGCCTTTGCCATGCTGCACGGCTGCGCGCTGACCGTGCTGCGCGCCCCCGGCATCTATGCGGCCAACCGCCTGCCGTTGTCTCGCTTTACCAGCCAGGCACCGCTGATCACCGCCTCCGAGGACAGCATCGGCAACCACATCCACGCCGACGATCTGGCACGGCTGAGCGTGGCCGCGCTGGGGCAGCAGCGGGGCGGCATCCGCGTCTATAACGCCTGCGACAGCCAGCCACTGGCAGTGGGCGACTGGTACGACCGGCTGGCCGATACCCTGGGCTACCCGCGGCTGCCACGCCTGCCGCGCGAGCAGGTACGCCAGCAGGTATCGCCGGGCTTGTGGTCGTTCCTGGCCGAATCGCGCCGCTTGCGCAATACCCGCCTGCTGCGAGAGCTAATGGGCGACCTTCGCTACCCGACGGTGGAACACCTGCTGCGGGAGTTGCCAACTAGCGCGGAGTCAACAACAACTTACCCGCCAAGACAGTAAACACTCCGCTTAACAGATAGCGTGGCCAGCGCGTACTGCCTCGTTTCAGCCGCGACGACAGAGTAGCCGCCATGACAATCACCGTTCCATTCACCAGCACACCAGCAAGATTTAGCACCGTCGCAAGAATGAGCATCTGCCACAACACCGAGCCACTGCTTGGCTGCAGAAACTGAGGAAACAACGCCAATACGAACAAGGCCATTTTGGGGTTGAGCAAATTGGTCACCAGCCCTTGTAGCACGATTTCCATACCAGTTTTCTGCACTACGGGCACGTCACATCCAGGCTTGGTGGAGGGAGCCGCTCGTAGATTGCTCCATGCAAGATAGAGTAGATAGGAGGCACCGGCGAAACGTACAAGGTGATAAACCAGCGGTACATGCAGTAGCAATTGTGACAACCCCAGCCCTGCGGCCAACGCATGGCAATACGTACCCAACTGAATACCAAGCAATGTCCCCCACCCCGCGAGTCTTCCTTGCGAAACACTACGCGATGCGATGAGCAACATATCAGGGCCAGGCGTGATAACTAACGCCAACGCGGCAATAGAGAACAGCAGAAGCGTGTGCCAGTCGATCATTAAAAACCCTTTGTCATAAAAAAGAATTTTCAGCGTAAAGGCGCAACGCCCTGGCGTCAAAGCAACTATTGTGACGCTACCGTCACGCTCAGGATTTCGGTAACATCGCGATCTTTTTGCAGTTTTTGAGTGACGAGCATGGAAAATCCGGCCTTCAACCGCGCCATCCGCAGCTTTGTGCTGCGCCAGGGCCATCTGACCGCCTCGCAGCAGCGCGCCATCGACGAGGGCATGCCGCGCTGGGGTATCGAGTACCAGCCGCAGGCGCTGGATCTGACACAGGCGTTCGGCCGCGAAGCGCCGAAGATCCTGGAAATCGGCTTCGGCATGGGCACCGCCACCGCCGAAATCGCTGCGGCCAACACGCAGAACGACTACCTGGGCATCGAGGTGCACTCGCCGGGCGTGGGCAACCTGTTCAAGCTGATCGCCGAGCAGAACCTGTCCAACCTGCGCCTGATCCGCCACGATGCAGTCGAAGTGATGGATAACATGCTGCCGGATGCCTGCCTGGACGGCGTGCACATTTTCTTCCCCGACCCGTGGCACAAAAAGCGCCATAACAAGCGCCGCCTGATCCAGGCGCCGTTCATCGAAAAGCTGGTGAAGAAGATCAAGCCGGGCGGCTACCTGCATGCAGCCACCGACTGGGAAGACTACGCGATCCAGATCATGGAAGTGTTCAGCAACAATGCCGAGCTGCAGAACAGCGCCGACGGCTACGCGCCGCGCCCGGCTTACCGCCCGCTGACCAAGTTTGAGGCACGCGGCATCCGCCTGGGCCATGGCGTGTGGGACATCGTATTCCTGCGCAAATAAGCGCCTTGCGGCCAACTTGCCGTGCTGGCCGCGGTGATGGCAGACAAAAAGCCCTTTCGCCATGCGAAAGGGCTTTTGCGTGAATGGGAAACAGCGGGCAGTCTAGCCTCCCGCCTGCAGCAGGGTCTCTATATCCGGCAGCAGCTCGTGCGGTTCGGCCGCTGGCTCGTAGCGCTTCACCAGCCTCCCCTTGCGGTCGATCAGGAACTTGGTGAAGTTCCACTTCACCGGGTGCGGGTGACCGTTGGCCGCACCGGTCAGCCACTGCCACAGCGGGCTGGCCGCCGCGCCGTTGACATCGCCTTTGGCAAACAGCGGGAAATCCACACCGAACTTGCTGAGGCAGAAGGCGGCAATTTCGTCGGCGCTGCCCGGCTCCTGGCCGCCGAACTGGTTGCAGGGAAAGCCCAGCACGGTGAAGCCGCGTGGCGCCAGCAGCTGCTGTAGCTCCTGCAGCCCGGCGTACTGGCGGGTATAGCCGCATTCGCTGGCGGTGTTGACGATCAGCACCACCTGGCCGACGTAGTCGCCAAGCGGCAGTGGCCGACCATCACCCAGGTTGGCCGTAAAGTTGGCAAGCGTGGTCATGGTGGGATAGCCCTCGTATAATGCTGATTTTCCGAGTTATTCAGTCAACAATTATGTTTGCACCCAGCCGGCAGGATGCCCGCCGTTTCTTCTTCGACACCTGGAAAAAGCAGCAAGCCGGTCACCCGCTGAGCGACCTGGAAAAACTGCTGGCCAGCGTCATCGCCGCCCACCCCGAATACCATGCCATCCTGGACCGCCCCGAGCAGTACGGCGAGCGCGAATGGCTGCCGGAGCAAGGCGAAACCAACCCCTTCATGCACATGAGCATGCACCTGGCGGTGGAAGAGCAATTGTCCATCGACCAGCCCTTCGGCATTCGCGAACTGTACCAGCAGCTGCTCGCCAAACACGGCAGCGAGCACGATGCCCAGCATGACGTGATCGACTGCCTGGGCGAGATGATCTGGCAGGCACAGCGCTACGGCGGCGGCCCGGACGTCAACGTGTACCTGGGCTGCATCCGCGGCAAGCTGGGGCTGGACCCGGAGAACGAACGCCGCCTCAACCTGAAGGACATGGACGACTAAGAACCTGTTTACGACCTGCTGCTGATTTTTTGGCGTCAGCTACGCTTGGGCGATGCGGCGTTGCATTCGATTCAGCGATGCGCACTTACGCTTTGTAAACTCCGCTCCCTCTGTCGTTTTTGCCTTGCCCCGCCCTAGCCCGCGAGATCGTAAACAGACGCCACGCCCGGCTTGGCGGGCTGTACACAAAAGGGACCGCCTTGCCGGTCCCTTTGTTATGGTCAAGCGCCCCCGCTTTTGCAAGCCGCGCCCGGCCGCCAGCTACACCCGCCGGCGAATCTCCAGCTGGCACACGTCGGTGCGCCCGGCCTCGAAGCCGGCAATGCAGTAATACAGGTAGAACTGCCACAGCCGGATGAAGCTGTCGTCAAAGCCCTGGCGGCGGATTTCGGGCAGCGCGCGCTGGAAGCGGGCCAGCCATTCCCGCAGCGTGCGGGCGTAATCGGCGCCAAAGCTATGCCGGTCGGCCAGATGCAGGCCGGCGCGGCGGATTTCCTGCTCCAGTCGCGTGGGCGACGGCAGCATGCCACCCGGAAAAATGTATTGCTGGATGAAATCGGTGCTGCTCCGGTAGCGCTCGAAATGCTCGTCGCCAATGGTGATCACCTGCACCAGCGCCTTGCCGCCCGGCTTCAGACAGTCGCGCAGCTTGGCGAAATAGCTCGGCCACCAGCGCTCGCCCACCGCCTCCAGCATCTCGATGGAAACGATGTGGTCGTACTGCCCGCTGACTTCGCGGTAATCCTGCCGTCGCAATTCGGCATGCCTGCCGAGGCCGGCTGCGGCCAACCTGCGCTGCGCCCAGCCCAGCTGTTCGTTCGATAGTGTCAGGCCGGTAATGTGCACGCCACAGTGGCGTATCGCATGCTCGGCAAAGCCGCCCCAGCCACAGCCGATTTCCAGGATACGCTGGCCGGGCCTGGGCGCCAGCCGCTGCAGGATGCGCTCGTACTTGGCCTGCTGCGCCTGCTGCAGGCTCAGCTCGGCAGCGCCCTGGTACAGGCCGGAAGAGTAGCTCATGCTCGGGTCCAGCCACAGCCGGTAGAAGTTGTTGCCCAGGTCGTAGTGCGCGTGAATGTTGCGGCGGCTGCCCTTGCGGGTATTGGCACGCGACAGGTGGCGCAACACATAGCCGATGGTACCCAGCCAGCTGCCATGGATGGCCTGCTCGAACGCGGCCTCATTCTCCAGCGCCAGTTTCATCAGCGCGGGCCAGTCCGGCGATGCCAGCTTGCCGGCACGCCAGGCCTCGGCCAGGCCGATGTCACCCGCCAGCGCGATGCGCCGCAGCACGCGCCAGTCGTGCAGCTGCAGCTCGGCGCGGATGCCGGGGTGGCGCCCGCTGTACAGGTGGCGGTGGCCATCCGGCGTCTGCAACACCAGTTCGCCATACAGCAGCCGCTCCAGCCCGGCCAGCAGCGGCCGGGCCAGCCAGGGCACCCTGGGTGGCTGCCCAGCCTCCGGCGCAGCCTGCGCGCCAGTGGTGGGCGCATTGCGTCGTTGCATGGACTCGTAAGCTGTATTCATGGCGTTCTCCGCGAAGGGGCGGCAACCGGGGTGGCGGGCGATTGCACGGCTATCGATAAAACAGGTATAGCCGGTTTTGTGGCACGCCATCATGACCAATCCATGACACCACCTCGTGAGCCACGCCAGCGCGGGGAGCAGGGGTGTGAACAATAAAAAACCCGCCATCAGGCGGGTGCTTTGGTCACAGTGGGCGCATCAGTCCAGGCGGTTCAGCCGCTCTCCTTGCAGGAAAGCCTCGATATTGCCGATCAGCTGTGCGGCCAACCTGTCCATCGCCTCGCGGCTGGCCCAGCCCACGTGCGGGGTAACGATCAGGTGCGGCAGCCTTGCCTTGAGCAGCGGGTTGCCCTCACGCGGCGGCTCCACCGACAGCACGTCGAAACCGGCGCCACCGAGCTGGCCGTACTTCAGCGCCGCAACCAGCGCATCTTCGTCCACCAGGCCGCCACGCGCGGTATTCACCAGCACGGCCCCCGGCTTCATTGCCTGCAGCTCGCGCTCGCCGATCAGGTTGCGGGTGCTGTCATTCAGCGGGCAGTGCAGCGAAATCACGTCCGAGCTGGCCAGCAGGGTGTCGAACGATACATGGCCGTCGCGCACCGCCTCCGCGCCCTTGCGCTCGCCGAACTGCACTTGCATACCGAAGGCGCGGGCACGCGCTGCCATGGCCTGGCCAATGCCGCCACTGCCGAAGATGCCCAGTGTGGCGCCTTTCAGGTCGCGGATCGGCGCACCAAAGTGGCAGAACTGCGGCGCGTTCTGCCATACGCCGGCAGCCACATCGCGCTGGTAGGCAGGCAGGTTGCGCATCAGCGCCATCATCAGCATGAAGGCGTGCTCGGCCACGGTTTCGTCGCCGTAATTGCGGATATTGGCCACCGCGATGCCCTGGCGGCGGCAGCTATCCAGGTCGATGTGGTTGTAGCCGGTGGCGGCGATGGCCAGCATCTTCAGCCGCGGCAATGCGGCCAACGTTGCCGCATCGAACGGCACCTTGTTGGTGATGACGATGTCGGCGTCGGCGCAGTGCGCCACGATCTGCTCGCGGCTGGTGGCCGGGAATTCGCGGTAGGTATGCGGCAGCTTACAAACGGGAACCGGGACAGGCAGGCTGTCCCGGTCCAGAAACACGATGGCGGGTTCGGTCATGTGGCAGGCAGGCTTAGTGCTCGTAGGAGATCAGGGCGCGATAGGCATGCCAGCTGGACAGGCCGATCAGCGGGGTGATCAGCAGCAGCCCGACAAACTGGGTGGCAAACCCGATCGCGGTCAGAGCCACGATGATAGCCGCCCAGAACAGCATCGTCAGCATGTTGTGGTACACCGCCTGCACGCTCATCACCATGGCGGTGATGGTGTCCACTTCCTTGTCCAGCAGCATCGGAATGGCGCATACGCTCAGCGAGAACACCGCAACGGCAAAGAAGAAGCCGGTACCGAACCAGGCAACCAGGAAGCCGATGTTCTCCTGGGTGAAGGCATTGGCCACCAGCGAATCCAGCGTCGGCACACTACCCTCGTAGAACAGCGCAAACATCAGCAGCGAAATGCGGAACCAGCCGAACACCATCACCGCCAGCAATACCGCGTACAGCGAGAAGCCGGGCATATTGCTGCGCCAGGCCGCCATGCTGTGCGCCAGGCGCACCCGCCCGCCGTTGAAGGCTTCCAGCTGGCGCGAGATGTCGTACAGGCCGATGGCCATGAACGGCCCGGCCAGCAGGAACAGCGCGGCCAGGGTGATCATGTACTCGGGTGCATAGCTGAAATACATATTGAGCAGATAGCCCATCAGTACGAAAACGGCGCCGTAGAACATGGAATCGGCCGGTGCGCGGCGCAGATCCTGCCACCCCAGCTTCAGCCACTGCAGTGGCGCGGAAACGGCAACGTGATTGACGACAATATGTTCTTTGCTGGGCAGATGGGTAATGTCCATGATTGGTCCCCTTTATTTCGACAGCTGCGTGGATGAACCGCGACTTTTCTTGTTATAAGCCATTGAGCTGTAAAGACAACATTCAGCTTATCGCCCGGCCGTGCAGCAGGTAGAATGCCCGGTTCAAGACTCACCGCAGCAACGAGGACATAACAATGGCAGAACTGATCATCGAAGACTTGGTCGTGGGTGACGGCACCGAGGCGCAGACCGGCAAGGAAGTCACCGTGCACTACACCGGCTGGCTGACCGATGGCAGCAAATTCGATTCCAGCAAGGACCGTTTCCAGCCGTTCAGCTTCCCGCTGGGCGCAGGCTACGTCATCAAGGGTTGGGACCAGGGCGTAGTGGGCATGAAAGTGGGCGGCAAGCGCAAGCTCACCATCCCCGCGGAACTGGGTTATGGCGCCCGCGGCGCCGGCGGCGTGATTCCGCCGAATGCCATCCTGGTATTTGAAGTGGAGCTGCTGCAGGTAGACTGAAGTCGCGCCGCAGCCCATGCAAAAACCCCGCCTAGGCGGGGTTTTTAGTTGGCCGCATGGCCGGTCATCAGGACGATTGCTGCGTGGCGCGGCGCTTGCGCCACCACAGCAGGGTCAGCACCGAGCCGAACACGCCCAGCACGATGAACACCCCGGTCTGGCCACGGTGTACCATTTCCATCAGCCAGTCGCGGTTGCTGGCGCCCAGGTAGCCCAGGTACACCCACAGCGGCACCGAGATCAGCGCGGCAAAGCCGTCCATCAGCAGAAAGCGCCAGTAGGGAATGCGCCGGGTCAGGCCGGCGGTAAGGAAGATGGGCGAGCGCAGCCCCGGCAGGAAGCGGGCGACGAACAGCACCCAGTTGCCATACCTGGCGAACTTCTCCTGCACAGCCTCGAAGCGCGCCTGCGTCATCACCTTGGCCACCGGGCGGAAACGCAGCACGCGGTTGCCGAAGAAGCGCCCGGCAAAGAACATGATGCCATCGCCTACCAGCACGCCGGCCATGCCCACCACGAACATCCAGTTCACTTCGGTGTAACCCAGCCCGGAAATGATGCCACCCGCTACCAGGGTGATGTCCTCGGGAATCGGCACACCAAAGCCACACACCAGCAATACCAGGAAAACAGCCAGATAACCGTAACCCGTGAACAAATCGAGAAGAATCTGCAGGATATCCATGTCAGCCTGACAAACCGTTGATCGGTTGAAGCCACGTCAACGCCGCTCCCGCAGGAAGCGACTCCGCGCCAGCGGATACGTCGAGGCAGTTCTGAAACGGCTGCCATGATACCACAGCCCCCCTTGCGCTCCGCTTAAGGAACTTGCCGCAAGGCAAGAAACGCGACAAAACCCATACTGTGTAAAGGCATGCAAAAAGCCGCCCGCGGGCGGCCTGATCCGGGCAGATGCCGTCTCAACTGCCGCGGATGGCGGCAGCGATGTCCTCGGCCCAGTGCACGGCCAGCGCGACATCGTCAGCCTCCACCATTACCCGTACCACCGGTTCGGTACCGGACGGACGCAGCACCACGCGGCCACGGCCGGCCAGCGCCGCCTTGGCCGCCTCGTGCCGCTCGGCGCTGGCAGTCTGCCAGTCCTGGCCATCGAGGCGCACATTGATCATCTTTTGCGGGAACGGCTGCCAGTCGCTGCAGATGGCAGCCAGGTCCTTGCCCAGCTCCTGGCATGCGGCCAACACCTGCAGGCAGGAAATGATGCCGTCGCCGGTGCTGTGCTTGTCCAGGCACAGGATGTGGCCGGAAGCTTCCCCGCCCACCTGCCAGCCGTTGGCATGCAGCATCTCCAGCACGTAGCGGTCGCCCACCTTGGCGCGGCCAAAGGCGATGCCCTGCTGCTGCAGCGCCAGTTCCATCGCCATATTGGTCATCACCGTGCCCACCACGCCGCCGTGCAGCTGGCCGCGCGCGGCGCGCGCCTTGGCCACCACGTAGATCAGCTGGTCGCCGTCGTACAGCCGGCCGTGGCGGTCGGCCATCATCAGCCGGTCGCCATCGCCGTCCAGCGAAATGCCGAAGTCGGCGCCATGC
Organism: Vogesella sp. LIG4; assembly: GCF_900090205.1. Classification (NCBI taxonomy): domain Bacteria; kingdom Pseudomonadati; phylum Pseudomonadota; class Betaproteobacteria; order Neisseriales; family Chromobacteriaceae; genus Vogesella; species Vogesella sp. LIG4. Next base: position 1,843,111 of record NZ_LT607802.1, on the reverse strand, counting down.
GCCAGCACCGCGGCAGCCACCGCCTCCGGATGGGTGGCGCCCACGCCGTCGTTGATGTTGTAGCCGTTGGGCTCGGCACCGATGGTGATCAGCTCGGCCCCCAGCTCGTGGAATACCTTGGGCGCGATGTGGTAGGTGGCGCCATGCGCGCAGTCCACCACCAGCTTCAGGCCCTTGAGGTCCAGCTCGTTGGGGAAGGTGCTCTTGCAGAATTCGATGTAGCGCTCGGCGGCGCCGTCGATGCGGCGGGCACGGCCCAGCTCGCGCGACGGGCTGGTTTCCATCGGCGAATCCAGCATCGCCTCGATCTGCAGCTCCAGCGCATCGTCCAGCTTCTTGCCGCCTTCGGCGAAGAACTTGATGCCGTTATCCTGGTAAGGATTGTGCGAGGCGGAGATCATCACCCCGGCCGACAGCCGCAGCGCGCGGGTCAGGTAGGCGATGCCCGGCGTCGGCAGCGGGCCGGTAAGCAGCACGTTGACGCCGGCGGCGGTGAAGCCGGCCTGCAGCGCGGCCTCCAGCATGTAGCCGGAGATGCGGGTGTCCTTGCCGATGATCACCGTCGGGTGTTCCTGGCGCTCGTGGTCCACCAGCACCTTGCCGGCGGCGTAACCCAGGCGCAGCACGAAATCCGGGGTGATCGGAAACTTGCCGACTTCGCCTCGTACGCCGTCGGTACCAAAATATTTGCGGCCCATTGTTTGCCTCTTGTATCGCGTTATGGCGGCCATTTTACCGCCGGCTTGCCACCGGCGGACAGGTCGTAATCGTTAGTTGGATGCTTCCAGCGCCTGCCACATCTGCAGCGCCTGGCGGGTGGCTTTCACGTCATGCACGCGGATGATCCTGGCGCCGCGCTGTGCGGCCAACAGTGCCACCGCCACACTGGCGCCCAGGCGCTGGTCCGGCTGCTGCTCGCCGGTCACCGCGCCCAGCATGGACTTGCGCGACATGCCCACCAGCAGCGGCACGCCGGCCATGGCTTCCAGCCGCGGTAGCTCGCGCAGCAGCGCCAGATTGTGCTCCAGCGTCTTGCCAAAACCGAAGCCGGGGTCGGCCAGCAGGCGTTCCATCGCCACGCCCTGCTCGCGGCACAACGCCACGCGGCGCGCCAGGTAGTCGCCCACCTCTTCCACCACGTCGCGGTACTGCGGCCGCTGCTGCATATTGTCCGGGTTGCCCTGCTTGTGCATCAGGCAGATGCCAACGTTGGCCGCAGCCACCAGCGGCAGCGCGCCGTCGTCTTCCAGCGCCGACACATCGTTGATCAGGTCCACCGCACCAGCATCCAGCGCTGCGCGCATCACGCTGCTGCGGCGGGTATCCAGCGACAGCGGCACGCCCAGGCCTGCCAGCTTCTGCAGCACCGGCAGCACGCGCTGCTCTTCCTCCTGCGGGCTGACGAAGGGCGCGCCCGGGCGGGTGGATTCACCGCCGATGTCGAGGATGTCCGCCCCGTCGGCCAGCAGCTGCTCGGCATGTGCCAGCGCCGCGTCCAGCCGGTCGAAGCGGCCGCCGTCGGAGAAGGAGTCGGGAGTAACGTTGAGGATTCCCATCACCAGGGGACGGGTCAGGTCGAGCGTGAATCGCCCGCAAACAAATGGCTGCATGTTGGCCGCACCGCGTAGAACCGGTGCCGCGTAGGAATGCGGCACCTGAAAAAACAAGGCCGCAGCTTAAGGCTGCGGCCTTGGCGTTGGCAAGCTGCCGGGCGCTTACACTTCCTGCGCCGGCGTGATGCTGGCCTCGGGGGCCGGCGGCGGCGGATTCTTCGGCTCCGGCTTGGCAAAACCGCCACCCGGCTTGGGCGGACGCGGCGGGCGGCCATCCATGATGTCGTTGATCTGCTCGGCGTCGATGGTTTCCCATTCCAGCAGCGCAGCGGTCATCGCCTCTACCTTGTCGCGGTTTTCGTCCAGCAGGCGACGCGCCAGCGAGTACTGCTGGTCGATGATGTGGCGGATTTCCTGATCCACCTGCTGCATGGTGGCTTCCGACAGGTTCTTGTGGGTGGTGATGGAGCGGCCGAGGAACACTTCACCCTCGTTCTCGCCGTACACCATCGGGCCCAGCTTGTCGGACATGCCGTAGCGGGTCACCATGTCGCGCGCCATCTGGGTGGCTCGCTCGAAGTCGTTGCTGGCGCCGGTGGTCATCTGGTTCATGAACAGCTCTTCGGCGATACGGCCGCCGAACAGGATGGCGATACGGTCCAGCAGGTAGCCACGGTCGTAAGCGTAGCGATCTTCTTCCGGCAGCTGCATGGTCACGCCCAGTGCACGACCACGCGGGATGATGGTGACCTTGTGTACCGGGTCGGACTTCGGCAGCAGCTTGGCGACAACCGCATGGCCGGACTCGTGGTAAGCGGTGTTCTTCTTCTCTTCCTCGGACATCACCATGGACTTGCGCTCGGCGCCCATCATGATCTTGTCCTTGGCGGATTCGAAGTCCAGCATGTCCACCAGACGCTTGTTGCGGCGGGCGGCAAACAGCGCGGCCTCGTTCACCAGGTTGGCGAGGTCGGCACCGGAGAAGCCCGGGGTACCGCGTGCGATTACCGGCGCATCCACGTCGGCAGCAATCGGCACCTTGCGCATATGCACGCCGAGGATCTGCTCGCGGCCGCGGATATCCGGCAGCGGCACCACCACCTGGCGGTCGAAACGGCCCGGGCGCTGCAGCGCCGGGTCGAGCACGTCCGGACGGTTGGTGGCGGCGATCACGATCACGGTCTGGTTGGTTTCAAAGCCATCCATCTCCACCAGCAGCTGGTTGAGGGTCTGTTCGCGTTCGTCGTTGCCACCGCCGAGGCCGGCGCCACGCTGACGGCCAACCGCATCGATTTCGTCGATGAAGATGATGCACGGTGCGTTCTTCTTGGCCTGCTCGAACATGTCACGCACGCGCGAAGCGCCCACGCCGACGAACATTTCCACGAAGTCGGAACCGGAGATGCTGAAGAACGGCACCTTGGCTTCGCCGGCAATGGCCTTGGCCAGCAGCGTCTTACCGGTACCCGGCGAGCCGCACAGCAGGATGCCGCGCGGGATGCGGCCACCCAGGCTCTGGTACTTGGTAGGGTCGCGCAGGTAGTCGACGATCTCCTTCACCTCTTCCTTGGCCTCGTCGCAACCGGCGACATCGGCGAAGGTTACGGTGTTGGCGTCATGGTCCAGCATGCGCGCCTTGCTCTTGCCGAACGAGAACGCACCGCCCTTGCCGCCGCCCTGCATCTGGCGCATGAAGAAGAACCACACGCCGATCAGCAGCAGCATCGGGAACCAGCTGATGAAGATCTGCATCAGCATCGACTGCTCTTCTTCCGGCTTGGCGGAGAAGCGCACGTTGTTGTTGATCAGCACATCCACCAGCTTGGTATCCAGCGGTGCAAAGGTGCTGAACTGGGAGCCGTCGTTGCGCTTGCCGCGAATCCACTGGCCGCGCAACGGATTGCCCTCGATGGTAAGGGACTGCACCTTGCCAGTTTCGACATCGCTCATGAATTGCGAATACTCGACCTGGTTCTGGGTTTCCTGCCGTTTGGTGAACTGGTTGAACACCGTCATCAGTACCAGACCGATGATCACCCAGATCGCTATGTTCTTCCCGATATTGTTCACAAGAGCGTGCTCCTATGTGCCCTGACAAGGTAAATGGTTATCTGATTGTAAACCCGAGCAGGCAGGCTGTCAGCGACGGCCCTTGCCCAGCAGGTAGATTTCACTGGAGCGATCACGCGAAGCCTTGGGCTTGCGTGTTACCACTTCGGTAAACAGTTCGCGCATGGCTTTCATGTAATCCTGAAATTCGCTCCCCTGGAACACTTTGACGAGAAAGCTGCCGCCAGGTTTCAAATGGTCGCGGGCAAATTCCAGCGCGAGCTCAGTCAGGTGGAAGCTTCTGGCCTGATCGATACTGCTCATCCCGGAGATATTGGGCGCCATGTCGGAAATTACAAGATCAAGTTCGCGCCCGCCCAGCAGGGCGACGAATTCTTCCAGCACTTCCTGCTCGCGAAAGTCGCCCTGGATGAAGGCCACATCGGGAATCGCATCCATCGGCAGGATGTCCAGCGCGAACACCTTGCCCTGGTCGCCCACGATGCGCGCCGCCACCTGCGACCAGCTGCCGGGCGCCGAGCCCAGGTCCGCCAGCACGGTGCCGGGGCGGATCAGCTTGTCCTTGTCGTTGATCTCCAGCAGCTTGTAGGCGGCACGGGCCCGGTAGCCGTCTTTCTGTGCCTGCTGCACGTACGAATCGTTGACGTGTTCCTTCAGCCAGGCATTACTGGTTTTACTGCGCGCCATGTTGAGTTCCTGCTTCGAAAATCCCCGTTGGGAATTAGGCTAAATTCAAGTAAAATCGCTTTTTAATCTGAAACTTGAAGCAATACATGAAAATCGAACTGACCCCTGTCCAGCGCCAATACCTGAAAGGTCTGGCCCACTCGCTGAACCCGGTGGTGATGATCGGCAACAACGGCCTGACCGAGTCGGTTATCCGCGAAATCGCCATCAACCTGGATGCCCACGAGCTGATCAAGGTCCGCGTACAGGGCGACGACCGCGACGCCCGCGTGGCCATCTACGAACAGGTCAGCAACGAGCTGGGCGCCGGCCAGGTGCAGCATATCGGCAAACTGCTGGTGCTGTATCGCCCGTCCGACAAGCAGCTGATCGAGCTGCCCAAGAGCAAGAAAGCGCTGAAGGCCCGTCCGTAAGCTTGCGGCCAACCTCAGATAGAGAAAAGCGGTGGCATGCCAGCCACCGCTTTTTTATTGGCCGCAACGCTCAGTTGTCGTTGCTGAGGATGTACACCAGCCCCATCAGGCTCTGCACCAGGTAGATCAGGCTGGAAATCGCATGCCAGGTGCCGAAACCACCGCCGAACAAGCCTTCTGCCGCATGGTTCATCTTCAGCTTGAGGCCGGCAATGATGGGCGTCACCGCAAAGTGATTGATCACAATGCACAGCAGCATGCCCACCAGCAGCCAGAACGGGCCGCTTTTCAGTGCGCGGGCACCGTTGCGCAGCACCAGTTCCACCATCAGGAAGATGCCGCACACCAGTCCCACCCAGGCGATCATGGCAAACAGCCGCCCGGCCACCATGCCGGCAGTGACGTTTTCCAGCGATGAAAACAGCACTGGCGTCACGATGATGCCGATCACCCACATGCCGCCAATCCACAAGGTGCGGGCAATTTCACGCAAACCGTTCATGCATCCCCCCTGCCGGCCTTACTGGCCATGCACCGCCAGCGGCGGCGCTCAGATATAGAGTACGTCCAGGATTTCGTATTCGCGGATGCCGCCCGGGGCCTGTACCTCGGCCACGTCGCCGGCTTCCTTGCCGATCAGCGCGCGGGCGATCGGGGAGTTGATCGACACTTTGCCGTCCTTGATGTCGGCTTCGTCGTCACCCACGATCTGGTAGGTTACCGCGTCGTCGTTTTCCAGGTCCATCAGCTTCACGGTGGCAGCAAACACGATGCGGCCATCGGCGTCCAGATCGTTCGGGTCGATGATCTGGGCGTTGGAAATCTTGCCTTCCAGCTCGGCGATGCGGCCTTCCACGAACGCCTGGCGTTCCTTGGCGGCATCGTATTCGGCGTTTTCCGACAGGTCGCCCTGGGCACGCGCTTCGGCGATGGCCTCGATCACGGACGGGCGCTCCACGCTTTTCAGACGCTGCAGCTCGGCCTTGAGCAGCTCGGCGCCACGCACGGTCAGCGGGATTTTGATCATGATTCTGTTTCTCCGGGGGCGTCGCCGCCCCATGATAAAAGCGCAAGCCGCCGTACAGGACGGCGGCTTGGCGGGCAATATTGTCAGCGCGGATTGTAACGGGAATTTGCCTGCGGTTCAAAGGTTGGCCGCAGGCAAATCCGTTTAGCCCTGCACTTCCGCGTGCAGCTGCTGCACGCTGTACACATCGAAGTCATCCACGTGCGACAGGCCCACGCACACTGCCTTGGCACCGGCCAGGGTGGTGTACTGCGGCACGCGCATCTGCAGCGCGGAGCGGCGGATGGCGTGGCTGTCCTGGATCGCCTGGCGCTTCTCGTCCACGGTGTTGACCAGCACGTCGATCTCGCCGTTCTTGATCATGTCGACGATGTGCGGACGACCTTCGTTCACCTTGTTGACGATCTGCACCACGATGCCGGCCTCGGCCAGCGCCTTGGCGGTACCGCGGGTGGCGCAGACGCCGAAGCCCAGCTTCTGCAGTTCGCGCGCCACTTCCACGCCACCTTCCTTGTCACTCTGACGCAGCGACAGGAACACCTTGCCGGTGCGCGGCAGACGGTCGCCGGCAGCCAGCTGGCTCTTGACGAAGGCTTCGGCGAAGGTGCGGCCAACGCCCATCACTTCACCGGTGGACTTCATCTCGGGGCCGAGGATGGTGTCCACGCCCGGGAACTTGATGAACGGGAATACCGCTTCCTTCACCGCGTAGTACGGCGGTACCACTTCCTTGGTGAAACCCTGCTCCTTGAGGCTGATGCCGGCCATGGCGCGGGCGGCGATCTTGGCCAGCGGCGCGGAGGTTACCTTGGACACGAACGGCACGGTACGCGAGGCACGCGGGTTCACTTCCAGCACGTAGATGGTGTCGCGCTGGATGGCGAACTGCACGTTCATCAGGCCCACCACGTTCAGCGCGCGGGCCATGGCCACGGTCTGGCGGCGGATCTCGTCCTGCACAGCCGGGAACAGGCTGTACGGCGGCAGCGAGCAAGCGGAGTCACCGGAGTGCACGCCGGCCTGTTCGATGTGCTGCATGATGCCGCCGATCACCACGTCGGTGCCGTCGGAGATGCAGTCAACGTCCACTTCGATGGCGTCGTTCAGGAAGCGATCCAGCAGCACCGGGCTGTCGTTGGATACCTTCACTGCCTCGCGCATGTAGCGCTCCAGGTCGGCCGGCTCGTGCACGATTTCCATCGCGCGGCCGCCCAGTACGTAGGACGGACGCACCACCAGCGGGTAGCCGATTTCTTCGGCCAGGCGCATCGCATCCACCGGGTTGCGCGCGGTGCGGTTCGGCGGCTGCTTCAGGCCCAGGTCGTTCAGCAGCTGCTGGAAGCGCTCGCGGTCTTCCGCGGCATCGATCATGTCCGGGCTGGTGCCAATGATGGGCACGCCGTTGGCTTCCAGTGCGCGCGCCAGTTTCAGCGGGGTCTGGCCGCCGTACTGCACGATCACGCCGAACGGTTTTTCCACGCGGCAGATTTCCAGCACGTCTTCCAGCGTCAGCGGCTCGAAGTACAGGCGGTCGGAGGTGTCGTAGTCGGTGGACACGGTTTCCGGGTTGCAGTTGACCATGATGGTCTCGAAACCGGATTCACGCAGCGACAGCGCAGCATGCACGCAGCAGTAGTCGAATTCGATACCCTGGCCGATACGGTTCGGGCCGCCACCCAGCACCATTACCTTCTTGCGGTCGGTTGGTGCAGCCTCGCACTCTTCCTCGTAGGTGGAGTACATGTAGGCGGTGTTGGTGGCGAACTCGGCGGCGCAGGTGTCCACGCGCTTGTATACCGGGTGCAGCTTCAGGCTCCAGCGGTGGGCGCGAACGGCAGCCTGGTCGGTGCCCAGCAGCTCGCCCAGACGGCGGTCGGAGAAGCCCTTGCGCTTCAGGCGACGCAGCTCGTCGTAGGACAGGCTTTCCAGCTTGCGGCCAGCCAGTGCCTGCTCTTCGCCTACCAGGTCCTCGATCTGCGCCAGGAACCACGGGTCGATCTTGCTGATGGCGAAGATGTCGTCACGGCTCATGCCGCTGCGGAAGGCGTCGGCCACGTACAGGATGCGTTCCGGGCCGGGCGCGCCCAGCTCGTGACGGATGGATTCTTCGTTGCTGGTTACCGGGTTGAAGCCGGACAGGCCGGTTTCCAGGCCACGCAGTGCTTTCTGCATCGATTCCTGCAGCGTGCGGCCCATGGCCATCACTTCGCCCACCGACTTCATCTGGGTGGTCAGGCGGTCGTCGGCCTGCGGGAATTTCTCGAAGGCGAAACGCGGGATCTTGGTTACCACGTAGTCGATGGACGGCTCGAACGAGGCCGGGGTGGCGCCGCCGGTGATCTCGTTGCGCAGTTCGTCCAGGGTGTAGCCCACCGCCAGCTTGGCGGCGACCTTGGCGATCGGGAAGCCGGTGGCCTTGGAAGCCAGTGCCGAGGAACGCGATACGCGCGGGTTCATCTCGATGACGATCATGTCACCGGTGTCCGGGTTCACCGCGAACTGCACGTTGGAGCCGCCGGTATCCACACCGATTTCACGCAGCACTGCCAGCGAGGCATTGCGCATGATCTGGTATTCCTTGTCGGTCAGCGTCTGCGCCGGGGCCACGGTGATGGAGTCGCCGGTATGCACACCCATCGGGTCGAAGTTTTCGATCGAGCAGATGATGATGCAGTTGTCGTTGCGGTCGCGCACCACTTCCATCTCGTACTCTTTCCAGCCGAGTACGGATTGTTCGATCAGCAGTTCGTGGGTCGGCGAGGCTTCGAAACCGCGCTCGCAGATGGCCAGGAACTCTTCCTTGTTGTAGGCGATGCCGCCGCCGGAACCGCCCATGGTGAAGGACGGGCGGATCAGGGTCGGGAAGCCGACCTTGCTCTGCGCTTCCAGCGATTCTTCCATGGTGTGGCATACGAAGGACAGCGGGCAGGACAGGCCGATCTTGGCCATGGCTTCCTTGAAGCGGCCGCGGTCCTCCGCCTTGTCGATGGCGTCTTCGGTGGCGCCGATCAGCTCGACCTTGTACTTCTCCAGCACGCCGTTGCGTGCCAGGTCCAGGGCGCAGTTCAGCGCGGTCTGGCCGCCCATGGTCGGCAGGATCGCGTCCGGACGCTCCTTGGCGATGATCTTTTCCACCACCTGCCAGGTAATCGGCTCGATGTAGGTGACGTCGGCCATGTTCGGGTCGGTCATGATGGTGGCCGGGTTGGAGTTCACCAGCACCACCTTGTAACCCTCTTCGCGCAGTGCCTTGCAGGCCTGGGCGCCGGAGTAGTCGAATTCGCACGCCTGGCCGATCACGATCGGGCCGGCGCCAATGATGAGAATGCTCTTGATATCAGTACGTTTCGGCATCGTATTCGCTCAATTCAATTCAATGATTCAGTTCACAGGCTTGCTGCGGCCAACTTGGCGCCAAATCCGACAAACATCGCCCCCACCGTGCCGGACAGCGACGCCGCCAGCTTGCGGCGGCGACGGAAGGCTTCGGCCAGACGGAAGCCGGCGATGATGATGGTGGTCAGATACAGCGCGCTGAAGCACTGCAGGATGGCGCCGAGGATGGCGAAGGTCACGCCCGGGTAGGCATAGGCCGGATCGACAAACTGCACGAAGAAGGACACGAAGAACAGGATGGCCTTGGGGTTCATCAGGCTGATGACCAGGGCGCGGGTGAAAGGGTTGGCCGCATTCACCGTCTTCGCATCGCTCGCCTGTGCCGGCTGCCCTGCATTACGCAGGGCGCGCACGGCAGCGCGCAGCATGTTGATGCCGATCCAGGCCAGGTAACCACCGCCGAGGTACTTCACCACGGCAAACAGCGCCGGGTTGGTCTTCAGCAAGCCAGCCGCGCCAGTAGCGGCAAGCGTCATCAGGATGAAGTCGCCGACGAACACGCCGGCGGCTCCGACAAAACCGGCCCGGTGCCCGCGCTGGGCGGCCACGGACAGCACATACATCGAGTTGGGGCCCGGCAGCAGCACAATGAAGATGGTGCCGAGGATGTAGGTGGTCAGGTCGGTTATGCCAAACATGATGCGCTCCTTGGATCAGGCAGTCTTGCGATCTGCCATGGCAGAGATGAAGCGGTCGAACAGGTAGGCCACGTCTTCCGGGCCCGGGCTCGCTTCCGGGTGACCCTGGAAGGAGAATGCCGGGCGGTCGGTCAGCGCGATGCCCTGCACGGTGCCGTCGAACAGCGAACGGTGTGTCACGCGCACATTGGCCGGCAGGCTGGTTTCATCCACCTGGAAGCCGTGGTTCTGGCTGGTGATCATCACGCGGCCGGAATCCAGATCCTGCACCGGGTGGTTGGCGCCGTGGTGGCCGAACTTCATCTTGGAAGTCTTGGCACCGGAAGCCAGGCCCAGCAGCTGGTGGCCCAGGCAAATGCCGAATACCGGCAGCTTGCTGTCCAGCAGTTCGCGGATGGCGGTGATGGCGTAGTCGCACGGTTCCGGGTCGCCCGGACCGTTGGAGAGGAACACGCCGTTCGGATTCAGCGCCAGCACGTCCTTGGCCGGGGTCTTGGCCGGCACTACGGTCAGCTTGCAGCCGCGCTCGGCCAGCATGCGCAGGATGTTGTGCTTCACGCCGTAGTCGTAGGCCACCACGTGGAACGGGGTGTCGGTCTGGGCGGTGTAGCCCTGGCCCAGACGCCATTCGCGGGTGTTCCACTCATACGGCTGATCGCAGCTAACAACCTGGGCCAGGTCCTGGCCGGCCATGCTGCCGAAACCGCGGGCCAGCTCGATGGCCTTGGCCTCATCGATATCGCCCGCCATGATGCAGCCGGCCTGGGCGCCGGTTTCGCGCAGCAGGCGGGTGAGCTTGCGGGTATCGATGTCGGCGATGGCGACGACGTTGTTCTTCTTGAGGTAATCAGACAGCGAATCTTCCGCACGGAAGTTGCTGTGCAGCAGCGGCAGATCACGGATGATCAGGCCGGATGCGAAAACGGCGCGGGACTCGGTGTCTTCCGAGTTCGCGCCGACGTTACCAATATGCGGATAAGTCAGGGTGACGATCTGCCGGGTATAGGACGGGTCGGTGAGGATCTCCTGATAACCGGTAATGGCGGTATTGAAAACCACCTCTCCGACGGTGTGGCCATTGGCACCGATGGCTACGCCTTTAAACAGCGTGCCGTCAGCCAAGGCAAGAATCGCGGGTACGGTTGTCACTGGCTGGCTCCTGAAAATAGTGTTTTTTTAATCACTTATACAACAAACGGGACACCGCGCAGCTTGCGCATGTCCCGTTCGGATAAACTTTTCGATTGTAACACGAAATCCGTTTTCGGCAAGCCGTCCAGGCGGACAATCGGGGTAAATTCCTAAGTTTACGCTGACGTCAGCCAGGCTGACGCCAGCGTTACCACTGCCTGTCATGCGGCAAAGCACCCCGCCATGCGGGGCGCTTGTCAGCCGCATCAGAACAGGCTTTCGTCCAGCTCCAGCACACTGCCGGCGCCATCCACGATAGCCGCGGCCAGGCCGCTCGCCTGCGGCAGCAGGTGCTCGGCGTAGAAGCGCGCGGTGACGATCTTGGCGGACAGGAACTCGGCATCGACACCGTCATCGCCCTGCTGTGCGCGGGCGATCAGTGCCGCACGGCCCATCATCCAGCCGCCCAGCACGATGCCCATCAGCTTGAGGAAGGGCACCGAGCCGGCGGCGGCCAGGGCAGGCTGCTCGCCGAAAGTGGCCAGAATGAAGGCCACGCAGCGTTCGGCCTCTTTCGCCGCCGCCTCAAGGTTGGCCGCCATGCTGGCGTAGCCGGCTGCGGCCAACTTGCCCGCTGTCACGCGCACTTCTTCCAGCAGCCAGCGCGCAGTGGCCCCCTCTTCCACCGCAGTCTTGCGGCCGATCAGGTCCAGCGCCTGGATGCCGGTAGTGCCTTCGTAGATGGCGGTGATGCGCGCATCGCGGTAGTACTGGGCAACACCGGTTTCCTCGATGAAACCCATGCCGCCATGCACCTGCACCGCCAGGCTGGTGATCTCGTTGGCCTGTTCGGTGTTCCAGCCCTTCACGATCGGGATCAGGAAGTTGACCAGCGCCTGGTTGCGCGCCGCTTCGCTGGCCACCGGGTGGCGGGCGGCGCGGTCGAGCGCGGCGGCGGCATAGAAAGCCAGCGCGCGCTGCGCTTCGATCTGCGCCTTCATGGTCATCAGCATGCGGCGTACATCCGGGTGACGAATGATGGGCACGCCAGCCGGGTCCGGACTGCCGACGGCACGGCTCTGCACGCGGTCGCGGGCGTACTCCACCGCCTTCTGGTAGGCACGCTCGGATACCGCCATGCCTTCCACACCCACACCCAGGCGGGCGTGGTTCATCATGGTGAACATATAAGCCAGGCCCTTGTTGGCTTCGCCCACCAGGTAGCCGATGGCGCCGCCATCGTCACCGAAGCTCATCACTGCAGTGGGGCTGCCGTGAATACCCAGCTTGTGTTCCAGCGACACGCAGCGCACGTCGTTGCGCGCGCCCAGGCTGCCGTCGGCATTCACCAGGAATTTGGGCACGATGAACAGCGAAATGCCCTTCACCCCGGCCGGTGCATCCGGCAGACGGGCCAGCACCAGGTGGACGATGTTGTCCGCCATGTCGTGCTCGCCCCAGGTGATGAAAATCTTCTGGCCGCTGATCTTGTAGCTGCCGTCCCCCACCGGTACGGCCTTGCTGCGCACCTGTGCCAGGTCGGAGCCGGCCTGCGGCTCGGTGAGGTTCATGGTGCCGGTCCACTCGCCGCTGGACATGCGCGGCAGGTAGACGGCTTTCAATTCGTCGGAGGCGTGGTGGTTGATGGCTTCCACCGCCCCCAGGGTCAGCAGCGGCGCCAGCGAGAACGCCAGGTTGGCCGAACACCACATTTCCTCGGCGGCAATCGCCACCAGTGCCGGCAGGCCCTGGCCGCCAAAGTCTGCCGGGGCGCGCAGCCCTACCCAGCCAGCTTCAACGTACTGCTGCCAGGCATCCTTGAAGCCCTCGGCGGCGGTGACGGTGTAGTCCGGCGCCCACTTGGCGCCCTTGTCGCCGTTACGGTTGATCGGGGCCAGCACGTTCTCGGCGAACTTGGCGCCTTCTTCCAGGATGGCGTCGGTCAGTTCGACGCTGCAGTCTTCGTAGCCCGGCAGGGTGCAGATGGCCGGCAGCTCCGCCAGCTCGTTGAGGGCGAAGCGGATGTCTTTGCTAGGTGCCTTGTAAATCATGTGTACAGCTCCTCGATTAAAACCTTCGTCGTGCAAAAAGGCCGGCCATGCTGTCCGCCAACGGACATGCCCGCCGCACATGCGGCAGGTATTCCCCAGACGAACCGGTCATGGCCGGCCTTCTTGTATGGCGTGGCACCGTAGCGCCACGCCTTGTTTTATGGGTACAGCGGGTATTACTTGGACAGCTCGGCGATCAGCTCCGGCACCACGGTGAACAGGTCACCAACGATGCCGTAGTCGGCCACCTGGAAGATCGGCGCTTCTTCATCCTTGTTGATCGCCACGATCACCTTGGAATCCTTCATGCCGGCCAGGTGCTGGATGGCACCGGAGATGCCCACCGCCACGTACAGCTGCGGCGCCACTACCTTGCCGGTCTGGCCAACCTGGTAGTCGTTCGGCGCGTAGCCGGCGTCCACCGCGGCGCGGGAAGCACCCACGGCTGCGCCCAGCTTGTCGGCCAGCGGCTCGATCACTGCCTTGAACTGCTGTTCGGAACCCAGCGCGCGACCACCGGAAACGATGATCTTGGCGGCGCCCAGCTCCGGGCGGTCGGACTTGGTCAGCTCCTGGCCAACAAAGCTCGACAGCGCGGCATCGGCAGCGGCGGCAACGCTTTCAACGTTGGCCGCACCACCGGCAGCAGCTGCTTCGAAAGCAGTGGTGCGCACGGTGATTACCTTGATGCTGTCGGAAGACTGCACGGTGGCCAGTACGTTGCCGGCGTAAACCGGACGCACGAAAGTGTCGGCGGATTCGATGGCGATGATGTCGGAAATCTGCGCCACGTCCAGCAGCGCGGCCACGCGCGGCAGCAGGTTCTTGCCGTAGGAAGTAGCCGGAGCCAGCACGTGGCTGTAGCCCTTGGCCAGATCCACCACCAGCGGTGCCACGTTCTCGGCCAGGCCGTGCGCGTAGGCAGCGCTGTCGGCCAGCAGTACCTTGGCCACGCCGGCCACGGACTTGGCGGCATCGGCAGCGGCGGCGGCGTTGTGGCCGGCTACCAGTACGTGCACTTCGCCCAGTTTGGCGGCGGCGGTAACAGTGTTGAGGGTGCCTGCTTTCAGGCTCTGGTTGTCGTGTTCAGCGATAACGAGAATAGCCATGGCTTACAGCACCTTTGCTTCGTTCTTGAGTTTGGCCACCAGCTCGGCAGCGTTGGCCACCTTGATGCCGGCGGAGCGCTTGGCCGGTTCGGCCACTTTCAGGGTTTTCAGACGCGGGGCAGCGTCCACGCCCAGCTCGGCCGGGGTGGTTTTGTCCAGCGGCTTCTTCTTGGCGGCCATGATGTTCGGCAGCTTGACGTAGCGCGGCTCGTTCAGGCGCAGGTCGGTGGTCACCACCGCCGGCAGGCGCAGCTTGACGGTTTCCAGACCGCCGTCCACTTCGCGGGTCACGTCCACGGTTTCGGCAGCCACGTCCACCTTGGAGGCGAAAGTGCCCTGCGCCCAGCCCAGCAGCGCGGCAGTCATCTGGCCGGTCTGGTTGGCATCGTCATCGATGGCCTGTTTGCCGACGATCAGCAGCTGCGGCTGCTCTTTATCGGCTACGGCCTTCAGCAGCTTGGCCACGGCCAGCGGCTGCAGTTCGGCATCGGTTTCCACCAGGATGGCACGGTCGGCGCCCATGGCCAGTGCGGTGCGCAGGGTTTCCTCGCACTGCTTCACCCCCATCGATACCACCACGATCTCGGTGACCTTGCCGGCTTCCTTCAGGCGCACGGCTTCTTCCACCGCGATTTCGTCGAACGGGTTCATCGAGAACTTGACGTTGGCGACGTCCACATCGGTGCCGTCGGCCTTGACCCGCACTTTCACGTTGTAATCAACAACGCGCTTCACAGCGACTAGAGCTTTCATATTCCTCCAGCGAACTCTCTGGTTGAAACAGCCCGATTCGTGCTCCGGCGCGGCGCGCCTGTGGCACAAAATAAAACGAGCGTTTAATTGGTAGATTGACTACAAAGCAACTGCAGTACAACAGGGGTGAGGAGATATTACGCGATTTCCCCACAATTTGCATTTGGGGGAAAGCGTGCAAGAATGCACTGCAACATTGAGGACGTCATAACAACAAGATACAGGCAGGAGCACGCGCTAAACGGCGGCGGCCACCACCGTCGCCCGGTCACTACTCTGCACAGGGAACCCCCATGACGGTTTATTTCGAAGACATCCAGATCGGCGACAGCGCCGAGTACGCCAAGACCATTACCGAGGCCGACATCCTGATGTTCGCCGCCGTATCCGGCGACGACAACCCGGTACACATCAATCAGGAATATGCCGAGGCCTCGATGTTCGGCACCCGCATCGCCCATGGCATGCTCACCGCCAGCCTGATCTCCACCGTGGTGGGCACCCGCCTGCCGGGCGAAGGCACCATCTACCTGTCGCAATCCACCCGCTTCAAGGCGCCGGTGAAGATCGGCGAAACCGTTACCGCCCGCGCCACCGTCATCGAGCTGGATGCCGCCAAGAAGCGCGTCAAGCTTGCCACCCAATGCCTGGTGAAGGGCAAGGTGATTCTGGACGGCGAATCGCTGGTCATCGCACCGTCGCGCGCCGGCAAATGAGCGGGCTGCGCATCGTCCGCCTGTGCGACGAGCACGGGCGCATCGTGGAGCCGGCCTTGCTGGCCGCCGCGCTGCCGGTACACCGCCAGCTGCGGCCGATGCTGCCGGAAAGCGGCGCCGACTATGTCGCCAAGATGGGCCGCATCTGCAGCTACGGCGCCCGCCTGATCGCCGCGCTGGACGACGGTGACAAGGTGGTGGCGCTGGGCCTGTACCGCGTCTACGAAAACACCTACGAAGACATGCGGCTGTACGTGGACGACCTGGTAACCGACGAGGCCGTGCGCTCGCAAGGCGTGGGCAGCCAGATGCTGGACTGGTGCGAGGCGGAAGCCCGCGCACTGGGCTGCGGCTACCTGGTGCTGGATTCCGGCACCTGGCGCACCGCGGCGCACAAGCTGTACCTGCGCCATGGCTTCGTGATCTCCTCGTTCCACTTCACCAAGGCACTCGCCTGACGACAAGGTTGGCCGCATGCGGCCAACCTTCAGGCTGCTGACAACGCAATCGTTCGGGTGTGACCGGACCCGGCAAAGCCGGGCCGCCCGAGTCAGGCCATTCATCGGCAGCCTTCCCGTTTCCAAAACAAAGGCCTTTCGCTGCGCGGAAGGCCTTTGTCTACACGCTCCAGGTTGGCCGCATGCGGCCAACCTTACTTCCCTTCTTCCGCTGCCGCCTGCAGCTGCCGTTGCAGTGCCCAGGCCACCGATTCGCGCACCCAGTCATTTTCCGAGCCCTCCCTCTGTTGCAACGCAACAACAATCGCCGCGTCGTAAGGGGCATTGCCCAGCCCGATCGCCAGGTTGGATAACCACTTGGCGTAGCCGATGCGATAAATCGGGCTACCGGCCATGCGCGCCAGGAAGGTTGCCTCATCCCAGCCGAACAGCTCCAGCAGGCTGACATTGTCCAGGCCATGGCGCACGGCGAAATCGGCCTCGGCAGTAGGCACCGCAAAACGGTTCCACGGGCAGGCCAGCTGGCAATCGTCGCAACCATAGACACGGTTGCCGATCAGCGGGCGCAGTGGCTCGGGAATCACGCCCTGCAACTCGATGGTGAGATAGGAGATACAGCGCCGCGCATCCACCTTGTACGGTGCCACGATGGCGCCGGTAGGGCAGATATCGATGCAGCGGGTGCAGCGGCCGCAATGGCCGGGCTCGCTGTCATCTTCCGGCAAGGGCAGATTGGTCAGTATCTCGCCCAGAAAGAACAGCGAGCCCTGCTGTTTGTTGAGCAGCAGCGTGTGCTTGCCGCGCCAGCCCTGCCCGGCCTGTGCGGCCAACGCCACCTCGGCCAGTGGCGCGCTGTCGGTGAACACGCGGAACTGGTGCGCCGGATCGGCAGCGCTGATGCGCTCGGCCAGCTTCTGCAGCCGGTTGCGGATCACCTTGTGGTAGTCGCGGCCCAGTGCATATCGTGAAACATAGGCGCTGTTGCCATCCGCCAGCACCGTATCGGCATCGCATGCCCCGGCCGGCCAGTAGTGCATGCGCAGGCTGATTACCCGCAGCGTACCGGGCACCAGTTCCGCCGGGCGCAGCCGCAGCATGCCATGGCGAGCCATGTAGTCCATTTCGCCATGGCAGCCCTCGGCCAGCCAGGCAGCCAGGGCGGTTTCCGCTTCCGCCGGCAGCTCGGCACGGGTGATGCGGGCGTCGGCAAAGCCAAGCTCGCTGGCCCACAGCTTGATTTGGCTAGCCAAATGGCGATAATTCTCGTTTTGAACGGACATTTCATTCATGGCGACGGATCATACCAGTGTCGAGGGTTATCTCGCCGACGAGGCCGCTACCTTGCAATTGGGCCGCCACGTCGCCGACTGCCTGCAGCCCGGCCTGCAGTTGCAGCTGGCAGGCGACCTGGGCGCCGGCAAGACCACCTTCACCCGCGGCCTGCTGCGCGCGCTCGGCCATGGCGGCCGGGTGAAAAGCCCGACTTACACGCTGGTGGAAAGTTACCCCCTACCCGCCATGACCGTGCATCATTTTGATTTATACCGTTTCAGCGATCCGCAGGAGTGGTACGACGCCGGCTTTGCCGACTATCTGGCCACCGACACCCTGTGCATCGTCGAATGGCCGCAAAAGGCAGACGGAGTACTGCCCGTGCCCGACCTGACCCTGGAACTCCAGGTAGCCGGGGAAGGTCGCAACTTCCGTCTTGTCGCCCACAGTGAAACAGGAACAGCATGTCTCACCCGCTTCCAGACCTTGACCGCCGCCGGTTGATCGGCGCCGCTGCCGCCACCTTTCTGCTCACCGTCAGCCGTATCGGCGTGGCGGCGCCCAGCCAGATCGTCGCCGTGCGCGTATGGCCATCGTCCACCTACACCCGCGTCACCATCGAAGCCAGCAGCGAGATCCGCTACAAGCACTTCTCACTGGCCAACCCCAACCGCTTGGTGGTGGACCTGGTTGGCGTGCAGCTGAGCAATGTGCTGCAGGACATGAGCAAACAGATCCAGAGTGCAGACCCCTTCATCCGCATGGCACGTGCCGGCCAGTTCAATGGCGACACCGTGCGCCTGGTGTTCGACCTGCGCAACGAGGTGAAGCCGCAGATCTTCTCGCTGAAGCCGGTAGGCGAATACCAGTACCGGCTGGTGCTGGACCTCTACCCGGCCAGCGCCCAACAGGACGACCCGCTGCTGGCACTGCTTGAAGACTACAACAAGGGCCAGTTGAACAATGACAGCCCGCGCGACAGCAAGGACAAGGGCCCGGGGCGCACCCTCACCATCATGATCGACCCCGGCCACGGCGGCGAAGACCCGGGCGCCATCGGCCCCAGCGGCATCCGCGAAAAGGACGTGGTGCTGAAGATCGGCCGCCAGCTGAAAAAGATGCTGGATGGCGAGAAGAACATGCGCGCAGTGCTGACCCGCGACGAGGACGTATTCATTCCGCTGGGCGTGCGCGTCGCCAAGGCGCGCAAGCTGAATGCCGACCTGTTCATCTCGGTGCATGCCGATGCCGTGGACAACCGTACCGCCCGCGGCTCCTCGGTGTTCGCGCTGTCGGAAAACGGCGCCACCAGCACCATGGCGCGCTTTCTGGCCAAGACGCAGAACGATGCCGACCTGGTGGGTGGCGTGAAGATAGGTGGCAAGGACAAATACCTGGCGCACACCCTGTTCGACCTCACCCAGACCGCCACCATCAACGACAGCCTGAAGCTGGGCAAATCGGTGCTGGGCAAGATGGGGGGCCTGAACAAGCTGCACAAGGACAAGGTGGAGCAGGCCGGCTTTGCGGTGCTGAAGGCGCCGGACATCCCGTCCATCCTGGTGGAGACCGCCTTCATCAGCCACCCGGAGGAAGAGCAGAAACTGATCGACCCCGACTTCCAGCAACAGATGGCGGAAGCGATTACCTCCGGCGTACGCAGCTACTTCGCACAGGGCGCGCCGGTGGCGCGTATCTGAGCAAGCCGCCCAACGACAAAGCCGCCCTAACAGGCGGCTTTTTCTATTACAGCCAGGGTTGGCCGCACGCTATAGCTGTTCCAGCTCACGCATCGGGTCATCGCCGGACACCGGCACACGGTAGCTTTCATCAGCCCACTGCCCCAGGTCGATCAGGCGACAGCGCTCGCTGCAGAACGGGCGGTACGGGCTTTGCGGCCCCCAGGCCACCGGCTGGCGGCATTGCGGACAGGCAACGGTTTTCACGGACATGACTCAGAACTTGCAGTAGGTAAGGGTAAAGTCGACATCCTGCTCGACCTGACGGGCACGCACCTCGCCAGTACCGGCATGGATGAAGCGCACGTTAAGCGCATACTTGTTGGCAGAGATTTCCGGCACGATCTGCAGGCCAGCATCGAAGGAAACGCGGATCAGCTGCACCACCTTGCCGCCGGACATCTGCTGGAATGCACCGCCACGCGCCACGTACTGGTGGGACTTGCCGCTGTCGCGCAGCAGCTTCAGCAGCACGCTGGCGGCCCGCGATGTCGGCATCAGCGGCGCGGCCCAGCGCAGCAGGTCGACACGACGCGCCTCGGTATCACGCTGCAGCCACAGATGGTAGGACGGCAGATCGAACTGGCAGGTACCACCGGGAATCACCGAGCGCTGCTTGATGCCCATCAGCCATTCGTTCTCGCGCAGATGCTGGCCGAACTTGCCGCTGATCTCCAGCAGGCTGACCGAAGTCTGCTCGATTTCCTCCAGCACCGCATCCAGCGCATCCTGGGCAATCACCGGGTTGTCGCGTAGCGCTTCCAGCGCCAGCTTCTGCCGCTCCAGCTCCTGCAGCAGATCGGACTTCAACTCGGTACGGCCAGCGGACTCCAGCACCTCGAACAGCGCCATCAACGCGGCATGATGGCAATTGGCCTCATCCTGCGCAATGAAGAACACCAGCCGTTGATACACCTGCTCCAGGCGAAGCAGGGTGCGGGTTCGTTCGGTGATGGGAAACTCGAAACTGGTCACGGCAATATCCGTTGGGTTGTAACATCATGCCGGAGCCGGCAAACCAAAGCAGGCTAGATAATAGCGGTGTTTGTCATCGACTTGAAGCGCCAATTCCGCCAGATCGCCATTGTTTTCGATAACGTCATCCGCCAGCAGCAACCTTTGCGTGCGCGGCATCTGCGCCGCCATGATGGCCGCCACCTGATCCGCAGACAAGCCGCTACGCGCCATCACCCGTTGTTTCTGCACCTCCTCGGTGCAATCCACCAACAAACTACGCTGAATCACACCATCGAACAGCCGGGTTTCGAACAACAGCGGTACACCCAGCAACACATAGGGCGCCCGAACCGCCGCCAGTTGACGCATGCTCTCGGCACGGATCATCGGATGCAGGATCGCCTCCAGACGCTGACGTTCTGCTGCGTCGGCGAATACCCTGCTCCGCATTGCGGCACGGTCGAGCGCGCCATCGCTGGCGATGACGGCATCGCCGAATGCCGCCCGAATGGCCGCCATGGCAGCCCCGCCCGCCACGGTCAGCTGGTGGGCAATGCTGTCGGTGTCCACGCTGGGGATGCCCAGCTTGGCAAACAGGCGCTCCACCGTGCTCTTGCCGGAGCCGATACCGCCGGTCAGCCCGACAACCGGGCTAGCCACCCAGGTACCAAGCCAGAATCGGCTTGCCCCACAGGAAAGCGATCAGGCCGGCAGCGGCAAGGTAAGGGCCAAATGGCATGGGTTGGCCGCGCCCCTGCCTGGCGGCCGCCATCAGGACGATGCCGACCAGCGCCCCCACCAGCGAGGACAGCAGGATGATCAGCGGCAGCATCTGCCAACCAAGCCAGGCCCCCAGTGCCGCCAACAGCTTGAAGTCACCGTAGCCCATGCCTTCCTTGCCGGTGGTGAGCTTGAACAGCCAATACACGCTCCACAGGATCAAATAGCCAGCCACAGCCCCCACCACTGCCTGCGACAGCGGCACAAAACCGGCATCGAGGTTGAACAGCAGACCGGCCCACAACAGCGGGTAAGTCAGGTCATCCGGCAACAACTGGGTGGCGGCATCGATCAGCGCCAGCGCCAGCAGGGTCAGGCCGAAGCCGCTGGCCCACAGCCAGTATCCGCTCAGCCCCCAGTGCCCGGCGAATGCGGCCAACATGAGGCCGGATACCAGCTCCACCAGCGGATAACGCCAGGAAATGGCACCGCCACAGTTGGCGCAACGGCCGCGTTGCAGGGCAAAACTCAGCAGGGGGATATTCTGCCAGGCGCGTATCGGCGCCTGGCAATGCACGCAGGCTGAAGGCGGATAGACCAGGTTATAGCGCGGCGGTTCCGGCGCATCACTGCCAGACATGCTGGCGCATTCGGCCTGCCACTGTCGCTCCATCATTTTGGGCAGGCGGTGAATCACCACGTTGAGAAAACTGCCGATCAGCAGACCCAGCACCAGGGCCAGCCCCGTTTGCAGGGCCGCCGGCAAACTTGTCATGACCTCCAGCATCAACCCACCACCTGACCCATCTTGAAGATCGGCATGTACATGGCCACTACCAGGCCGCCAATCAGCACGCCCAGAATGATCATGATCATCGGCTCCAGCAGGCTGGACAGCGATGCTACCGCGTTGTCGACCTCTTCCTCATAGAAGTCGGCCACCTTGTCCAGCATGTCGTCCAGTGCGCCGGACTCCTCACCGATGGCCGTCATCTGCAGCACCATATTGGGAAACAGGTTGCTGCGCTGCATGGAGGCATTCAAAGTGGAACCGGTGGTCACCTCGGTCTGGATCACCTTGGTGGCATCGGCGTATACCTTGTTGCCGGCAGCCCCACCCACAGAATCCAAAGCTTCCACCAGCGGCACACCGGCGGTAAACATGGTGGACAAGGTACGGCACCAGCGGGCAATGGTCGCCTTGCGTACCACATCCCCGATTACCGGCACCTTCAGGATCAGGCGGTCCAGCGTATCCTGCATCTTGGCCGAGCGCTTGTAGGTATAAGTAATACTGGTAATGCCACCGACCAGTACGCCAACGATAATCCACCAATAGGCGATAAAGAAGTCGGACAGCTTGATGACGATGAGCGTCGGTGTCGGCAGGTCCGCGCCAAAGCTGGAAAACAACTCCTTGAACGCCGGAATCACATAAATCAGGATCACCGCGGTAATGATGAAAGCGGTGGCAATGATCGCCCCGGGGTAGACCAGTGCCGATTTGATCTTGCCCTTGATGGCCAGCACTTTTTCTTTGTAGGTCGCCAGCTTTTCCAACAGTGCATCCAGCACCCCGCCGGTTTCCCCCGCGGCGACCAGGTTGCAGAACAGACCATCAAAATACAAAGGGTATTTACGGAACGCATCGGCCAGACTGCTGCCCGCCTCCACCTCCGCACGCACATCCAGCAGGATGCGGGTAAACAGCGCATTGCTATGCCCCTTGGCGGCAATATCGA
The DNA here is from genome assembly GCF_900090205.1 of Vogesella sp. LIG4. NCBI lineage: Bacteria > Pseudomonadati > Pseudomonadota > Betaproteobacteria > Neisseriales > Chromobacteriaceae > Vogesella > Vogesella sp. LIG4. The sequence continues at coordinate 1,820,679 of NZ_LT607802.1, read as the reverse complement.
ATGCCTGTAGCAAGGGCACACCCGCTTTCATCATGCTGGATAGCTGGCGGGTAAACAGTGCCACGTCCTTCTCGGTAACTTTCTGCCCGAACTTGACCTTGCGCTTAGTCACCCTGGTAACATTCAGCCCCTGGCGACGCAGTTGCGCCTTGGCGACGACTTCGGATTCCGCGCGAATCTCGCCGCGGATCAACTTGCCGGTACGATCCTTGCCTTCCCAGGTCCAGATATGGACAGTCGGCTTCTTGCCTACAGCTCCAGCCATGGTCGATCCCTGTTGGATTATTCGTTGGTAACCGCTTCAATCTCGGTCAGCGAGGTGATGCCGCGCATCACCTTGAGCAGGCCGGCACGCCGCAATTCGACCATGCCTTCCGCCTTGGCCAGATCAGCAATCTGCACCGCATTACCATCGCTCATGATCAGGCGGATCATGCCATCGGTAATCGGCATCAGTTCATAGATACCGGTTCGACCTTTATAGCCTGTTCCCTTGCACTGGTCACAACCTACCGGCCCGTAAGGTGCCCAGCTGCCATCCAGTTCCTCCTCACGGAAGCCCGCGCGCAACAAGGCATTGCGCGGAATGTCCACCGGTTGCTTGCAATGCTTGCAAAGGCGCCGCGCCAGACGCTGCGCCATGATCAGCAGTACCGAGCTGGCAATATTGAATGGAGCCACGCCCATATTCAGCAGGCGGTTGAGCGTAGCCGGCGCGTTATTGGTATGCAGGGTGGAAAACACCAGGTGGCCGGTTTGCGCCGCCTTGATGGCGATATCAGCGGTTTCAAAGTCACGGATCTCACCCACCATGATGATGTCCGGATCCTGACGCAAAAAGGCACGCAATGCCGAGGCAAAGGTCAAACCCGCCTTTTCGTTTACGTTGACCTGGTTAATACCCGGCAGGTTGATTTCCACCGGGTCTTCCGCGGTGGAAATATTGCTGTCTGGTTTGTTGAGAATATTCAGGCAGGTATACAGCGACACCGTTTTACCACTACCCGTCGGGCCAGTAACCAGAATCATGCCATACGGTCGGGCAATTGCCTGCTGCAGCATTTCCTTCTGTTCCGGCTCGAATCCCAGCTGCTCGATATCCAGCGATGCCGCCGAAGAATCGAGGATACGCATCACGATTTTTTCGCCATACAGCGTCGGCAAGGTGCTGACCCGGAAATCCACCGCCTTGCTCTTGGACAGAACCAGTTTCAGCCGGCCATCCTGTGGAATGCGTTTCTCGGAAATATCCATTCTGGACACTACCTTGATACGCGAAGCCAGCTTTTCCTTGATTGCCAAGGGCGGCTGGGAAACTTCTTTCAGTACCCCATCCACCCGGTAGCGAATACGGTAGAACTTCTCGTACGGCTCAAAGTGGATATCGGATGCGCCGCCATTGATGGCATCCACCATCAGCTTGTTTACAAAACGCACCACCGGCGCGTCATCCACATCCGGTAATGCATCGCCGCCTGGTGCAGCATCCGGGTCGGCAATTTCCAGCTCACCAAACTCTTCGGCGGCCAGGTTATTGATTGCCGACAACGAGCTTTCCGCCAGGTTTCCGACCAAAGCACCCAGCTTGTCGTCTTCCACCACCACGCATTCGACAGTCAGGCCGGTCTTGAAGGTAATGGCATGTAGCGCACTGCTCTGCGTGGGATCCGATGCGGCAACAAAGAGGCGGTTCCCGCGACGGAACAACGGCAGCAAACGGTTGGCCGCAATGAAATCGCCATCCAGCAATCCACGCGGAATCGCCTCACTGCTATGGCGACTCAAATCATAAAGAGGCAGCCCAAAGGTAGTGGAAGCAAATACCGCCACCTCCAGTGCCGACATCTTCTTGCTTTGTACCAATTGCTCGACGAAGGAAATACCCCCCGTCTGCGCCAGCTTGACGATGGATTCGGCATCAGTAGCCAGCAGCATTTCGCTCTGGACCAGGGCCCTGCTCAAACCGGATATGGCGATATTTTCCATACGATTTCCTGCCACCTGCATGAATTGCATGCGCTATCAGTTATAGCCGCATCTTAACCGCTGCCGTAGTTTTAGCAATGCCTGGCGGGTGATTGAAGCAATAAAAAAAGGCTGCCGAAGCAGCCTTTTTCAAACCGAAGCGTTCCTATTAGAAGGAAGTGCCCAGGTATACGGTGGTAGCGTGAGTTTCAGTCATGCCAGACTGATGGTAGCTCTGACGCGAGTACTCAACACCAGCGCGGGTACGCTTGGACAGGTTGTACTTAACGCCAGCAGCGTAGGAGTTAACGCTGTCGTTGTTACCGGTTGCTGCACCTTCGTGCCAGTAGCCCAGCATCGGAACGAAGTTACCGATGGTGTAAGCAGCGGTCAGACCCCAGCCATTGCGGGAGGCCTTAGCAGCTTCATCCTTGCCATGAGCGTAACCAGCGATCAGGTTCAGGTCGCCGAAGGTAGCGTTGGCGTTAACTTCCTGCAGGGTCAGGTAGTTGCCCTGGGTGTCTTCTTTGGCACGGGAACCATCGTAGGACACGGCAAAGCCTTGACCCTGGTAAGCCAGGCTTACAGCTTGGCTGTACATCTTGTTCTGTTCGTTGGTGTTGGTTTCGCCTTTAGCAGTACCGTTACCGAAGCTGTGCTGTACGGTTGCAGTGAAGCCGCCGAAGGACGGAGTCTGGTAGGAAACCATGTTGTTGTAGCGGGAACCCTGGTCATAGATGCTGGAGCACCACAGGCCGTCGCCACCGCAAGCAGCACTGTTGTTCTCAAAGAAGTCCATCTGACCGGAAGTCGGCATCAGGTAGATAGTGCCCATTTTCAGGGTACCGAAACCACCAGTCAGGCCAACGAAGGACTCGCGACCGGCCCATACGTTGTCACGGGAGTTGGCGCCGGAGGTATCAGCCAGGTTGATACGGTTTTCGATTTGCCAGATGGCTTTCAGACCGTTACCCAGATCGTCGGAACCGGCGAAACGGATGTTACCGTTGGTGCGGTTTTCGGTAGTCAGGGAGCCTTTGCCTTCGGCCTTGCTGTTTACGATGCCAACAGCCAGGTCACCGGAGATGGTAACGTCAGCCATTGCAACTGCCGGCAGGGCAGCCAGAGTAGCCAGAACGATCAGCTTTTTCATGTGTGTTCCTTTCAGAGGTCACGTAGGTTGCCCGTTGGTTTGTCCGAAGCCTAGGCTCCGGCTGGGCTGTTCAGACCACCGGTATTCCGGCGGTATCTGAGGCGGACTATAAACTTGGCGTTGTAAAAAAACAAATTACGAACCATAGAAACCAAGCAAAACCCAACAACTCACAATGCAAGCAAATGTTTTTTAACGATTTTTTTGAAAAACAACACTGTTGGCAATCGGCAACAAATACAACACCCGCCTGGCATCCGTTGCATTTCCACTACAGAAACAGGTATGTCTGCCCTGCATACAAGCAACAACAGTGACAGCGTTGCAATGCCTGTCACATTGAGGTCAACGGAGCGGTGAGACCAACAGCCATGCCATGGCTCAGCGAGGAGATGCCGCGCGGGAAATACTGACGACAGGCCCCCGCCCAAGGCGTACCGATATAAGGCAAGAAACACTGCACGATGAGGTGGTTCTGCGCAGGCGGACACCTGCTGCACAGTGAAAAACAAACGTCACGGCATAAGCTCTTGGCGACCAGCAACCGCCAGGCTCGACCAACAGTCGCACACCAAAAGCAAAAAGGCTGCCGTAGCAGCCTTTGATCACACTGGAATACCTTGCTTAGAACTTGGTACCCAGGTAGACGGTAGCAACGTTCGCATTCTCCAGGTCAGACGACTTGTAGTTGGTACGAACATATTCCACACCAGCGCGGGTACGCTTGGACAGACCATATTCCACGCCAAGCGCGTAGTTGTTGCTGCCAGTTTTATAGGACGTGCCGGCAATCTTCGCATTGCCCTCATGCCAGTACTCAAACTTCGGCACGAAGTTGCCATAGGTATAAGCGGCACCAACACCATAACCCTTGATCTTAGCATCAAGGACACCCGAGGTGCCCTGTGCATAAGCAGCCATCAGTTTCAGGTCGCCCAAGGTTACCGAACCATTCAGTTCGTGGAGCTTTGTAAAGTCTCCGGAAGAATTTTCCTTGAAGCGGGAGCCATCATAAGACACGGCGAAACCGTTCCCTTGGTAAGCCAGGCTGACGGCCTGCGCGTACAGCCTAGCCTGCTCATCACCGCTGCTAACACCAAAGCTATGCTGGACAGTGCCAGTAAAGCCGCCCAGATTCGGTGTTTGATATGAAACCATATTATTGGCACGGAAGCCTTGATCATAGATCAGCGACTTCCAGGTGGCATTTTCATTTTCAAAAATGGACATCGCACCCGAGGTCGGCATGATGTAGATGTTACCCATGGTCAGGGTACCAAAACCGCCGGTCAGGCCCACAAAGGAGTCACGGCCCGCCCACAGGTTGTCGCGAGCGTCGATGGACTGATCAGCCAGGTTGATACGGCTGGCAATCTGCCAGATGGCTTTCAGACCGTTGCCGATATCATCGGAGCCAGCGAACTTGATTTCACCCTGAGTACGATTTTCGGTGGTGAGGGAGTGCTTGGCTACAGGGTCAGTCTTGGGGCCACCATTCTTGGTATTGACGATGCCGACAGCCAGGTCGCCGGAGATGGTAACGTCTGCCATGGCAACTGCCGGCAGGGCAGCCAGGGTAGCCAGTACGATAAGTTTTTTCATTGGTTTTTCCTTTCAGGGGTCACGAACCTTGCCCGCGGTGTTAATCCGGGTATCCAGACACTCAGCTTCTGGACAGGGGCTTTTTCAGACCACCGGCATGTCCGGCGGCATCTGCTTCGGACGATAAAAGGCATGTTGCAGAAATAAAAATCAGCAACTGACAACCAGAAGAAAAAACACCATAAGAGTTTGTTTTTATTAAAAATATCAAGATTGCAAATCAATCTTTCTAGCTGCAAAATATGCAACACCCCTCCCCAAAGCGTTGCAATTTCACTACTAGCCAGACGTTCCATGACCACTTCCGCCGCTCTCATGTGGTTTCGGCGCGACTTACGCGCGATTGACAACACTGCCCTGTTTCAGGCGCTGCAAGCTCATTCGCGCGTCGTTTGTGTCTTTGTGCTCGACCACCTCATTCTTGCGCCGCTGCCTGATGACGATCGCAGGCTGGCATTCATTCATGCCGCCTTGCAGGAACTAGATCACAGCCTGCAACAGCATGGCGGCGGCCTGCATGCGGTACAGGGCAACCCGGCAGTGGAGATTCCCAGGCTGGCGCAGCAGTTTGCTTGCGATGCCGTGTACTGCAATCGGGATTACGAGCCGTATGCCCGTGCGCGGGATGCACAGGTTGCGGCAAGGTTGGCCGCACAGGGCATCGCCTTTCAGCCATGCAAGGATCAAGTCATTTTCGAGTGCGACGAACTCCTTACCGGGCAAGGCAGGCCTTACACCGTATTCACGCCATATATGAAGGCCTGGCGGCAGCGTTTCAGCCCGGCACTGACCCAGCCGCGCCCGGCTCCGCTTGCAGGTGCCTTGGCGCTGCCACCGGCGCAGTTACGGCTGCCCGCACTGGCAGATATCGGCTTTGCCAACGCAACGGTCGCCGATTTGCGGCTGCCAACCGGCCGCAGTGGCGCACAACAACTACTGCAGGATTTTGGCGACCGCCTGAGCCACTACAAGGCAACGCGCGACTTCCCGGCCATCAAGGGTGTTTCCTACCTGTCGGCGCACCTGCGCTTTGGCACGCTATCGATACGCGAAGCCATCGCCCTTGCCTTGCAGGAGGAGTCGGAAGGAGCAACGTGCTGGCTGAACGAGCTGATCTGGCGCGAGTTTTACCAGCAACTGCTATGGCACTTCCCGCACGTTGCCAGCGATAGTTTCAAGGAGCAGTACCGCGGCCTGGTGTTTCCAGGCAAGGAGGAATGGTACGCCGCCTGGTGCCAGGGGCGTACCGGTTACCCCATCGTGGATGCTGCCATGCGCCAGCTCAACCACAGCGGCTATATGCACAACCGGCTGCGCATGATCGCCGCCAGCTTCCTGGTCAAGGACCTGCTGATCGACTGGCGCCGCGGCGAAGCCTACTTTGCCGCCAAGCTGCTGGATTTCGACCTTGCGGCCAACAATGGCGGCTGGCAGTGGGCTGCCTCCACCGGCTGCGATGCCCAGCCCTACTTCCGCATCTTCAACCCGGTAAGCCAGTCGGAAAAGTTCGACCCGGAAGGCAAGTTCATCCGCCGCTACGTACCGGAGCTGGCCTCACTGGACGACAAGGCCATCCATGCGCCATGGCTGGCGAAAAGTCTGCCGGCGGGCTTCGAGCTTGGCCGCGACTACCCAGCTCCCATTGTCGAGCATGCCGAGCAACGCGAGCTGGCACTGGCGTTGTTCGGCCGCAAATGAAAAGGCCCGACAAAGTCGGGCCTGGTTAAGCAGGGGCGCCTGGATCAAGGCTTCTTGGCAGGAGCAGCAGGCTTAGCGGCTGCAGCAGGCGCCGCCGGCGCGGTACCGGCGCCAACCACCAGCTCGGACTTGAGCTTCTCCAGGGTCTTCGGACCATAGCCCGGCACCTTCTGCAGGTCGGCGTAAGTTTTGAAGGGGCCATTCTTGGTGCGGTAGTCGATCAGCGCCTTGGCCTTTACCGGGCCGATGCCGTTGAGCGCCTCCAGTTGCTGCGCAGTCGCGGTATTGGCATTCACGACCGCCCAGGCAGACAAGGTGACAAACAGCATGCACAGGGCTGCCAGCAGTTTCTTCATGGTGAACCTCCTGTCGGAATCCCGACTTACAAGGGGAGCAACCAATATGTCAAAACGCTAGATCTTGTGCAAAAAGAATTGCAGCACCACCTTGCTACCGATATACCCTAATAGCAACAGTGCAAAACCGGTCAGTGTCCAGCGGATGGCGATGCGACCACGCCAGCCATGCAGCTTGCGGCCAACCAGCAGGCCGCCGAACACCAGCCAGGAGAGCACGGCAAACACAACCTTGTGACTGATGGGCACCGCGCGGCCGAATACTTCCTCGGCAAAAAATACACCGCTGAGCAGGCTGAAAGTCAGCAGCACGAAGCCGGTACCCAGCGTCTGGAACATCAGGTTTTCCAGCACCAGGAGCGGCGGCATGCGCTTGGCCAGCGCAAAGCGGTGCTCATGCAGCGCCTTCTCCTGCAGCAACATCAGGATCGCCAGCAGCGCGCCGATGGCGAACAGGCTGTAAGCCAGCAGCGACACCAGCAGATGCAGGATGAAAGCCGGGTTGTCGACCTGGTACAGGGTGTGCGGCAAGGGCAGCACCTCGGCCATCAGCACGCCGATGGCCCCCAGCGGCACCAGGAACACCTGCAAGCCTTCCATGCGGGCGAAATAGCTGCCGGTCCAGAATATCAGCAACATGATCCACGCCAGCAGCGACAGCGCCGAGCCCAGCCCCATGTTCAGGGCGCCCGAGTGCGCCACCGGCAGGGTAAGCACCATGGCATGCACCGCCAGCAATACGCCGAGCAGGAAATGTTCGCGCTGCGGCTGACGCGGCCACAACGATACGCCACGCCAGTGGCCGATGAAATGCCAGGACAGCCCGAGGTAACCGGACAGCAGCAAAATGACCAAAATCAACAGGATGCCACTCATCTGAATTGGGGGAAGCGCCACGCCGGGACGCCGGGTCGTGGTAAAATGGACGATTACGGCAGTCTACACCAAGCACAAAGCACTTGGCAGACCATAAGGACACCCCATGCTTGACAACCTTTCCTCACGCCTCACCGGTGCGCTGAAAACCTTGCGCGGTCAGGCGCGGCTTAGCGAGACCAATATCCAGGACGCTCTGCGCGAAGTGCGCATGGCCCTGCTGGAGGCCGACGTGGCACTGCCCGTGGTCAAAACCTTCATTGCCAACGTCAAGGAACGCGCGCTGGGCCAGGAGGTACTGGGCAGCCTGACACCAAGCCAGGCCATGATCGGCGTGGTCAACGAAGAGCTGGTCAAGCTGATGGGCGAGAAGAACGACGCCCTGAACCTGGCCGCGGTACCACCCGCCATCATTCTGATGGCCGGCCTGCAGGGCGCCGGTAAAACCACCACCGTGGGCAAGCTGGCCAAGCTGCTGAAGGAAACCCAGAAGAAGAAGGTGCTGGTGGTTTCCGCCGACGTGTACCGCCCCGCCGCCATCGAACAGCTGAAGCTGCTGGCCGAGCAAGTGGGCGTGGAGTGGTTCCCGTCCGACGGCAGCCAGAAGCCGGAAGACATCGCCCGAGCCGCGGTGGACTACGCCAAGCGCCACTTCTTCGACGTGCTGATGGTAGATACCGCCGGCCGTCTGGCCATCGACGAAGCGATGATGGCCGAGATCAAGGCGCTGCACGCCTGCCTGAACCCGATCGAAACCCTGTTCGTGGTGGATGCCATGCAGGGCCAGGATGCGGTGAACACCGCCCAGGCCTTCAACGAGGCCCTGCCGCTGACCGGCGTGATCCTCACCAAGATGGATGGCGACTCGCGTGGCGGTGCCGCGCTGTCGGTGCGCCACATCACCGGCAAGCCAATCAAGTTCATCGGCGTAGGCGAAAAGGTGAGCGGCCTGGAGCCGTTCCACCCCGACCGCCTGGCCGGCCGTATCCTCGGCATGGGTGACGTACTGTCCCTGATCGAGGACGTGCAGAAGGGTATCGACGAGGAAGAAGCGGCCAAGATGGCCAAGAAGCTGAAGTCCGGCAAGGGCTTCGACCTCGAAGACTTCAAGACCCAGATGCAGCAGATGAAGAAAATGGGCGGCATGACCAGCATGCTGGAAAAGATGCCGGGCGAAATCGGCCAGCTGGCCAAGGGCGTGCAGGGTGCCGAGGCGGAGAAATCCATGCGCCGCATCGAGGGCATCATCAACTCCATGACCATGGATGAGCGCCGCAAGCCCGAGCTGCTCAAGGCCAGCCGCAAGCGTCGCATCGCCGCCGGCTCCGGCGTCAGCGTGCAGGAAGTGAACAAGCTGCTGGCCCAGTTCGAGCAGATGCAGAAGATGATGAAGATGTTCTCGTCCAAGGGCGGCATGTTCAAGATGCTCAAGGGCCTCAAAGGCATGAAGGGCATGCTGCCGGGCATGTAATCCATTGCAACGGGCGTCGTGTACGCCCGTTTTTTACGCTGTTTTTTCGCCGATACCATGCAATACGACGTAATCGTCCTGACCGACCACGAACTCCTGGCCCTGAACGAGGCCGACTGGTACAGCCGCCAGGTGCACACCGAAGACGGCCTGGTACTGCAAGCGCTGGAAAAACACGGCCTGAAGGTTGGCCGCAAGGACTGGGCCGACCCCGATTTCGACTGGGCGAACTGCCGCAGCGCGGTATTCCGCACCACCTGGGACTACTTCCACCGCTTTGCCGAATTCGCCCCCTGGCTGGCCCGCGTCAGCCAGACCACCCGGCTGTTCAACGAAGCGGCGCTGATCCACTGGAACATCGACAAGCACTACCTGGGTGCACTGGCAGAAAAAGACGTCAACATCGTACCCACGGTCTATATCGAACGTGGCGATGCGCGTTCTCTGGCCCACATCGTGGCGGAAACCGGCTGGGATGAGGTCATCCTCAAGCCGGCCATTTCCGGCTCCGCGCGCCACACCTACCGTTTTGCCGGCATCGACAGCGAGCAGCACGAATGCGTGTTCGGCGAGCTGATCGAGCAGGAAGCCATGATGCTGCAGCCATTCCAGCGCAACATCCTGGAAAGCGGCGAGCTGTCGCTGATGATCATCGACGGCAAGTACACCCACGCCATCCGCAAGACCGCCAAGGCAGGCGACTTCCGCGTGCAGGACGACCACGGCGGCACCGTGCACCGTTACGAAGCCACTGCCGACGAGATCCTGTTTGCCGAGGCCGCGGTGGCGGCGGTGCCGTTCGACGTGCTGTACGCCCGCGTGGACCTGATCCGCGACAATGATGGTCAACTGGCCATCATGGAACTGGAAATGATCGAACCGGAGCTGTTTTTCCGTTTCAACCCGCCCGCTGCCGACACGCTGGCGGCCGGCATCGTCCGCCGCCTGCGGGCCTGAGATTCCGTTTTTATTTGAAGCAACCGGCCAGCCCTGCTGGCCAGCAACCTGGAAGCACTGAGTGATGAACCTGACCACGCTGACCGCCCTCTCCCCGCTCGACGGCCGCTACTCTGGCCAAGCCGAAGCGCTGCGCGACATTTTCTCCGAATACGGCCTGATGAAAGCCCGTATCAAGGTAGAACTGGAATGGCTGAAAATGTTGGCCGCAGAACCGGGCATCGAGGAAGTGAAGCCGTTCTCCGAGGCCACCATCCGCGAGATCAACGACGTGATCGCCAACTTCTCCGTGCAGCACGGCGAAGAAGTGAAAGCCATCGAAGCGCGCACCAACCATGATGTGAAAGCCATCGAGTACTGGCTGAAAGAGCGCCTGTCCGGCAACCCGGAAGTCATGGCCGCCAGCGAATTCATCCACTTCGCCTGCACCTCCGAAGACATCAACAACCTCAGCCACGCGCTGATGCTGAAAACCGCACGCAACACCGTGATGCTGCCGGGCCTGGATGAAGTCATCGGCAAGCTGTCCACCCTGGCGCACGAGCTGGCCGCGGTACCGATGATGAGCCGCACCCACGGCCAGCCGGCCACCCCGTCCACCATGGGCAAGGAACTGGCCAACGTGGTGTACCGCCTGAAGCGCCAGCGCGAACAGCTGGTGAAGCAGGAAATCCTCGGCAAGATCAACGGCGCGGTAGGCAACTACAACGCCCACATCGTGGCCTACCCGGGCGTGGACTGGGAAAGCCTGGCCGACCGTTTCGTTACCGGCCTGGGCCTGACCTTCAACCCGTACACCATCCAGATCGAGCCGCACGACTACATGGCCGAGCTGTACCAGCAACTGTCGCGCATCAACACCATCCTGATCGACCTGGACCGCGACGTGTGGGGCTACATCTCGCTGGGCTACTTCAAGCAGAAGGTGAAGAAGGACGAAGTGGGCAGCTCCACCATGCCGCACAAGGTGAACCCGATCGACTTCGAAAACTCGGAAGGCAACCTGGGCCTGGCCAACGCCGTGCTGGGCCACCTGGCCGAGAAGCTGCCGCTGTCCCGCTGGCAGCGCGACCTGACCGACTCCACCGTGCTGCGCAATATGGGCGTGGGCTTCGGCTACACCCTGCTGGGCTTCAAGGCGCTGATGAAGGGCCTGAACAAGCTGGAACTCAACCCGGCCATGCTGGCCAGCGACCTGGACGCCACCTGGGAACTGCTGGCCGAGCCGATCCAGACCGTAATGCGCCGCTACGGCGTGCCCAACCCGTACGAGCAGCTCAAAGAGCTGACCCGCGGCAAGGACGGCATCACCCGCGACACCCTGGCTGCCTTCATCAAGGGCCTGGAGATTCCGGAAGCCGAGAAGAGCCGCCTGCTGGAGCTGACCCCGGCGGGTTACGTGGGCAAGGCCGAGGAACTGGCACGCCGCATCTGAACGTTGGCCGCAAGCTGACGGCAGGCTATCAATAGCTGGCCTGCACAAAACAAAACCCTTCCGCCACGCGGAAGGGTTTTGTTTTTTCGGCACCAACAGCGGCACTACAAACCCGCCAACACCTCATCCAGCGCCCTCAGCAGCATATCGGCGTGCTCGCGGGCGAACACCAGTTGCGGGCGCACCTTGAGGATGTTGCCGGCCGGGCCGGTGGCGCTGATCAGGATGCGGCGCTGGCGCAGCGCGTTGACGATGCGCGCGGTCTCGGCGCTGGCCGGGGCCTTGCTGGCGCGGTCGCTGACCATTTCCACGCCCAGGAAGAAGCCGGCGCCGCGCACGTCGCCGATCAGCGCGTGCCTTGCGGCCAACGTTTCGAAGCCGGCCTTGAGGTAGGCACCGGTTTCCAGCGCGTTGTGCTGCAGGTTTTCGTCCCGGATCACGTCCAGCACCGCCATGCCGGCGGCGCAGGACACGGCGTTGCCGCCGAAGGTGTTGAAGTAGCGCACGCGGCTGCCGAAGGCATCGATGATCTCGGGCCGCGCCACCAGGCCGGCGATCGGGTGGCCGTTGCCCATCGGCTTGCCCATGGTGACGATATCCGGCAGCACGCCGTGGCGCTGGAAGCCCCAGAAATGGCTGCCGCTGCGGGCGAAGCCGGCCTGCACCTCGTCGGCGATGAACAGGCCGCCGGCGGCGCGGATCGCCTCTGCGGCGCGGGCCAGGCAGCCCGCCGGCTCCGGATACACGCCGTCGCTGGTGAACAGCGTATCCACCAGCAGCGCCGCCGGCTGGATGCCATGGCGGCGCAGGTCGGCAATGGCGGCCTCCACTTCGCGCACGAAGCGCTCGCCGGCATCCGGCCCCTGCCGGTAGCTGTCCGGCGGCGGCACGGTGCGCACGTGCACGCCCAGCGGCACGCTGTCGCCAAAGGCCGGCGAGCACTCGGCCACGCTGCTGGTCACGCCGTGGTAGGCGTGGCTGCTGACAATCACCCCCTTGCCGCCCGTGGCGTTCCACGCCAGGCGCAGCGCCAGGTCGTTGGCCTCGCTGCCGGTGCAGGTGAACATGGCCTGGTAGCCGGCTGCCGGCAAGGTGGCCAGCAGGCGCTCGGCGTAGTCGACGATGCCGTCGCCCAGGTAGCGGGTGTGGGTGTTGAGGGTGGCCGCCTGCCGGGCGATGGCCGCCACCACGCGCGGGTGGCTGTGCCCTACCGAGGCCACGTTGTTGTACACGTCGAGGTAGGGCGTGCCGTCCGGGTCGTACAGCCACACGCCCTCTGCCCGCACCACGTGCAGCGGCTGCTCGTAGAACAGCCGGTAGGCGCTGCCCAGCGCGGCCTGGCGGCGGCGGATCAGTTCCTGCTCGCGCGCCGGCAGCTGCCCGGCGCTGGCCGGGTCGAAGGCGTTCACCATGCGTTGATCCTTGCTCATGCCTGTCCTTTCGTGCCGCAAACGGCGTGCAGATATGCCTGTGCCTGCGGGCGGCCCATGGCCAGCAGCCGCTGCATGCCGTCCCAGCTCAGGCCGTGGTTGCGCAGGATGTAGCTACTGTTTTCCGGGTATTTGACCGCGCGCCAGCCGGTGATGGTCACCGTCATGCACAGCCGGGTGAGGATGAGGTCGTACAGCAGGCCCACCTCCTGCGCCGTCAGCGGATTGACGGCGTGATAGGCGGCAATGACCTCGCCGGCGCTGTCCAGCGGGTTGGCCTGTTCGGACAGCTGGTAGGAACAGGCTACCGCCAGCTCGTCCACCAGCGGCGCGTGCACCATGTCGCCAAAGTCGATGATGCCGGCGGTGCTCACGCCGTCAGCGCCCACCAGCACGTTGTAGGGGTTCATGTCGTTGTGGATCACCTGGCGGCGCAGGCCGGCCAGGGTTGGCCGCAAGGCACTGTCGAAGTGTGCCAGCCAGCTGGCCAGCGCGTCGCGCTTGGCGCCGGCCGGGGTGGCCTGCAGCAGCGGCGCCAGGTCCTGGCTGTGCTGGATGTCCCACAGCAGGCGGTGCGACGCCGCCGGGTGGCTGAAGTCGCTCAGCGCCACATTCAACCGGGCCAGGGTGTGCCCCAGCTGGCGGCGCTGCGCTTCGCTGCGGCTGACCTGGTGCAGCGGCTGGCCATGCAGAAAGCTCAGCAGCCGCAACACGCGCTGGCTGCCGTCGCGCATCGCCACCACGCCGTAGGGTGCGCCGTCCTGGCGCGCGATCACCTGCGGTATCGGCAGGCCGGGGTCGCGCTGTATCGCGTGCAGCAGCGCCCGGGTCTGGAAGTCGGTGACCGCGCGGTCTTCCGCCGGGTGGCTGAGCTTGAGCACGTATTCGCGGCCGTCGTCGGCGCGGATGTGGAAGTTCTCGTCGCGCTCGCTGTTGAGCTTGCTGCTGTCGCCGCGCAGCCGGTAGTGCGTCCACAGCAGCGCGGCCACTTCGTCCGCCGCGGTGGCTGCGGCCATGGTGGTGAACAGCTGGTTGTCCATCGCCTCAGACATGCTGGCCCCCGTTGATGTGGATTTCCGCGCCATTGATGTAGGCGGACTGGCTGCTGCACAGGAAGTGGATCGCCTCGGCCACCTCCTGCGGCGTGCCCAGCCGGCGCATCGGCACGTCGCGCTCGACAATGCTGGCGGTGTCCGGCGACAGAATGGCGGTGTCGATCTCGCCCGGGGCGATGGCATTGGCGCGGATCCCGTGCGGCGCCAGCTCGTGCGCCAGTTCGCGGGTGAGTGCGGCCAACCCTGCCTTGGAGGCGGCATAGGCCACGCCGGCGAACGGGTGCACCCGCGAGCCGGCGATGGAGGTGACATTGACGATGCTGCCTTGCCCGCGCTTGAGCTCCGGGAACAGTTCGCGCGCCAGCAGCGCGGTGGACACCAGGTTGACGTTGAGCACCCGCTGCCAGGTGTCCATGTCGCTGTCCAGCACCCCCAGCCGCGCGCCCTGCGGCCCCTTGGGCGATATGCCGGCGTTGTTCACCAGCGCATGCAGCTCGCCGTCCGGCAGGCGGCGGCGCACCTCGGCCACCAGCGCCGGCAGCGCGGCCAGGTCGGCAAGATCCGCCTGCAGGTGGCTGTCGCGCGCCATCGGCCAGCGGCAGGTTTCGGAAAACGGCTGCCGCGACACGGTGAGGATGCGCCAGCCCTGCTCCTGGAACAGTTTCACCGTGGCGTGGCCGATGCCGCGGCTGGCGCCGGTGAGCAGCATGTAGCGCTGGCGCGGCGGAAGGGAATCGCTGTGAGTGGACAAGATATCGCTCCTGTAGGGGTGGCGTACGGCGGGCCTGTCTGGTGACGGTCGTTGTTTTTGTATATGATGCATCATATTTGTTGCATGCCCGGCATGCAAGCACCGCAGCCGCTTGCAGCCCACCCGCCGCCAGCATGAGCAACACCTGCCGGAAGCGGAACACGACGGGGGGCCTCGAAAACCCCTGCTTTCCAAGCAAGACAAGGCGCAAACGAAACTATCGGCGCAGCATATGGCTGATATGTAAGGAGAAATTTTTCGTGAGCAAGGCAGTATCGCGACAAAATCAGGCGCCTTTCGAGGTGCCCGACAACCTGGGCAGCACCGTCTACCACCTGATCAGCGAGGCGCTGATCCAGGGGCGGCTGCGCCCTGGCGAGCGGCTGAAGATCCGCGAGCTGGCGGAAAAGCTGGGCACCAGCGTCACCCCGGTGCGTGACGCCATCCTGCGCCTGGTGCAGGAGCAGGCGCTGGAGATGAAGTCGCCGCGCGATATCCGCGTGCCGCACATGACGCTGCAGCGCTACCTGGAGATACGCGCCATCCGCGTCAAGCTGGAAGGCCTGGCTGCAGAGACCGCCGCCGCCCGCGCCACCGCGGCCGACATCGCCCGGCTGCAGGATCTGGTGGCGCGCAATAACGATGCGCTGGCGCGCGGCGACCACGCCGCCGGCTGCGACCTGAACCAGCAGTTCCACTTCGCGCTGGTGGACATCGCCGGCATGCCCTTCCTGGGCGGCATCCTGTCCCGCATCTGGCTGCAGATGGGGCCGCTGATTTCTGCCGCCTACGCCGCCGGCGGCCAGGACATGATCGACTACCACCCGCCGCTGATCGCCGCGCTGCAGCAGGGGGATGGCCCCGCCGCCGCCCGCGCCATCGGCGACGACATCGTCAGCGGCGGCCACGCCATCCTGCTGCATCTGCAGGCACAGGCCGGAGCCTGAACCCTTCCCCGCCACGCACAGCACTTATGCATTTTTCGCCTAGGCTTATCGATGCCGGGCGAATTTCCTTGTGAGGATTTCTTGTTTTCCGGCGTCTGCCGCGCTGTATACAGTGGCCCCCTCATTGCCACGCCCCTGCCGCCACACCGCGGCCACGGGGCCTGTACCGAGGGGGAAATATGTACTGCAGTCTGCATCTTGCCGCGCATCCGGACGCGCCGACCGCCAGCGGGCAGCCGGCGGCACACCGCACTGAACATGCGGCCAACCCTGCCCGCCGCGGCAACGTGGAGTGGCCCACCTGGCTGCTGATCGCTGCCATCTACGGCGGCTGGCTGGGCAGCGTGCTGGCCTGGCGCCAGCTGGGGCCGTGGCTGGGCACCCCGCTGCTGGTGGTATTCACCTGCTGGTATCTGTCGCTGCAGCATGAGCTGATCCACGGCCACCCCAGCCGCCATGCCTGGCTGAACGCGCTGCTGGGCTGGGCGCCGCTGGCGGTGTGGTACCCCTACCCGGTGTACCGCGACAGCCATCTCGCCCACCACCATGACGACCACCTGACCCTGCCCGGCATCGACCCGGAAAGCTATTACCAGCGCGCCGCCGGCCAGCCCGGGGCGTGGCTGGCGCTGCTCCGCTGGCGCAACACCGCGCCGGGGCGCCTGCTGCTGGGGCCGGCGCTGGGCTGGGGCGCCACCCTGCTGGCCGCCTGGCGCCAGCGCGACGTGCGCACGTCATGCATATGGTCTGCGCATGTACTACTGTTGAGCGGCATGCTGCTGTTGCTGGCGCGTGCCGGCATTGCCCCGCTGTACTACCTGCTGGCGGTGGCCTACCCGGCGCTGTCGCTGGCGATGGTGCGCTCCTTCTACGAGCACCGCGCGGCGCCGCAGGCCAATGCCCGCTCGGTAATCAACGAAGCGGCCTGGCCTTGGCGCTTACTGTTTCTTAACCTGAACTATCATTTGGTGCATCACCTGCACCCGGGCATTCCCTGGTTCCGGCTGCGCCAGACCTACCTGGCCCGTCGCGAGCACTACCGGCAGCACTGCGACGGTTTCACCGAACAGGGCTACCTGCCGTTGCTGTGGCGCCACCGCCGCCAACCGGTCATCGCCGAGTTTCATCCCTTTGCCTGACGCCAACTACCGAGGTCCTATCATGACGCAACGCATCTCCCGCTTCCTGCCGCTGCTGGCCGTGCTGGCCGCCACCCTGACCACCCCGGCGCTGGCCGCCGACCCCATCCGCGTCGGCTCCAAGATCGACACCGAAGGCGCGCTGCTGGGCAACATCATCCAGCAGGTGCTGGAGGCCAACGGCATCCAGACCGTCAGCAAGGTATCGCTGGGCAATACCAAGGTGGTGCGCGGCGCCATCACCGCCGGCGAGATCGACATCTACCCGGAATACACTGGCAACGGTGCGTTCTTCTTCTCTGATGAAAGCAACCCGGCGTGGAAGAACGCCGATGCCGGCTACCAGCTGGTGAAAAAACTGGACCAGGAGCGTAACAAACTGGTGTGGCTGACGCCGTCGCCGGCCAACAACACCTGGGCCATCGCCGTGCGCAAGGACCTTGCTGCGGCCAACAAGCTCAAGACCCTGAGCGACCTGGGGCACTACATCAGCAAGGGCGGCAGCTTCAAGCTGGCGGCCTCCGCCGAGTTCATCGAGCGCCCGGACGCGCTGCCGGCCTTCGAGGGCGCCTACGGCTTCAAGCTCAAGCAGGATCAGCTGCTGACCCTGGCTGGCGGTGACACCGCCGTCACCATCAAGGCCGCCTCCGAGCAGACCTCCGGCGTCAACGCCGCCATGGCCTACGGCACCGACGGCCCGGTGGCGGCGCTGGGGCTGGTGACACTGGAAGACGTGAAGGGCGTGCAGCCCATCTACGCGCCCACCCCGGTGATCCGCAGCGACGCGCTGGCGCGCCAGCCGCGCATTGCCGCGCTGCTGCAGCCGGTGTTCCGCTCGCTGGACAGCGCCACGCTGCAGAAGCTGAACGCCAGCATCGCCATCGAAGGCCGCGACGCACGCAAGGTGGCCGCCAGCTACCTGAAGAGCAAGGGCTTCATCAAGTGAGCGTAGCGGCGGCATGGAGGGCGGCATGAGAACCGACCGCGTCTACCTGCTGCTGGCGGCGCTGCTGCTGGCCGGCGCCACGCTGCCGCTGCTCGGCTACGCCCCCAACCGGCTGCTGAGCGGCCAGGGGCTGTGGCTGAGCCAGCTGCACAGCACCGGTGTGGCCTGGCTGCTGCTGCCGGCGCTGCCGCTGCTGGCCTCACCCTGGCTGTCGGACGGCCGCCGGCTGCAGCTGGGCATGCTGCTGGCGGCGGCGCTGCTGAGCAATGCGCTGCTGTGGCTGGCCGGCCACGAGGCGGTGCTGCGTGCCGGCGGCGAGGATTCGCTGGTGCGGGTGTCGTTCGGCGCCGGCTTCTGGCTGTTGCAGTTGGCCGCATGGCTGCTGCTGATCGAGGCACTGCGCCGGCTCTCGCCCGGTGTGGCGCGGCAGACCGCCGTGGTGCTGGCGGCGCTGCTGCCGGCGGCCTGGCTGCTGTACCACGGCACGCTGGATCAGCTGTCGCTGCTGAAGGAATACGACAACTACCGCGACAACTTCGCCCAGGCGCTGCTGCAGCATGTGCAGCTGGTGCTGTTCTCGGTGCTGCCGGCGCTGCTGGCCGGCACCGTGCTGGGCCTGCTGGCGTTCCGCTCCGCCCGCGTGCGCGCCTGGCTGTTCCCGCTGCTCAACGTGGTGCAGACCATCCCCTCCATCGCGCTGTTCGGGCTACTGATCGGGCCGCTGGCGCTGCTGGGCCGGCTGTTCCCGCACAGCGGCATCGCCGGGGTGGGCATGCCGCCGGCGCTGCTGGCGCTGCTGCTGTACTCGCTGCTGCCGCTGACGCGCGGCACCCTGGCCGGGCTGCAGCAGGTGCCGCCGGCAGTGCGCGAGGCGGCGCGCGGCATGGGCATGTCGCCGTGGCAGGTGTTCTGGCGTGTGGAGCTGCCGCTGGCGCTGCCGGTATTCGTTGGCGGCGTGCGCATCACCGCGGTACAGGCGGTGGGGCTGGCCGCCGTGGCGGCGCTGATCGGCGCCGGCGGCTTTGGCGCCATCATGTTCCAGGGGCTGTCCGGCAGTGCGCTGGACCAGGTGCTGCTGGGCGTGTTGCCGGTAGTGGCGCTGGCCATTGCCGTGGACGCGCTGTTCAAACTGCTGATTTCCTGGCTGGACAGGTAGAAACCATGATCGAGATCGATAACGTCACCAAGCGCTTCAACGGCTGGAGCGCGGTAAGCGAACTTACCCTGACGCTGGCCGCCGGCGAGCTGACCGTACTGATCGGCACCTCCGGCTCCGGCAAATCCACCACCCTGAAAATGCTCAACCGGCTGCTGGAGCCGGACAGCGGCAGCATCCGCCTGGGCGGCGAAGACATCCGCCGCCAGTCGCCGGAGGCGCTGCGCCGCCGCATCGGCTATGCCATCCAGTCGGTGGGGCTGTTCCCGCACTGGACGGTGGAACAGAACATCGCCGCGGTGCCCAGCCTGCTGAAATGGCCGCCGGCGCGCATCCGCGCGCGGGTGGCAGAACTGCTGGCGCTGCTGCAGCTGCCGGACGACTTTCGCAGCCGCTACCCGCACGAGCTGTCCGGTGGCCAGCAGCAGCGGGTGGGCGTGGCGCGCGCGCTGGCCGCCGACCCGGAAGTGCTGCTGATGGACGAGCCGTTCGGCGCGCTGGACCCGGTCACCCGCGGCAGCCTGCAACAGGAGCTGGCGCGCATCCAGGCACTGTCCGGCAAGACCATCGTGCTGGTGACCCACGATATCGACGAGGCGCTGCTGCTGGGCCAGCGCATCGTGCTGATGGACCAGGGCCGCATCGTGCAGCAGGGCCGCGCGCATGACTTCCTGCTGCAGCCGGCCAACGATTTCGTGCGCGAGTTCGTCGGCCAGAGCGATGTGGGCGTGCGCCTGCTGGGGCTGGAAACCGTGGCCGGCCATGTGCACCCCTACGCCCGCGTGGAAGGTGAGCCGATACGCCGTGACAGCACGCTGCGCGAGGCGCTGTCGGTATTCGTCACCCGCCGCGTGGACCGCCTGCCGGTGGTGGACGAGCAGGGCCGCCCCGCCGGCACGCTGCACTTTGCCGACCTGCTGGGCACGCCGACATGAGCCGCGCGCCCCGCCCCCGCCGCGCGCTGCTGCTCAGCGGCGGCCTGCTGCTGGCCGGCCTGCTGTTGCTGCCGCACAGCGCACCGCTGTTCTCGCACTGGTTTCCGGAGCTGGCGCGGCCGCTGTACCAGCAGGAAGGCTTTGCCACCCTGGTGCTGGCGCACCTGGCCATCGTCGCCGCCTCCAGCGGCCTCGCCATTGTCGGCGGCGTGGGCGCCGGGCTGTTCGTCAGCCGCCCTGCCGGGCGCGACTTCCGCCCGCTGCTGGAAACGCTGCTGGCCATCAGCCAGTCGCTGCCGCCGGTGGCGGTGCTGGCCGTGACCGCGCCGCTGATCGGCTTTGGCGAGCTGCCGGCGCTGATCGCCCTGGTGCTGTACGGCGTGCTGCCGGTAACCCAGGGCACCATGACCGGGCTGGATTCGGTGCCGGACGGCGTGCGCGAGATCGCGCGCGGTATCGGCATGACGCCACGGCAGATACTGTGGCGGGTGGAGCTGCCGCTGGCCATGCCGGTGATCCTGGCCGGGGTGCGCACCTCAGTGGTGATCAATATCGGCACCGCCGCCATCGCCTCCACCGTGGGCGCCAAGACGCTGGGCCTGCCCATCATCGTCGGCCTCAGCGGCTTCAACACCGCCTACGTGATCCAGGGCGCGCTGCTGGTGGCGCTGCTGGCCATCGCCGCCGACCAGCTGTTCGACTGGCTTGCGGCGGCCATCGCGCCGCACGCCCAGGCCAACCCGCCACACTGAAAGGAAACCCATGCTGTGCAGCCTGCCGATGTACCCGCACGAGTCATTGCTGGCCGAGTTCTGGAACGCGCTGCGCCGGCGGCTGACGGCGGGCGGCCTGGCTGGCCTGCCCACCGAACTGGGTTGGCCGCAAGACTACCTGGCTCACTGGCGCAGCCCCGAGCTGCTGCTGAGCCAGACCTGCGGCTACCCGGCTGCCACGCTGCTGGCCGAACACGTACAGGTGCTGGGCGCCTTCCACTACGCGCTACCCGGCTGCAGCGGCTACCAGTACAGCAGCCGGCTGACGGTGCGCCGCGATGACCCGCGCCAGCAGTTGGCCGACTTCCGCCACGCCCGCGCGGTGTGCAACGAGCCCCACTCGCAATCCGGCTGCCATTCGCTGCGCGAGCTGGTGGCGCCGCTGGCTCAGGATGGCCGCTTCTTTTCCAGCGTGACCTTCAGCGGCGCCCACCGCCTGTCGGCACGGCAACTGGCCGCCGGCGAGGCCGACATCGCCGCGCTGGACTGCATCAGCGTGCACCTGTTGCAGCAGCAGGAGCCGGAAGTGTTCGCGCAGCTGCGCTGCATCGGCCACACCGCCAGCGCGCCCGGCCTGCCGCTGGTCACCGCCCGCGACACCCCGCCCGCCGTGGTTACCCTGCTGCGCCAGGCGCTGGCGACCTGCGTGCGCGATCCGCTACTGCAGCCCTTGCTGCGCCGGCTGCACATCGCCGATTTCAGCGTGCTGGACGCCGCCGATTACCAGGTCTGCCGCCAGCGTGCCGAGGCCATCCTGCCGCAGCTGGCGCCCTGGTAGCGCACCGCTGCGCAAAAAAAAGACCGGGCACATGGCCCGGTCAATGCAGACACCCATCAGAGAATGGAGATCGCCCACTGTATGCGGCCAACCTTGCGGCGTGAAACAAGCAAATCTGCTGAGCTTATCAACGCCGGGCTGCCGACAACACAAAGCCCCTGCGCCAGGCGCAAGGGCTTGATTCCGGGCACAGGCCGGCTGCCGCCGGGCGACAGATCAGGGGAAATACCTCACCCGCGGCGCAAACGGCCTGTTGGCGCCTCCGCTCAGTTGGTGATCTTGATCGGCACCCACTTGGCCTGTTTTACCTGGTAGACGGTAATCGGCGCCTTCTGCAGATCGCCCTTGGCATCGAAACGGTAGCTGGCATTCGCCCCCTCGAAACTGAGCGTCTTGAGCGCCGCGGCCACCCGGCCGCCATCGGTGGTCTTGGCCTGCTGCATCGCCAGCGCCGTCAGCATCACCGCATCGTAATGCTGCGGGCCATAGGCCAGCGGCAGCTTGCCGTACTTCTGCTGGTACTGGCGGATGAATTCCTTGCCCTGCTGCCGGCTGTCCAGCACATTGCCGGCCACCGCGGCCATGAAGCCCTCGCCATTGCTGCCGGACAGCTTGATGAAGTCTTCGGTCTGGATCATGTCGCCACTGAGCACCCTGGTGCTCAGCCCGATCTGTTTCATCTGCAGCGCAAACGGCGCCGCCTGGTTGTCCGACAGTGCCACGAACACCAGGTCGGGCTTGGCTGCCTTCAGCGATGTCACGATGGGGGCCATATTGTTCTGCCCCGGCGTGGTGAAGTCGCGACGCACCACCTGGCCGCCCAGGCGCTTGATTTCGGCCTCGAACTTGTCCGCCAGGCCCTGGCTGTAGGCGGTGCGGTCATCCACCATGGCAATGCGCCGGGCTTTCAATTCGTGCAGCGCGTACTGCGCCATGGCCGGGCCCATGCGGGTATCCACCGCGCTGAGCCGGAAAGCGTTCTGGTAGCCCTGGCTGGTATAGGTCGAGTTCACCGCCACCGAAAACTGCGGAATGCCGGCCTGGTTGACGATGCGCGATGCCGGAATGGTGGTGCCGGAGGTAAACGGCCCGATCACCGCCTTCACGCCGGCATCCACCAGCCGCTGCGCCGCCAGGGTGGACTGCTTGGGGTCTTCCTGATCGTCCTGCGACACCAGCTCGAAGGTGACCGGCTCGCCATTGATCCGCACCCCCTTGCTGTTGAGGCTATCGATGGCCAGCTGGGCACAGTTCTGGTTGTCCTTGCCCCAGTGGGCATCGGGGCCGGTCAAGGGGCCGATAAAGCCAAGCTTGACCACGTTGGCCGCAACGGCGGCCTGGCAGGCCAGGGCGACAAGGGTACAGACAGCGATTTTTTTCATTGCAGACATCCTTCGGGGTGGGGGGCTACGACGGGTCATGCTCGGGGTTGCCGGCGCCAGCGCCGGCAGCTACAGGCTGCCGCCCGGGCCACGGGCAGCGGCAACGGGTCCGGCTCAGCGTGCGGCGTTCTGCATGCGCAGCGCGCAGCGGGCGGCGGCAAGATCCCAGGCCGCCGTGCCCACGCTCTTGAACAGGCGCGGCTGGTCG
Organism: Vogesella sp. LIG4; assembly: GCF_900090205.1. Lineage (NCBI taxonomy): Bacteria > Pseudomonadati > Pseudomonadota > Betaproteobacteria > Neisseriales > Chromobacteriaceae > Vogesella > Vogesella sp. LIG4. The sequence continues at coordinate 1,797,666 of NZ_LT607802.1, read as the reverse complement.
AAGTCGATGCTGTCCTGCAGCGCATCGGCCAGCGAGTGCACCGCTTGCCAGTCGATGCCGGCCTGGATCAGGTCGCCGGCTTCGTGGCGGGCGCCCAGCGGGTCGTCGATATAGATCCGGCTGCCGTGAATCGGCACCGCGCCGTACTCGGCCATGTCCGGCTTGAACGCGCCCACCCCGATCAACAGGCGCTCCTTGCGCGCCGGCAGCTCATACACCGGCACCTTGCTGGTGGTGAGTGCCAGCACGGCCGTGGCCGCCTCCGCCACCTGTGCGCCGCCCGGCTGCAGCGACAGCTCAAGCTGGCGGTGGGCGGCGATGAAGTCCTGCACCTGCGCTGCCGAGCGGCCATGCACATCCACCCGCAGGCCGGGATAGGTGTCAGCCAGCGCCCCCAGGTGCGCCGCTGCCTGGGTGCCGCAACCGATTACCGCCACGTGGCGCGGCGCTTCGGCCAGCAGGCGGCGCAACGCCAGCAGCGAAACCGCTGCCGTGCGGCGGGCGGTCACGGTGGGGCCATCCAGCAGCACCCTGGGCACGCCGGTGGCCGCGTCGTAGACGCTGACCATGCCGACAATGGTCGGCAAGCCATGGTGCTGATTGCCCGGGCAGACGTTGACCAGCTTGTGGATGGCGATATCGGCAGCCGTGGCCGGCATGGACAGCAGCACGGCATCGCCCGGCAGTGGCAGCACCTGCCGTTCCGGGCTGTGAATCAGGCCGGCGCGGCAATCCAGCGCCGCCTGCGCCACCTCCTCGCACAGGGCAACATAGGGCAGCAGTTCGGCAGTCTGGGCAGCCGTCAGCACGCTCAGGTTCGACATGGGAAATTCCTCCGGGCAGAAACAAATGCTGGCAGCAGGCTTGGCCGCATGGCGGCAGTAGCGGTCTGGTATACTTACCAGTGCCAGCAAAACTGGCTACGATTATTACCAGCAACACTACAAAAGACACAAACTGGTTTTGATAATTAGCCAGTTTCTGCCGACAATGTGACCAATTCCACCACAGCCACCGCCCGGAACCACGCCATGCCAGAAGAACACGCCGCCCCTTTTCGCGCCCAGCTGGTCTACGAACAGGTTGCCGACCAGATTCGCATGCGCATCTACAGCGGCGAGTTTGCGCCTGCCTCGCGGCTGCCATCGGAACGCGAGCTGGCCAACCGCTTCGGCGTCAGCCGCCCCGCGGTACGCGAGGCCATCGGCGCGCTGCAGAACGAACAGCTGGTGGTCACCCTGCGCGGCTCCGGCACCTATGTCTGCCGCGAACTGCCCAGCCAGCAGCCAGCCGGCACGCACGCCGCCAGCGCCACCGACGACAGCCCGATGGCCACGCTGGAAGTACGGCTGCTGCTGGAGCCCTCCATTGCCCGCATGGCCGCGCGCAAGGCGCAGCGCAGCCCGGAGGCGGAGCGGCTGTTGAACGCCATGGCACAGGTGAAGGACATCGATGACCCGCAGCAGCAGCAGCTGTGGACGGAATCCGACCGGCTGTTCCACCGCGAACTGGCGGCCATGACCGGCGACAGCCTACTGGTAAGAATTGCAGACCAGATTGCACAAAACATGGAACAGCCGCTGTGGCAGCGGCTGCGCGATGACGGCATCTACGATGCCGCCCGTATCGAGCTGTATGTCGCCGAACACCGGCTGATCTACGAAGCCATCGTCAATGGCGATGAAACCGCCGCCGCCTTCTATGTCGAGCAGCACCTGAAGCGGGTGAGCAAGGACATTACCCAGCTGTAGCCACAGCTGCGGCGCCCCCCCACCAGCAGGCCGCCAGCACCCGTGTCGCGTGCGGCGGCCGCTGCGTTCATGCGGCCAACCCTGGCGCCGCAGGCATCACGGCATCAGCAGTTTTTCTGCTATCGAAATCCGCCGCCGCCGATTTGTTTTTGCCAATTGCTTATTTCACGCCGTACCGGGTTTGCTTTTTAAATGGCTCATCACAAATGCCCTTTGAGGATGAGCATCATGACCCGACCGCAACTGCTTTCCCTGTTCGTTTCTCTGGCGCTGGCCGCCGGCACCGCCCACGCCGACGACGGCGTGACCATCGCCTTCCAGACCGGTGTAGACCCGTCCAAGGTGGCGCAGGCCGACGGCGATTACGAAAAAGCCACCGGCAAGAAGATCAACTGGCGCAAGTTCGAAAGCGGCGCCGAAGTGATTGCCGCGGTGGCCTCCGGCGACGTGCCGATCGGCAATATCGGCTCCAGCCCGCTGGCCGCCGCCGCCAGCCGCGGCCTGCCGATCCAGACCTTCCTGGTTACCGGCATCATCGGCGAGTCCGAGGCGCTGGTGGTGCGCAATGGCAGCGGCATCAGCAAGCCGGCCGACCTGGCGGGCAAGAAGATCGCCGTGCCCTATGTGTCCACCACCCACTACAGCCTGCTGGCGGCGCTCAAGCACTGGCAGGTGGATGCCGGCAAGGTGACCATTCTCAACCTGCGCCCCAGCGAGATTGCCGCCGCCTGGCAGCGTGGCGACATCGACGGCGCCTATGTGTGGGAGCCGGCGCTGGGCAAGGTGAAGGCCAGCGGCAAGGTGCTGACCAGCTCGGCCGAGGTCAGCAAGTGGGGCGCGCCCACCTACGACCTGTGGATCGTGCGCCAGGACTTTGCGCAGAAGAACCCGGACTTCCTCAAGCAGTTCGTGAAGGTCACCGGCAAGGTGTTCGAGCGCTACAACCAGAACCCGAAAGGCTTTGCCGCCGATGCGGCCAACGTGGACAAGATCGCCCGTCTCACCGGCAGCAAGCCGGAGGAAGTCACCGCCCTGCTGCCGGGCAACCGCTACCCATCGCTGCAGGAGCAGAGCGCACTGCTGCAGAAGCCGTTCGTGAAGGCGGTGAGCGATACCTCGGCGTTTCTGAAGTCGCAGGGCAAGGTGGACAGCCTGCAGGCCGACTACAGCCCCTATGTGACCAACCGTTTCGTGCAGGCGGCACTGAACTGATATGAGCCTGCTGCAAGTAGACCAGCTCGGCGTGCACTACCCCGGCCAGGCGCAGCCCGCGCTGCAGCAGGTGTCGCTGGGGCTGTCGGAGGACGAGCTGCTGGTGGCGCTGGGGCCGTCCGGCTGCGGCAAGAGCACGTTGCTGAACGTGCTGGCCGGCTTCACGCCGCCCAGCCAGGGCAGCGTGCGCTTCGACGGCCAGCCGATAACCGGCCCCGGCGCCGAGCGCGCGGTGGTGTTCCAGCAGGACGGCCTGCTGCCGTGGCTGGACGTGGCCGGCAACGTGGCCTTCGGCCTGAAGCTGCAGGGCGTGCCGGCCGCCGAGCGCGCCGCCATCGTGGCCGACACCCTGCAACAGGTGGGGCTGAGCGCCGCCGCCGGCAAGCGGGTGTGGCAGCTGTCCGGCGGCATGCGCCAGCGGGTGGGCATAGCCCGCGCGCTGGCCAGCCGATCGCGCCTGCTGCTGATGGACGAGCCGTTCGGCGCGCTGGACGCCTTCACCCGCGAGCAGATGCAGCAGTTGCTGCTGCAAGTGTGGCGGCAGTCGCGACGCGGCATCTTCCTGATCACCCATGACATCGAAGAAGCGCTGTTCCTGGCCAGCAGCCTGGTGCTGATGTCGCCGGGCCCGGGCCGCATCGTGCAGTACCTGCGGCCAACCTTCAGCCAGCGCTTCCTGGCCGGCGAGAGCGTGCGCGCCATCAAGTCCGACCCCGAGTTCATCACCCTGCGCGAGACGCTGCTTGCCAGCCTGACCCGCGCCCAGCAACAGGAGGCCGCATGAGCCAGCCCAGTGAACACACCCTGCCGGCAGCCGCCACGCCGGTGCCGGCCAGCAGCAGCCCACGGCGCCCGCTGGCCGCCTGGCAATGGAGCGCGCTGAGCATCGCCAGCCTGCTGCTGGGCTGGTGGGCGCTGTCCGCCAGTGGCCTGCTGCCGGCGCTGTTCCTGCCCTCGCCGGCCGCGGTGGCCGCCAAGTTCCACACCCTGGTCACCCAGGGCTATATGGACGCCACGCTGCAGCAGCACCTGGCCGCCAGCCTGCAGCGCATGCTGCTGGCGCTGCTGGCCGCGGTGGCGGTGGGGGTGCCGCTGGGCATCCTGATCGGCGCCTTTCCGCTGCTGCGCCACTGGCTGGACCCGCTGATCGAGTTCTACCGCCCGCTGCCGCCGCTGGCCTACCTGCCGCTGATCGTGATCTGGTTCGGCATTGGCGAAACCTCCAAGGTGCTGCTGATCTTCCTGGCAATACTCGCCCCGGTGCTGATCGCCACCAGCCACGGCGTGGCCAGCGTGCACCACATCCGCCAGCAGGCCGCGCTGTCGCTGGGCGCCAGCCGCCGCCAGCTGCTGTGGCACGTGATGCTGCCCGGCGCGCTGCCGGACATCCTCACCGGCATCCGCATCGGCCTGGGCGCCGGCTGGTCCACGCTGGTGGCCGCCGAGCTGGTGGCTGCCACCCGCGGCCTGGGCTTCATGGTGCAGTCCGCCGCCCAGTTCCTGGGTACCGACATCGTGCTGCTGGGCATCATCGTCATCGCGCTGGTGGCGTTCAGCCTGGAGCTGGCGCTGCGCCGGCTGCAGCGCGTGCTGACGCCCTGGCATGGCAAGGCGCTCTAAGTCAGGCCGAGCCACATCGAACCACCCGCTTTACCCGCAAGGAATCCCCATGAGCCTTCGCTTTACCCGCCTGTCCCCGGCCATTGGCGCCGTGGTGGAAGGCATAGACCTGTCCCGCCCGCAGGATGAAGCGCAGCGCGCCGCCATCGCCCGGGCGCTGCTGGATCACCAGGTGCTGTTCTTCCGCCAGCAGGACATCAGCCCGCTGCAGCAGCGCGACTTCGCCGCCGCTTTCGGCGACCTGCACGTGCACCCGCTGTACCCGAAGATCGCCGACATCCCGCAGATCATGGTGCTGGACACCGCGCAGAACGACCTGCGCGACAACGCCATCTGGCACACCGACGTCACCTTCATCGCCACCCCGCCGCTGGGCTCGGTGTTGGCCGCACGCCAGCTGCCACCCTACGGCGGCGACACGCTGTGGGCCAGCGGCACCGCCGCCTGGCGTGCGCTGTCGCCGCGCATCCAGCAACTGCTGGACGGGCTTAGCGCCACGCATGACTTCACCAAGTCGTTCCCGCTGGAGCGCTTCGGCCACACGCCGGAGGCGCTGGCGCGCTACGAGGAAACCCGCCGCACCACCCCGCCGGTCAGCCACCCGGTGGTGCGCACCCACCCGGTAAGCGGCGAGAAGGCGCTGTTCGTCAGCGACGGCTTCACCACCCGCATCAACGAGCTGGAACCGGCGGAAAGCCAAGCGCTGCTGAGCTTCCTGTTCGCCCACTACGCCCGCCCGGAGTTCAGCGTGCGCTGGCGCTGGCAGCCGGGCGACGTGGCGTTCTGGGACAACCGCAGCACCCAGCACTACGCGGTGGACGACTACCGCCCGGCGCACCGCATCATGCACCGCGCCACCATCCTGGGCGACCGCCCGTTCTAGCCACCTCATCCCTACGGTTGATGGGCCGCCCGGCGGCGGCCCGCTAGATTGCTGCCATCGCCCCGCCGGGGCTTGCACACGCGATGGAGCATTCAATGGAACAGCAAGCGGTATTCATCCAGGTCGGCGCACTGGCCGACGGTTTCGCCCCCGACAACAACACCCTGCCCGCCTGCAGCGAGCTTGCCGGGCGCAGCTTCCAGCTGCTGGACGCCGCCGGCGCCGCCTGCACGCTGAGCTTCGCTGCCGACGGCAGCCTGACGCTGCACGACGCCGGAAGTGACATCAACGCCCCCTGCCGCGTCACCTCGCTGCGCAACAGCCTGTACTTTGTCGACTGCCTGCCGCCGGTGCCGGCCGCCTCCTCGCTGAGCCTGGTGCTGGACCTGGCGCGCGGCCTGTACACCCGCGTGGACGGCCAGCTGCCGGACGAAGCCGCCACCCGGCTGGACCCGTTCCGCCGCGTGGCGCAGGGCCTGGAGCTGACCGCCGTGAACACCCGCATCAGCCACGGCACCGTGGACCATGCGGCCAACCCCGGCGAGGAGCTGCACCACGCCACCCGCGAGCTGATCGGCATGCGCAACCAGTACCGCTACAGCCGCACCGAGTGCTACGAACACATCTACCTCAACGACAACTTCTACGCCTGGCAATGCCTGCAGGGCGTGGAACAGGGCCTGGCCGACGTGGACCGCTGCCACTACATCAAGCTGGCCGAGCAGCTGTACCTGTTCGTGTGGCGCGAGAAGATCATCCCCACCCTGGGCGTGGTGCTGATCGACCTGGCGCGCGGCAAGACCGACGGCAAGATCGTCGGCTACCAGGGCGGCGACTTCGGCGTGCTGTCCAACTTCGCGGTGGGCGCCAGCGCCCAGGTGCTGAACACCACCCGCCACGCGCTCGACTGAGCGGCACCCAACCCGTAAGGCGCCAGCCTGCCCGGCGCCGGAGACTCCGCATGCTGAACCCCTGCTACACCCCGGATTTTGCCGGCCGCGTGGTGCTGGTCACCGGCGGCGCCCAGGGCATAGGCCGTGGCATCAGCCACGCCTTTGCCGCCCACGGCGCGCGCGTGATCATCGCCGATCTGCAGGCCGACAAGGCCGCCGCCACCGCTGCCGAGCTGAACGCTGCCGGCGGTGACGTACACGCCTACGGCATCGACCTCGCCAGCCACGACGCCATCGGCGAACTGCTGCACAACGTTGGCCGCACGCATGGCCGGCTGGACGTGCTGCTGCACAACGCCGCCTACTTTCCGCTGACACCGCTGGCGGACATCGCCCCGGCGCTGCTGCAGCGCACGCTGGCGGTGAACCTGTCGGCACTGTTCTGGCTCACCCAGGCGGCGCTGCCGCTGCTGCGCGTGCGCGGCGGCCGCATCCTGGCCACCTCCTCGGTTACCGGCCCGCGCGTGGCCTACCCGGGCCTGGCGCACTACGCCGCCTCCAAGGCCGGGGTGAACGGCTTCATCCGTGCCGCCGCGCTGGAACTGGCGCCGCACGGCATCACCGTCAACGGCGTGGAGCCGGGCATGATACGCACCCCGGCCATGGCCAACCTGGGCGATGCGGCGCTGAACGCCGGCATAGCCGCCGGCGTGCCTCTGGGGCGGCTGGGCGAGCCGGCGGACATCGCCGCCGCCATGCTGTTCCTGGCCTCGGACGCCGCCGGCTACATTACCGGCCAGACCATCGTGGTGGATGGCGGCGCCACGCTGCCGGAATCGGCCGCCGCGCTGCCCTGAGCGGCGCGCAGCACGCTGGCGCGATAGGTCCGCATATCGGCGCCGGCGCCCCCGGTCAGGCAGCCTGATGGCCGCCACAATGGCGGCTGTTCTTGCCATGCGGCCAACGTCGGCTGCCACCACACCGGAGAGATTCACCATGAAGCAACTGATCCGCGCCCGCGACTTCACCGCCAGCCGTGCCTGGGGCGCCCGCGACATCGCCAACATCGACGGCGCCAGCGCCCGCCTGCACTGGACCGACCAGCCCTACCACTGGCACGTCAACGACGGCGAGGAGCTGTTCGTGGTGCTGGATGGCACCGTGCGCATGCACTATCTCGACACCGAGCGCCGCGAGCAGGTGCTGCTGCTGGAAACCGGTGACATCTTCCACGCCGCCGCCGGCTGCGAACACGTGGCCCACCCGCAAGGCGAGGCGCGCATCCTGGTGATAGAGCGCGCCGGCAGCGAGTAAGCCACGCGCGGCAGCAGCCGGCCTCTTTGGATACGTTAAAGTTATCTTATGAATAGCTTTTAAATATTTTGGCTATACAACCCCGCTCCGTAGACTGGCCTGGTCAAACCGCTGACCAGGCGCGGGTTGCGATGCCACCACCATTGCCACCCACACATCGCGGGCGCCCTGCCCGCCATGCCCACGCACCCCGCCTCCCTGCCAGCCGCTTGCCGCCGGTACCCGGCCCGCGCCACCCGCCAGCCGCGCCGTCTTCCTGTCTGCAGCACATACCAGACCCCAGCCACGGGGCAGCCGCCTTACACACATTCAAGGAGTACTTTGCATGGACAAGTTCATCCCCCACCTTGCCGCGCTGGGCATCATCGCGGCATGCGCCCCGGCGGCCATGGCCAAGGACATCACCGTGGTGTCCTTTGGCGGTGCCAACAAGGAGGCGCAGATCGCCGCCTACTACCAGACCTTCGAGAAAGCCAGCGGCAACAAGGTGACCGCCGGCGACTACAACGGCGAAATGGCCAAGATCAAGGCCATGGTCGATGCCCGCCAGGTGAGCTGGGACGTGGTGGAAGTGGAAGGCCCGGAACTGATGCGCGGCTGTGAAGACGGCCTGTTCGAGAAGATCGACTGGAAACAGGTGGGCAACAAGGCCGACTACCTGAAACCGGCGGTGGCCGAATGCGGCGCCGGCATCTTCGTGTGGTCCACCGCCATGGCCTACAACGCCGACATCCTGAAAACCGGGCCGCAGAACTGGGCCGATTTCTGGAACGTGAAGAAATTCCCCGGCAAGCGCGGCCTGCGCAAGGGCGCCAAGTACACGCTGGAATTCGCACTGCTGGCCGATGGCGTGAAGCCGGCCGACGTGTACAAGGTGCTGGGCACCAAGGCCGGTGTGGATCGCGCCTTCAAGAAGCTGGATCAGCTGAAACCGAACATCCAGTGGTGGGAAGCCGGTGCCCAACCGCCGCAATTCCTGGCCTCCGGCGACGTGGTGATGAGTTCGGCCTACAACGGCCGCATCGACGCGGTGCAGAAGGAAGGCAAGAACCTGAAAGTGGTGTGGACCGGCAGCATCTATGACGTGGACTTCTGGGCGGTGCCCAAGGGTACGCCCAACGTCAAGGAAGCCATGGCCTTCATCAAGAACGCCGGCAAGCCGGAAAACCAGGCGGTGTACTCCAACCGCATCGCCTACGGCCCCACCAATCTGAAGGCCGTGCAGAAGGTGGACGCCAAGACTGCGGCCAACCTGCCGACCTGGCCGGCCAACCTGAAGAACGCGGTGGCACTGGACGTGAACTTCTGGGTGGAGCACGGCGAGGACCTGGAGCAGCGCTTCAACGCCTGGGCAGCACGCTGATTGCTGCTTTACACCTGAAACAGGCCGCACCAGCTGGTGCGGCCTTTTTGTTGCCTACAAGCGCTCGAACGCCAGCGTCGGCACATCCACGATGCTGGAGCCACCGTCGGCCACGATGCTGGCGCCGGTAATGATGCTGGCCTCGTCCGACACCAGGAAGCGGCACACGGCGGCAATCTCGTGCGCCTCGGCCGCGCGCCGCAGCGGCACCTCGGCGCTAACGCGGTTATAGGCGGCGTCCAGGCTTTCGTCGTAGTGCGCCATCAGCGGCTGCATCTCCTCGTCCGCCATCGGCGTGCGCACCCAACCAGGGCACACCGCGTTCACCCGCACGCCGTGCGGGCCGTAATCGCGCGCCAGCGAGCGGGTAAGCCCCAGCAGCGCATGCTTGGCGGTGGTGTAGCCGCACACCGCCGGCCCGGCCGCCAGCGAGGCAATGGACGCCAGCAGCACGATGCTGCCACGGCTTTGCTGCAGCGCCGGCAGGCAGGCACGGGCGCTGGCGAAGGCGGTGCCAAGGTTGGCCGCAAGTGCCTGCTGCCAGGCCGCATCGTCGGTGTCGGTCGCACTGCCCAGCCCCATGCCGCCGGCGCAGGCCACCAACGCGTCGATGGCGCCGTACTGCTGCAGGATGCGCGGCAGGAACTGCTGCCAGTCGGCGCCGCTGGCGGCATCGCCCACCAGCACCAGGCCACCGCTGGCCTGCGCCACGCGCTGCAGCGGCCCCTCGCGGCGGCCGATCAGCACCAGCTGCGCGCCCTCGGCGGCAAAGCGCCGGGCGCAGGCTTCGCCGATGCCGGTACCGGCGCCGGTAATCACGATGACCTTGTTGTGTAGCGACATGTGGCTCTCCTTGTAGACAGAGCCCCAGTCTGCCGCCGCCGCCGCGACAGCGGCATCAACCGGAGGGATGAGAGGCATGCCAGCGCGCGGCACAACTGTTAAGATATTCAACATTTGCAATCCGGCACGACTTCATGGACACCCAGCGCCCGCATCAACACCGTCTGCCGCAGCACCTGCTGCGCGCCCGAGAGGCCGTGATGGCCTATTTCCGCCCGCTGCTCAACGGCTTCGGCCTTACCGAACAGCAGTGGCGCATCATGCGCCTCCTGGACGACCGCGGCGAAATGGAGGCCGGCATGGTGGCCGACCTCGCCTGCATCCTGCCGCCCAGCCTCACCGGCATCCTGGTGCGCATGGAAAAGGCCGGCCTGATCCACCGCCGCAAGGACAAGAACGACAGCCGCCGGCTGATCGTGTCGCTATCGGAAGAAGGCCGCGCGCTGACGCAGCAGATCTCGCCACTGTCCGCCGCCTGCTACGAGCAGATCGAACAGCACTTCGGCGAGGACAAGCTGGAGCAGCTGCTGACCCTGCTTACCGAGCTGGAACAGCTGCCGGCACCCGCCGCCCAGCCGGCCACGCCGGAAGAAGAAACCGCCGTCGACTGAACCGGACAGCACGTAGGGCGGGTTGAACCAACGGTTCATACCCGCGCAAGCCGCCAACGTCGCGCGGGTATGGCCTGCGGCCAACCCGCCCTACGGCAGCTACACCCGACAATCCCCCAGCTTCACAAGCAGCAATACGTAGGGCGGGTTGAACCAGCGGTTCATACCCGCGCACAGCCAGCCACCCCTCACGGGTATGGCCTGCGGCCAACCCGCCCTACAACAGCCCCGCCCTACAACAGCCCCGCCCTACAGCAGCCCCGCCCTACGACAGACCCCCACCAGACGATTAGACCCACAAAACAAACAGCAGGACCGAACCGGCGTGCCCCAATCCCGTTGGCGCGAGCCGGGCAAAATGGTGCGCCCCAGGTTTTAAGACGCCGATCTGTTTGAGTCCCGAGCCGTTAGCGAGGGGCGAGTTCGGCGGCGCCTGGGGCGTGCCTTTTTGCACGGGGTTTCGAGCAGCCGCCGGGGAGCCGGGGATTGTTAAGGGGGCCGCGGTGGCCCCCTTAACCTGTCCGCCGGGCGGAACCGACATCAAAATCAACATCCGCGCAGCGGATTCCACACCCAAGACAGCACCACCAAACCAACCCGGTAAACGTTGGGCCTCGCTACGCTCAACCCAACCTACGCACCGCACGCAAGCTACGCGTTGAACCGGGCACCACGTAGGGCGGGTTGAACCAGCGGTTCATACCCGCGCAAGCCGCCAACTCTGCGCGGGTATGGCCTGCGGCCAACCCGCCCTACGGCAGCAAATAGCCCGGACAAGCTGCACGCTAAAACAACAAGGGCGCCGCAGGCGCCCTTGTTGTTTGCAAAGTGAAAACGGAACTCAAGCCGCCAGCAGCTGCTGACAGGCCCGCAGGCTCTGCAACAGCGCCTGGCGCTGCGGCGCGATCAGCCGGATGTAGCGCCGCATCGGCGGGAAGTTGCTTACCACCTCGCTGGCGCCGAAATGCTCGATGCACAGCTGCCAGCGGCCATCCTCCAGCCGCAGCTCGCAGCGGCGGAAATCCAGCGGCAGCAGCGCCGCCTGCAGCGCGGCATCGTCCTGCAGCCGGTGGGCGATGGCGGCCAGGCTGCCGTCGTCCGCCCCGGTTACCTGGCAGGCAATGCCCTGGCGGCGCAGCGCACCGGTGTGGCGGATCACGATGCGGCCAACCTCAGGCGCCAGCGTATCCACAGCCAGCGCCAGCGGCAGGCGGAACTCGCAGCTGACGGTGTGCGCCAGGAATACCGCATCGGTGCGCTCGCACACCGAGAACGCCAGCCCGTCGGCGCTGCGGCAGGTCAGCGCGGTGCTGCCGGCCGGCTCGCACTCGGCCCCCAGCTCCAGCCGCAGCCGCGCCAGCGTGGCGCCCGGGCGGTAGCCACGCGGCGGGCGCTCGCGGCGCAGCCAGTCAACCAAGCGATGCAGCACGCTTCAGTTCCTCGTCGATCAGCGACTCATGGCCGGCGGCCTTGCCGAACTCTTCTTCCAGGATCGCCTCGATCGCCACCGGGCGGAACGGGTGCACCTTCTGCACGAACACCGTCCACACCAGCGCATACACCGCGGTGAGGCCCAGCATCACGCCGAACGGCACGTAGATGTCGCGGCTGTTCATGCCCGGCGGGGTGATGAACCAGATGGCGATGAGGATGCCGACGCTGGAGATGATCTGCGGCAGCGGGAACCACGGCGAGCGGTAGGCACGCGGGAATTCCGGGCGGCGGATGCGCAGCAGCGCCACCGAGATGTTCACCAGCAGGTAGGCCACGCCCCAGGCACACACCGCAGCCAGTACCAGCGGCATGATGCGGTCGAGGTCGCCGTGGATGTACCAGGCGTGGGCACAGGGCACCACCACCGCCACCAGGATGCCGAACAGCGGCGTCTTGAAGCGCGGATGCAGGTAGGCGAACACCTTGGGCAGCGCGCCATCCAGCGCCATGCCGTACAGGATGCGCGGCAGCGCGGCGATCAGGGTGTTGATGGTGGCGGCGCCGGCGAACAGCAGGCCGATGCCCAGCCAGATCTTGCCGAACGGGCCCATTACCTGGCCGGCGAAGGCCGGAATCGCCATCGGGGTATCCAGCAGGTGCGGGCCGGCGAGGTTTTTCGGGTCCATCGGCACGTTGGCCACCTGGTGCACCATGGCGGCGCCGTAGATGAACATGGTGGTGGCCACGCCGGTGAGGCCCAGCTTGGCGGCCAACGGAATGTTGCGACCGGCCTTCTTCAGCTCAGGCGCCAGCGGCGTCACCAGCTCGAAGCCGACGAACATGAACATCGCCATGCCGATCAGGCTCAGCACGCCGCTGGGGTCGGACAGATCCAGCGGGCTGCCGAACCAGCCGTCCAGCTTCACCGCCGGCGCCTTGATTAGGCCGATCACGCCGAAGATGGTCAGCGTCGCCCACATCACGAAGGTGAGGATGATCTCGGCCTTGCCGAAGATGGTGATGCCCAGCGCGTTGAGCACGCCGAACAGCACCACCAGCCCCACGCCCACCAGCCAGGAGCTGCCGCTGCTCTCCATCATGGTGTTGAGGTGCTCGAAGTTCACCAGCGCCATGATGCCGGAGAGGATGGTCTCGGCGGTGCCGGCAAACACATGCACCAGCAGATAGGCGGAGATGGTGCCGGTAATGGCGAAGAAGCGCCCCATGCCACAGGAGATGTAGTCGTACACCGCGCCGGAGGTAGGCAGCATCGATGCCGCCTCGGAGAAGGTGGTGGCCTGCGCCTGCATCATGATCCAGGCGATCACCATCGCCAGCGCGAAGGTGCTGCCGGCCATGCCGAAGCCGCTGGTGACGGTGAGGATTACCGGGCTGGCCATCACGACGCCTACCGAGCTGGCCAGTGCCACCGGAAAGCCCACCACCCCCTGGTCGAGGTAGCGGGCAAGTTTCTGTTGAATAGTCATTGCTGGTGACTCCTAATCTGTTTCTCGCTTTGTAGCCGGCGCCTGTACTGGCTTTTTATGATGGCGCCGGTGCTGTTTGGCCTAGTTTAGCCGGCCATGTCCGTACCGTGTGCCAGGTCCAGAAACAGCCGGCTGGCAAGCTCGGTACGGTTATTCACGCCGAACTTGCGGTACAGGTGCTGCAGATGGGTTTTCACCGTCGGCAGCCCCAGCGCCAGCAAGCGGGCAATGGTCTTGTTGCAGGCGCCGTCGCGCAGCAGCAGCGCCACTTCGCGTTCGCGCGGGGTAAGCAGCACGCCCTCGGCCTGCGCCTCTGCGGCCAACTGCAGCGGCAGGTTACCGCTGGCCGCCAGCTCCAGCAGGCCGTGCAGCTGCTGCAGCGTGGCCAGCTCGGCACTGCCGAAGGCACCCAGCTCCTCGCCGCGAATCAGCGAGAAGCCGGCCACCACGCGGCCGCCGCGGCGCACGAACAGCTCCACCACGTCGGCCATGCCGTGGCGCGCCATGAAGCGGCCATAGCGCGATTGCCGCAGCGCGCCCTGCGCCACTGCCTCGCCCATCGGCATCACGCTGGTGCCATGGCCGAAGCGCGCCGGGTGCAGCGGGTCGCACTGCTGGTAGTGGGACAGATAGTGCTGATGCACCTGCCCCGGCATGCGGTGCAGCAGGTAGTGGCGCGGCCGCAGCTGGGCGTCCACCTGGTAGAAGGCGCAGGAAGTCACCGGCACCAGGCCGGTGACACTGGCGATGCAGCGCTGCGCGTAGTGCGCCACGGCGGCGGAGGCGGATGTCGTCATGGCGGCACTCCCGGCAGCGTTGCGGTTGGCGCGATCAGGCGCCGGCGAAGCCGGCATCCAGCGCGGCGACGATGGTGTCCAGCTGCGGCTGCTGGATCACCAGCGGCGGCGACAGGATGATCTTGGTGCCCACCGGGCGCACCAGCACGCCGTTTTCGCGCGCGATCTCCGCCACGCGGTTGGCGTAGCCGCCCATCGGGTCCACCGGCTCGCGGGTGGTCTTGTCCACCACCAGGTCCAGCGCCACCATCAGGCCCTTGCCGCGCACCTCGCCCACCGCCGCGTACTTGTCGGCGAACGGTTTGAGCTTGGCCAGCAGGTACTCGCCCTGTGCGGCGGCATTGGCCGGCAGGTTTTCCTCGCGCACGATCTTGAGGTTGGCGATGGCGGCGGCGCAGGCCACCGGGTGCCCGGAGTAGGTGTAGCCGTGCATGATGGCGCCGCCGAAGTCGGCGTTGGCCGCAAAGGCGTCCGCCACGCGCTGGTTCACCACCGTGGCGCCCAGCGGCACGTAGCCGGAGGAAATACCCTTGGCCAGGCACATGATGTCCGGTGCCACGCCCCACAGCCGGCTGCCGAACATGGAGCCGGAGCGGCCGAAGCCGGTAACGATCTCGTCGGCGATCAGCAGCACGCCGTACTTGTCGCACACCTCGCGGATCAGCGGCCAGTAGCTGGCCGGCGGCACGATCACCCCGCCAGCGCCCTGGATAGGCTCGGCGATGAAGGCGGCCACGGTGTCCGGGCTCTGGAACTGGATCTCGCGCTCCAGCATCTGCGCGCAGATTTTGGCCAGCTCTTCCGGGTCTTCGGTGAACGGGTTGCGGTAGGTCCACGGTGTTTCCACGTGGAAGCAGCCCGGCAGCATCGGCTCGTAGTTGCGACGGAACACGGTGTTGCCGTTGACCGAGGCGCCACCGAAGTGGGTGCCGTGGTAGCCCTGCTTCAGCGAGATGAACTTGGTGCGATCCGGCTGGCCCTTCACGCGCCAGTACTGGCGCGCCAGCTTCAGCGCGGTTTCCACCGCGTCGGAGCCGCCGCTGCTGAACGCCACGCGGGCCATGCCTTCCGGCTTCAGCATGTCGATGATGGTGGCGGACAGCTCCTCGGCGCGCGGGTGGCTGATGCCGTCGAACAGCTGGAAGTACTCCAGCTCGTCCAGCTGGTTCATGATGGCCTGCTTGATCTCGCTGCGGTTGTGGCCGACGTTGACGTTCCACAGCCCGGCCACGCCATCCACCAGCTGGCGGCCCTTGTCGTCATACACATGGCAGCCGTCGCCGCGCACGATGCGGATAGGTTCGCGGCGCTGCATCTCGTTCGGGTGCAGCATGGGGTGCCAGAAACGGGCGTTATCGTAAGACATGGCAAAACTCCTTCAGAAGACTGGGCCGGACAAGCCGGCAAGAAAGCGCGGTATTGCCGGCTTAATGCGCGATGCACACCGATTTGAGTTCGGTAAAGTTCTCCACCGCGGCGCGGCCGAACTCGCGGCCAACCCCGGATTGCTTGTGGCCGCCGAACGGCATGTTCGGGTCCAGCGGAATATGGCTGTTCACCCACACGGTGCCGGCCTGCACCTGCGGCACCACGTTCATCACCAGCGACAGGTCATTGCTCCACACGCTGGCCGCCAGGCCGTACGGCGTGTCATTGGCCAGGCGCACCGCCTCTTCCACCGTGTCGAACGGCATGGCCACCAGCACCGGGCCGAAGATTTCCTCGCGCACCACGGTATGGCTGTGATCGACATTGGCCAGCACGGTGGGCTGCACGAAGTAGCCCGGCAGGTCGGCGGCGGCGCCGCCGGCCAGCACGCGGGCGCCTTCGGCACGGGCGATGTCGAGGTAGCGGCATACCGACTGCTGCTGCCGTGCCGACACCAGCGGGTTGACCTGCGCGTTCATGTCCATGCCGGCGCCGATGCTCATGCTGCTCGCCGCCGCCGCCAGGCCTTCCACCACCTGGTCGAACTTGCTGCGATGGATGTAGATGCGCGAAGCGGCGGCGCAGACCTGGCCCTGGTTGAAGAAGCCGCCCAGCATGGCGCCCTGCACCGCCTTGTCCACGTCCACATCGCCGAACACCAGCATCGGGTTCTTGCCGCCCAGCTCCAGCGAGAAGCGGGTCATGTTGTCCAGCGCGGCGTGGCCCACGGTCTTGCCCACTTCAGTGGAGCCGGTGAAGGTGACCTTGCTCACCAGCGGGTGGCTGGCCAGCGCCTGGCCGGCGCGGCTGCCGCGGCCGGTGAGCACGTTCACCACCCCCGGCGGGATGCCGGCTTCCAGCGCCAGCTCGCCCAGGCGCAGCGCGGTGAGCGGCGTTTCGGTGGACGGCTTGAGCACGATGGTGCAGCCGGCGGCCAGGGCCGGCACCAGCTTCCAGATGGCAATCATCAGCGGGAAATTCCACGGCACGATGCCGGCCACCACCCCCACCGGCTCGCGGCGGGTGTAGGCGGTGTAGCGGGTGCCCGGCGGCACCGGAATCGACACGTCCATGGTCTCGCCGGTGATCTTGGTGGCCCAGCCGGCCATGTAGCGCACGTACTCGATGGCGGCGCCCACTTCGATGGCGCGCGAAATATGGATGGACTTGCCCTGGTTCAGGGTTTCCAGCTGCGCCAGCTCCTCGGCATGCGCTTCCAGCACGTCGGCCAGCTTCAGCAGGATGCGTTCGCGCTCCGCCGGGCGCAGGCCGGACCAGGCGCCGGAAGTGAAGGCGCGGTGCGCGCTCTCCACCACCGCGTTCACGTCGGCCTCGTCGGCATCGGCCACGCTGGCAATCACCTGGCCGGTGGCCGGGTTGCGCACCTCGATACGGCCACCGGCGCGCGCTGCCACCGCCGCGCCATCGATCAACAGGCCATGTTCCTTGTGCAGGAAGGCATTCACCTCGTCCAGCACCGGCACCAGGTTCTGATCCATCCTCATTCTCCTCATCTGTATTGACGCGATCCCGCGTTGCGGGGTTGGCCGCAAGCGCTGCCATGCGCCGCTGGCGCCGGCAGCCGACTCTGAAAACGGCCTTGATGCATATCAATGTACTCGGAGCCTCAGGACAGCCTTATCCCAAATCGGCAAACCCTGTCTGCCACCGCCAAAGCCACGGCCGGCAAGGCTGGCAGCCGCTTGTGGCCGGCAATCTGTAGCGCGGCGGTAACACTGCTGACATCGGCATGAAGCCTTGCTGCAACTGGCTTGCACACTGTCCGACAAGCAGATAGATAATATGTTAACTATTTTTTTCGATATGCCAGCCCCGCAGCGGTGACGGCGCCTGGCAGCTACGGGATACTGCGCTCAGCACCGCACATAAGGGTGCCCTGAAAACTCCGGTTTCTAAGCGAGACAAGGCGAGAATGACAAATTCCGACGCCGCATATAGTTGATATGTAAGGAGGAATTTTCATGAACAACGCAGTATCGCGACGAAAGCGGACGTTTTTCGGGGTGCCCGTAACAACGACAGACTCCCGCCAGCGGTAATAGCCACGGCGACAAGAGGATGCGGCCAACCCTGGCCGCCGGAAGAGACACACGCATTACGGAGCCCCCCATGCAGGCCCAGCAGCAGCAATTCACCGATGCCCAGCAGCACGCCTCGTCGCTGGCGCACTGGAACCAGGTCTACGACCAGATCACCGCCGGCCGCTTTCACAGCTCGCTGCAGCGGCTGAACACCGACCAGCTGGACATCTTTCGCGAAACCATCAACCAGCGCGTGGTGCAGCACGGCCAGGCGCCGGCCGACATGGTGCACTTCGCCGTGCCGCTGCACCTGTCGGTGCCGCTGTCGCTGCAGGGCTGCCAGGTGGGCGACAACGCGGTGATGGCGCTGCGCAGCAACGAGGAATTCGTATTCCACGTGCCGCCGCAGGTGGATTCGCTGCAGATCTCCATCCGCAACAGCGACCTGGAGGCACTGGCGCCGCAGCTGTGGCAGCGCCTGAGCCAGAGCCGGCAGCGCATGCCGGTGCTGCAGGTAAGCCCGCAGCAATTGCAGGCCACGCGCGAGCTGCTGCTCACCGCCTTCGAACAGGCGCTGCTGAACGCCGACCTGCTGAACTACGCCGGCAGCCAGAAGCTGATCCAGCACCAGTTCATCAGCCTGCTGCTGGACCTGCTGAACGACGTGGCGCCGGACGAGCGCCCCAGCCTCACCCACGCCACCCACAGCGACATCGTGCGCCGCAGCCAGGCCATCGTGCAGCACAGCCCGGACGAGCCGGTAACCGTGCTGGACCTGTGCCAGCAGCTGCGCGTGAGCCGCCGCACACTGCAGAACAGCTTCCAGCTGATCACCGGCACCACGCCGGTGGACTACCTGCGCTCCATCCGCCTCAACAGCGTTCGCCGCATGCTGCAGGCCGCACCGCAGCGCAACAGCGTGCGCGAAGCCGCCGGGCAATGGGGCTTCTACCACCTGGGCCACTTCTCGCGCGACTACCGCCGGCTGTTCGACGAGTTACCGTCGGAAACCCGCAGCCGCGCGCTGGCCTAGCACCCACCTACCGGGCACCCGCCCGGTTTTTTGTTGCGGCCAACCGCTGGCAAAAAAAGCGGGTGCCCGCAGGCACCCGAGGAGAGATAGCCGCCACAGTCCCCCCGTGGCGGCATGGAGAAATCTGTTCAGTCGCCGGCCACCCCCTGCCAGCGCCGTTCGATGGCGGCGCGCGGAGGGGTGGGCAGGAACTCGGCCAGGAACTGGTTGATGGCGGCCAGCAGGCTGGCGTTTTCCGGCTGTGCCGCCACCGCCGCGCAGTACTGCCACGGCGCGGTATCCAGGCTGGCGGGCAGGATGTCCAGCCGGCCGCGCCACGGGCTGGCGGCATCGCTGGCTGCCCAGTGAAAGATGGTGCGCTCCACCGCGAAGGCATCCACTGTGCCCTCCGCCACCGCGGCGTGGATGCGGCCCTGGTCGGAGAACAGCAGCAGATTGCCCAGCTGCACCCGCCCGCCCGGCAGCTCGCGATTGGCCTGCCAGCGCACACCGGCGGCCTGCAGCGCCGCCAGCGCGCTGGGGTCGTTGCCCACGCCCAGCACCTTGCCGGCCAGATCGTCCAGGCCGCGGATGCGCGTATCACCGGCACGGCGCACCAGCACGAAGGGCGTGCTGCAGTAGGGCTGCGACAGCCACAAGCCCGGCAGGCCGATGCCGGCCGGCAGCGCGCTCCACATCAGGTCGGCCGGCGCCTCGCCCGGCTGGCGGCCGAAGTACAGCAAGTCCGGGCACTGGTCCCAGCTGTGCTCCACGAACTGCGGCTTTACCCCCAGCCAGCCGGCAAAGGCCGTGGCGTAATCGATGTCCAGCCCCTGCAGGCCCAGCCCGCCGCGCGGGCGGAACGACAGGCCGACAAAGGCCGGCTCCACCGCGATACGCAAGCTGCCGCGCTGGCGTATCGCCGTCAGCCTTTCAAAGCCGGCCTCCAGTGGCAGCTGGTTGGCGCGCAGCAGGCTGCGGGCAGCATCACCGCGCTGCTGCGCGGGCTGCGGCAGCGCCGTGCCCAGTGCCTCGGCAATGTTGGCCGCACGCTCGGCCTGGCCGCGCAGCAGTTCGGCGCGGCTGGCCACCTGCGGCGCCGCCTCGGCAATCAGCTTGTTGGTGTCGTCCAGGCTGAGGATGTTGCCGCCCAGCGCGTCGAACAGCCTGCCCAGCTCGCCCAGCTGGGTGCCCAGTTCCACGGTGAGCGCCGCCAGCTTGGCGTCGCTCTCGCTGACGATGTGCGCCACCTGCTGCTGCACCTCGCCCAGATCCATGTGCTGCATCGCCAGCGCCGAGCTTTCCAGCGTGCGCTGCGCCAGCCGGCGCACTTCGTCCGCCACCACCGCGAAGCCGCGGCCCTGCTCGCCGGCGCGCGCCGCCTCGATGGCGGCATTCAGCGCCAGCAGGTTCACCATCTTGGCGATGTCACCGGTTTCGGCGATCACCCCCAGCGCCTGCCCGGCCTTGGCATCGATCAGCGCCACCGCCGACGCCAGCTCGCGGCGGATGTCGCCGGCCACCCGCTCCACCTCGGCGGCCAGCGCCTGGCGCAGGGTGTCGGCAATGTCGGCGCTCTGCCGCACCTGGCCGGCGGACTGCCCCAGCGCCCGCTGCATGCGCGCGCTGCGTTCCTCGATTTCCGCCACCACCTGCGCCTGGGTGGACAGCCCGCGCGCCACGCTGTGCTGCATGAAGGCCACTGTATGCAGCAGCCGCGCCAGCAAGGTGTCGTCACCCGCCTCGGCCGTGTCGGCGGCGAGATGCGCGGGCGCATGCAGCGGCGCCAGCGGCAGCAGGCTGGCAGGGTCGGGCTGACGGGGCTGGCGGCGGAATACGGACAACACGGCATTCTCCTCACGGGGTGGCATGGCGCGGGCAGTATCGGCCGGGCGGCGGGCGGGGGTGTATCCGGATTCGGCAAATCGTGGGGGTTGGCACGCATTGCTTGCGGCCAACGTTGGCCGCCTCGCGGGCGGGGGTCGAGTCGCAGGTTGGGTTGAGCGTAGCCAAGCCCGACGTTTACCGGGTTGCTGTTGTGGCTTGATCTGGTTTTCTTGAGTCGAGTAGGTGTGGAATCCGCTACGCGGATGATGTTTGAAGTCGCCGGTTCCGCCCGGCGTACGGGGAGGGGGGCGTGCCGCCGCCCCCCTCCACCCCCGCTCGCCCCTTATGGTCCGCGAAACCCCGCCAAAAACGGCACCCGCAAGGCGCGGCCGAACTCGCCGCGCGCTAACGTCGCGCGGCTCAAACAAAGCGGCCGCTTAAAACCTTGCGGATACCGTTTTTGCCGGCGCTCCCCGTGGGGCAATCGGGCGCTTCACAACGTTGGCCGCATACCTTATGCGTGCTTGTGCGGCCAACGTTTTTGTTCCGTCTCTACGGGTGGCGCCGCCAACGGTAGGGCGGGTTGAACCAACGGTTCATACCCGCGTACATCCAGCCATCTCACGCGGGTATGGCCTGCGGCCAACCCGCCCTACGACCTTCCCCCCACCCGACAATCACGCCCACAAAACAAACAGCAGGACCGAACCGACTTGCCCCAATCCCGTTGGCGCGAGCCGGGCAAAATGGTGCGCCCCAGGTTTTAAGACGCCGATCTGTCTGAGTCCCGAGCCGTTAGCGAGGGACGAGTTCGGCGGCGCCTGGGGCGTGCCTTTTTGCACGGGGTTTCGAGCAGCCCCGGGTCGCCTTTTCTTTGGGTACTTTCTTTTGGCGAAGCAAAAGAAAGTACCCCGTGCGCCGGGCGGAACCGGCGACTTCAAATCAACATCCGCGCAGCGGATTCCACACCCAACCAAACAAGCCAAGCCAAGCCACAACAGCAACGCGGTAAACATTGGGCTTCGCTGCGCTCAACCCAACCTACGCGGCTGATGCGGCCAACCATTCAGTACGTAGGGCGGGTTGAACCAGCGGTTCATACCCGCGCACAACCAGCCACCTCTCGCGGGTATGGCCTACGGCCAACCCACCCGACAGCCTCGCCAAAGCGCAGCGCTGCGCAGCGGAACGCCCTACTCCCCCTGCCGGTTGGCCGCCCGGTAATCGCTGGGGCTGTGGCGGGTGTCGCGCAGGAAGAAGCGCGAGAAGTAGGCCGGGTCCTTGAAGCCCAGGTGGTAGGCGATCTCGTTGATGGAGGACGCCGAGAAGATCAGCAGCCGCTTCGCCTCCTGCAGCAGGCGGTCGTGCACCAGCCGTTTGGATGGCAGGTCGGCCAGCCGGCGGCAGATGTCGTTCAGCCGCGCCTCGGTAACGCCGATCTGCTCGGCGTAGCGCCACAGCGCCCAGTGCTCGCGGTAGTGCTGCTCGATCAGCGCGTTGAAGCGGTGGTAGATGTGCAGGTCTTCGCGGCGGAAGTGCTGGTTGCTGCCGGCTTCGCTCGACAAGCGCAGCAGGCTCACCAGCAGCAGCTGGGTGATGCCGTGCAGCGCGGCGTCGCGGCCCTCGCCTTCCGCCATGTATTCCTCGCCCAGCAGGGTGAACAGCTGCGGCAGGCGCTCGGCTTCGCGTTGCAGCTGCGGCGGCACCTTGCCCAGCTCCACGCAGAACGGCGTCATCAGCCGCGCCTCGGTCTCGTGGCGCGGCAGGCCGGCCAGCAGTTGCCACACCAGCTCCTGGCGCACGGTGAGCACGTGGCCGTCGGCGTCCTCCTCGGTGATGAAGGCGTGCGGCACGGTGGGCGGGGTGAGGAAGAACAGCGGCGCGTCGGCGATGTACTGCTGCTCCTCCAGGTACAGGCGGATCTGGCCGCTGTCCAGGTAGTGCACCTGGAAAAAGCGGTCGTGGCGGTGCACCGGCATGTTGCGGCCGAAGAACTCCGCCAGCTTGCCGAAGCGCTCGTAGGACACCTCGGCCGCGGCGTAGCGGCTGTCGTACTCCTTGCCGATGTCGATATTGGGAATCGGCGTGCGCTCGCGGGCCATGCACTAGCCCTGCGGCAGGATGGCGGCGAGGCCGGCCTCGGCACAGGCGATGTCCTGCGCCTCGCTGGCGCCGGAGATGCCGATCGCCCCGATACGCTGGCCGTGCAGCATGATGGGCAGCCCGCCGCCGAAGCCGGCAAAGCGCGGCCGGCCGTACAGCCCGGCGCGCACCGCCTCGCTGCGCTCCGCCAGCCGTGCGTCCCAGGCGGCGGTGGGCAGGCCGAAGCTCACCGCGGTGTAGGCCTTGTCGATGGCGATGTCCACCGAATGCAGCGGCGCGCCTTCGCAGCGCAGGAAGGCCATCAGCACGCCGCTGTGGTCCACCACCGCGGCATTGACCGTCACGCCGAGATGGCGGCCGTGCGCCACCGCGGCTTCCGCCGCGCGCATGGCGGCCTGGGTGGTAATGGACTGGCAGCTGTGGGCTAGCGGGTTCATGTCTGTCTCCTGGATGCTGGGTTGTGGTTTTTTTGACCATGGCAGATGGCGCCCCGGTTTGCTGCGGAAAGTACCGTTTTCCCCGGTGAAAGTACACGCCGTCTGGCGGCATAGTGGCAGCCATGTGCCCGGTCATGCGGCGGGTGGTGTTGACAATGCCGTCCGCCGCGCCGTATAAATTTAACATGTTAACTAATTTGCAGCAGCAGGCGGCCGGGGTTGGCCGCAAGCCTGCGCATCACTGAGTAGAGGAGCAAGCATGGCGCGAGGACGCATTCTGCTGAACCGGCAGGCACGCGGCGTGACGCTGCAGGCGGATGGTTCGCTGCTGCTGGACAACGGCAACCCGCTGCTGGATGAGCCGCAATGGCTGGCGCCGGTGACCGGCACGGTTTACGGCGCGGCGCTCAACCACCGCTCGCTTGCCGAGTCGCTGGCCGCCGCCTTCGAGGACGCACCGTACAAGACCGCCCCCAGGGCCCCGGTGCTGTTCATCAAGACCAGCAATACCCAGATCGGCCACGGCGCGGCGATTCCCTTCCCCGCCGGCGTGGCGCGCATCCAGGCCGGCGGCGCGCTGGGCGTGGTGATCGGCAAGCAGGCGCGCAAGGTAGCCGCTGCCGAGGCGCTGCAATACGTGGAAGGCTACACCGTGGTGAACGAGGTGAGCCTGCCGGAAGACAGCTTCTACCGCCCGGCGGTGAGGGCCAAATGCCGCGACGGCTTCTGCCCGATCGGCCCGTGGCTGGTGCCGGCCGCCGGCATCAACCCGGCGGAGCTGGAAGTGGAAACTTATGTCAACGGCGCGCTGCGCGAGACCAACCGCTGTGCCGACCTGCTGCGCAGCGTGCCGCAGCTGATTGCCGACGTATCCGCCTTCATGACGCTGGAGCCGGGCGATCTGCTGATCGCCGGCACCCCGCTGCGCAGCGTGGACCTGCAGCCCGGTGATGTGGTGACCGTCGCCATCGCCGGCATCGGCCGCCTGGAAAACCCCGTCATCGCCGAGGAGGCCGCACGATGAAACACGCCCGCATCCGCTACCAGGGCAACATCCACCACGTACTGGTGAACGACGACCACAGCGTGAGCGTGGCCGGCCAGACGTTGGCCGCAGACACGGTGGAATGGCTGCCGCCGGCACAGGGCACCGTGTTCGCGCTGGGGCTGAACTACGCCGACCACGCCGCCGAGCTGGCATTCAAGGCCCCCACCGAGCCGCTGGTCTTTCTCAAGTCGCCATCCACCCTCACCGGCCACAACGCGGTGTCTGTGCGCCCGGACAACGTGGCCTACATGCACTACGAGTGCGAGCTGGTGGTGATCATCGGCAAGACCGCGCGCAATGTCAGCCGCGAACAGGCCATGGACTACGTGGCCGGCTACAGCGTGTGCAACGACTACGCGGTGCGCGACTTCCTGGAGAACTACTACCGCCCCAACCTGCGGGTGAAGAACCGCGACACGCTGACCCCGATCGGCCCGTGGTGGGTGGACAAGGCCGACGTGGCCGACCCGGCCAACCTCACCCTGCGCACCTGGGTGAACGGCAAGCTCACGCAAGAGGGCAACACCCGCGACATGGTGTTCGACATCCCCTTCCTCATTGAATACCTGAGCAGCTTCATGACGCTGTCGCCGGGCGACATGATCGCCACCGGCACCCCGGAAGGCCTGGCCGATGTGGTGCCGGGCGACGAGGTGGTGGTGGAGGTGGAAGGCGTGGGCCGGCTGGTGAACAGGATCGTCAGCGAAGCTCAGTACGAAGCCAGCCGGAACCGCAGTTAACACGCTTTCTGCGTTGTTGCGCCGCCTTGCCGTACTACTTGTACTGTCTGCGGCGGCGCGCCTAGCAGAAAACGTTTTTCCAGCGGTCCCCACCTCTGAAACGACTTACAGATTCATCGCTGCGGCAGCGCCGCACAGCAAAGGACCAAACCATGATCAAGCACTGGATCAACGGCCGCGAAGTCGAAAGCCGCGACACCTTCACCAACTACAACCCGGCCACCGGCGAAGCCATCGGCGAAGTGGCCAGCGGTGGCGCCGACGAGATCAACGCCGCGGTGGCTGCCGCCAAGGCCGCGTTTCCGAAATGGGCCAACACCCCGGCCAAGGAACGCGCGCGGCTGATGCGCAAACTGGGCGAGCTGATCGACAAGAACGTGCCGCAGCTGGCCGAGCTGGAAACCCAGGACACCGGCCTGCCCATCCACCAGACCAGGAACGTGCTGATTCCGCGCGCCTCGCACAACTTCGACTTCTTCGCCGAGGTGTGCACCCGCATGGACGGCCACACCTACCCGGTGGACGACAGCATGCTCAACTACACGCTGTACCAGCCGGTAGGCGTGTGCGGCCTGGTGTCGCCGTGGAACGTGCCGTTCATGACTGCCACCTGGAAGACCGCGCCGTGCCTGGCGCTGGGCAACACCGCGGTGCTGAAGATGTCCGAGCTGTCGCCGCTCACCGCCAATGAGCTGGGCCGCCTGGCGATGGAAGCCGGCATCCCGGAAGGCGTGTTCAACGTGGTGCAGGGCTACGGTGCCACCGCCGGCGACGCGCTGGTGCGCCACCCGGACGTGCGCGCGGTGTCCTTTACCGGCGGCACCGCCACCGGCCGCCGCATCATGCAGAGCGCCGGCATCAAGAAATACTCGATGGAGCTGGGCGGCAAGAGCCCGGTGCTGATCTTCAACGATGCCGATCTTGAGCGCGCGCTGGATGCCGCGCTGTTCACCATCTTCTCGCTCAACGGCGAGCGCTGCACCGCCGGCAGCCGCATCTTCATCCAGGAAGGCGTCTACGACCAGTTCGTGGCCGAGTTCGCCCGCCGCGCGAAGAACCTGATCGTCGGCGACCCGCAAGACCCGAAAACCCAGGTCGGCTCCATGATCACCAAGGCGCACTACGACAAGGTTACCGGCTACATCCGCATCGGCCTGGAAGAAGGCGCCAACCTGCTGGCCGGCGGCCTGGAGCGCCCGGCGAACCTGCCGGCGCAGCTGCAGAACGGCAACTTCATCCAGCCGACGGTGTTTGCCGACGTGGACAACCGCATGCGCATCGCGCAGGAAGAAATCTTCGGCCCGGTGGTGTGTCTGCTGAAATTCAAGGACGAGGCCGAGGCACTGCGCCTGGCCAATGATGTGGAATACGGCCTGGCGTCCTATATCTGGACCCAGGACATCGGCAAGGCGCATCGCCTGGCACGCGGCATCGAGGCCGGCATGGTGTTCATCAACAGCCAGAACGTGCGCGACCTGCGCCAGCCGTTCGGCGGGGTGAAGGCCTCCGGCACCGGCCGCGAAGGCGGCGCCTACAGCTTCGAGGTATTCACCGAGATCAAGAACGTGTGCGTGTCGATGGGCAGTCACCACATCCCGCGCTGGGGCGTGTAAGCGTCACTGGCCAAACCCCTGATCCTGCGTTGCGCCTCCTTGCCGTACGACTTGTACTGTCTGCGTCGGCGCGCCTTGGCTCAGGTCCGTTACACGGTTTGGACAGCGACGCAGTAACTCGGCAGCCAACCCTGAAGGTTGGCCGCACATAACAACCACCCCACCGCCACCGTAAAACAGAATCGAGGAGACAACCATGGGCAAACTTGCGCTTGCCGCCAAGATCACCCACGTACCGTCGATGTACCTGTCCGAACTGGACGGGCCGCACAAGGGCTGCCGCCAGGCCGCCATCGACGGCCACAAGGAGATTGGCCGCCGCTGCCGCGAGCTGGGCGTGGACACCATCGTGGTGTTCGACACCCACTGGCTGGTGAATTCCGGCTACCACATCAACTCCGCGCCGCACTTCGAAGGCGTGTACACCAGCAACGAGCTGCCGCACTTCATCAAGAACATGCCGTACGAGTACCACGGCAACCCGCAGCTTGGCCGCCTGCTGGCCGAGGCCGCCACCGCCGCCGGCGTGCACACCCGCGCCCACGACGCCACCACCCTGGCGCTGGAGTACGGCACGCTGGTGCCGATGCGCTATATGAACGCCGACCAGCATTTCAAGGTGGTATCGGTATCGGCGCTGTGCACCGTGCACAACCTGCAGGACAGCGCCACGCTAGGCGCCGCCTTCCGCCGCGCCATCGAGGAACAGTACGACGGCACCGTGGCCATTTTCGCCAGCGGCTCGCTGTCGCACCGCTTCGCGCAGAACGGCGTGGCCGAGCAGTACCTGCACAAGGTATGGAGCCCGTTCCTGGAAACCATGGACCACGAAGTAGTGGACATGTGGCAGCGCGGCGACTGGAAAACCTTCTGCGCGCTGCTGCCGGAGTACGCCGACAAGTGCCATGGCGAAGGCTTCATGCACGACACCGCCATGCTGCTGGGCGCGCTGGGCTGGGATGAATACGCCGGCAAGGCCGAGGTGGTGACGCCGTATTTCGGCAGCTCCGGCACCGGCCAGATCAACGTCATCCTCCCCGTCTAGGGACGATCTGTTGCGCGTCGGCGATACGGCGTTAACACCCGCTTCGCCCTGGCTCGCAAGATCGTCACCGGATGCCAACAACGTTGGCCGCACCCCACCTGCGGCCAACTTATGGAGCCCGCCATGCCGCACTTCATCCTGGAATGTACCGACAACATCCGCGAACAGGCCGAACTGCCGGCACTGTTCGAAAAGGCGCACGCCTTCCTGATCGGCACCGGCCTCTACCCGGTGGCCGGCATCCGCAGCCGCGTGCACTGGCTGGACACCTGGCGCATGGCCGATGGCGAAGCCGATTACGCCTTCGTGCACATGTCGCTGAAGATAGGCCACGGCCGCAGCTTCGAGGAGCGCGAGCGCACCGCACAGGGGCTGTTCGAGATCATCAAGGCGCACTTCCAGCCGCTGTTCGATGTCCGCTACCTGGCACTGACTTTCGAGCTGAGCGAGATGCCGCAGCAGCTGAGCTACAAGCACAACAACGTGCATCAGCGTTTTAGCAAAGCTTGAGGCACGGCAGCATGAACCCGCACCACCACACCGCCCTGCCCCACGGCCGCCTGATCTGGCTGCTGGGGGCGCTGGTGGCCTTCGGCCCGCTGTCGATCGACCTGTACCTGCCGGCGCTGCCCGCCATCGCCGCCAGCCTGGCGGCACCGGTGGGGCTGGTGCAGTTCACCATCGGCGGTTTCCTGGCCGGCTTCTGCCTGGGCATGCTGCTGTACGGCCCGCTGTCCGACCGCTACGGCCGCCGCCCGGTGCTGCTGGGCGGCATCGCGCTGTACCTGCTGGCCAGCCTGGCCTGCGTGCTGGCGCAGTCGGCCGAGCAGCTGATCGCGCTGCGCGTGCTGCAGGCGGTGGGCGGCGGCGCCGGCAGCGTGCTGGGCCGGGCGATGGTGCGCGACCTGTTCGCGCTCGATCGCGCCGCGCAGGTGCTGTCGCTGCTGCACCTGGTGACCATGATCGCGCCGCTGCTGGCGCCACTGCTGGGCGGCTGGCTGCTGCTGGCCGCCGGCTGGCGCGCGCTGTTCCTGGCACTGGCGCTGTTCGGCGCCGCCATCCTGGCGCTGGTGGCGCTGCGGCTGCCGGAAACCCATCCGCCGGAAAATCGCAGCACGCAAAGCCTGGGGGCGGCGTTCCGCGCCTACGGCCGGGTGCTGGGCGATGTGCCGTCGCTGGGCTACCTGCTGGCGCTGGGGCTGACCTTTGGCGCCATGTTCGCCTACATCACCGGCTCGCCCTTCGTCTACATCGGCTACTTCGGCGTGGCGCCACAGCATTACGGCTGGCTGTTCGGCCTCAACATCGCCGCGGTGATCGTGCTGACGCTGCTGAACAAACGCCTGGCGCAGCGCCACCGCCCGGACAGCCTGTTGCAGTGGCAGACCGCCGCGGTGGCGCTGGCCGGCATCGCGCTGTGGCTGGCCGGCGCCGGCTCGCTGCCGGCGGTGGTGCTGCCGCTGCTGGTCAGCGTCGGCCTTACCGGCTCCATCGGCCCCAACTGCATGGCGCGGCTGCTGCAGCTGCATCCAGACCTCGCCGGCGCCGCCATGGCGCTGGCCGCCAGCGGCCAGTTCGCACTGGGCATGCTGGCCAGCGCGCTGGTGGCCTGGCTGCACGACGGCAGCCCGCGCGCCATGTGCCTGGTGATCGCGCTGTTCGGCGCCGGCGCCTGGCTGGGCCTGCAGCTGACCCGCGTTCCCGCCGCCCGGCTGCGGGCCACGTCCACCCCCTCTTGAGCACCCCATCATGACTATCACGACCCTGCTGAACGACTCCGCCCTGCTGCAGACCCGCGCCTATATCGATGGCGAGTGGGTGGCGGGCGAGGCTGCGGCCAACTTTGCAGTGCGCAACCCGGCCAGCGGCGACAGCATCGCCGAGGTGGCATCCTGCAACGCCGCCGACACCCGCCGCGCCATCGAGGCCGCCGAGGCAGCGCTGCCCAGCTGGCGCGCGCTGCCGGCCAAGCACCGCGCGCAGATCCTGCGCCGCTGGTTCGAGCTGCTGCTGCAGCACCAGGAAGACCTGGCGCAGATCCTGAGCCTGGAACAGGGCAAGCCGCTGCCGGAAAGCCGCGGCGAGATCGCCTACGGCGCCAGCTTCATCGAATGGTTTGCCGAGGAGGCCAAGCGCGCCTACGGCGACGTGATTCCCAGCCCCTTCGCCGACCGCCGGCTGGTGACCATCAAGCAGCCCATCGGCGTGGTGGCCGCCATCACGCCGTGGAATTTCCCCAATGCCATGATCACCCGCAAGGTGGGCCCGGCGCTGGCCGCCGGCTGCACCGTGGTGGTGAAGCCCGCCGCCGAGACCCCGCTGTCGGCGCTGGCGCTGGCGGTGCTGGCCGAGCGCGCCGGCGTGCCGCGCGGCGTGCTCAACATCGTTACCGGTGAGCGCGCCAGCGAGATCGGCGGCGAGCTTACCCGCCACCCAGCGGTGCGCAAGCTGTCGTTCACCGGCTCCACCCGCATCGGCAAGCTGCTGATGGAGCAGTGCGCCGGCACGGTGAAGAAGCTGGGGCTGGAACTGGGCGGCAATGCGCCCTTCATCGTGTTCGACGATGCCGACCTGGACGCCGCGGTGCAGGGCGCGCTGGCCAGCAAGTTCCGCAACACCGGCCAGACCTGCGTGTGCGCCAACCGCCTGCTGGTGCAGGACGGCGTGTACGACGCCTTTGCCGACAAGCTGGCCGCCGCGGTGCGCAAGATGCAGGTGGGCGCCGCGCACAGCGGTGACGTGCAGCAAGGCCCGCTGATCAACGAAAAAGCCGTGGCCAAGGTGGCCGAGCACGTGGCCGACGCGGTAAGCCAGGGCGCGAAAGTACTCACCGGCGGCGCGCCGCACCCGCTGGGCGGCAACTTCTACCAGCCCACGGTGCTGACCGAAGTCAGCGAGCACATGCTGGTGGCGCACGAGGAAACCTTCGGCCCGCTGGCGCCGCTGTTCCGCTTCAAGGACGAAGCCGACGCCATCCGCCTGGCCAACGCCACCGAGTTCGGCCTGGCCGCCTATTTCTACAGCCGCGACGTTGGCCGCATCTGGCGCGTGGCCGAGGCCATCGAGGCCGGCATGGTGGGCATCAACGAAGGGCTGATCTCCACCGAGGTGGCGCCGTTCGGCGGTATCAAGCAATCCGGCCTCGGCCGTGAAGGTTCCAGGTACGGCCTCGAGGACTTTATGGAAATCAAATACCTGTGCTTTGGTGGCCTGAGCAGCTGAGGAAACGGGCCCCGGCCGCATTGTTTACCGATTACACACCATGAGGAGAGACACCATGCTCAGCTACGACATCATCGAACAGACCGCCCACCGCCTGCACCAGGCGGAGCAGGCGCGCCAGCAGATCCGCCAGATTTCGCTGGACTACCCGGAAATCACCATCGAGGACGCCTACGCCATCCAGCGCCGCTGGGTGGAGATGAAGCTGGCCGAAGGCCGGGTGGTGAAGGGCCACAAGATCGGCCTCACCTCGCGCGCCATGCAGATGTCGTCGCAGATCGACGAGCCGGACTACGGCACGCTGCTGGACGACATGTTCTTTGCCGACGGCTCCGACATTCCCGCCAGCCGCTTCATCGTGCCGCGGGTGGAGGTGGAGCTGGCCTTCATCCTGGGCAAGCCGCTGAAAGGGCCGAACATCACCCTGTTCGACGTGTACAACGCCACCGAGTACGTGATTCCGGCGCTGGAGATCATCGACGCGCGCAGCCAGTCCATCGACCCGGAAAGCGGCCGCCCGCGCAAGGTGTTCGACACCATTTCCGACAATGCGGCCAACGCCGGCGTGGTGATGGGCGGCCGCCCGGTGAAGCCGTCGGAGCTGGACCTGCGCTGGGTGTCGGCGCTGATGTACCGCAACGGCGTGATCGAGGAATCCGGCGTGGCCGCTGCGGTGCTGAACCACCCGGCCAACGGCGTGGCCTGGCTGGCCAACAAGCTGGCGCCGTTCGACGTGAGCCTGCAGCCGGGCCAGGTGATCCTCGGCGGCTCCTTCACCCGCCCGGTGGCGGCGCGCCCCGGCGATACCTTCCATGTCGATTACGGCCCGCTGGGTGCCATCAGCTGCCGCTTTGTGTAAGGAGTTGACCATGCAAAACCCTAGCAACCCCTTCAAGGCCGCGCTCAAGGCCGGCCAGGTGCAGATCGGCCTGTGGCTGGGCCTGGCCGATGCCTACTGCGCCGAACTGCTGGCCGGCGCCGGCTTCGACTGGCTGCTGATCGACGGCGAACACGCGCCCAACGAGCTGCAGAGCATGCTGGCGCAGCTGCAGGCCATCGCCCCCTACCCGTCTCACCCCATCGTGCGCCCGGTGTGGAACGACCCGGTGCGCATCAAGCAGATCCTGGACATCGGCGCGCAAACCCTGCTGCTGCCCATGGTGCAAAGCGGCGAGGAAGCGGCGCAGGCGGTGGCCGCCACCCGCTACCCGCCACACGGCATCCGTGGCGTGGGCAGTGCGCTGGCGCGCGCCTCGCGCTGGAACCGCATTCCGGACTACCTGCACGCCTGCGAGCAGGAAATCTGCGTGCTGGTGCAGATCGAAACCCGCGCCGGCCTGGCCAATCTTGACGCCATCGCCGCCACCGACGGCGTGGATGGCGTGTTCATCGGCCCGGCCGACCTGTCCGCCGACATGGGCTATCTCGGCCAGCCGACGCACCCCGAGGTGCAGGCGGCCATCGAGGACGCCATCCGCCGCATCCGCGCCCACGGCAAGGCGCCGGGCATCCTGATGGCGGACGAGAAACTGGCGCGGCATTACATCGCGCTGGGTGCGCAGTTCGTGGCAGTGGGGGTGGATACCACCCTGCTGGCACGCAGCGCCGAAACGTTGGCCGCAAGGTATCGCGATGCCGCGGCGCCAGTCGCCACCGGCGGCGGCGTGTACTGAACCCGTGCGCCGGCCGACAGGCCGGCACACTGGCCGCCCCGTGGCGGTAGACCTGGCAGCGGGTGGCCGTTGCAGGCAGGTGTTTCCCCGGCTGGGTACCGGCCCTGGTGCCGGTACCGTTTTTTCGGCGCCGTCCCCGCGCCGTGGCCGGCTGTTACCGCCCTGCGCCGTCAGGCCATCAATAGTTAACATATTCATAACAATCAGCCAGCGGGCAGGAGGCCGCCGGCAGCCAGCACTGCATTGCCAGCACGGCAGGCGCCACAAGAGCGCCGCCTTCAACCACCGAGAGTGCATGGGCACTAGCCGCCCGTGCAGGAGAAAAAGCATGCAAATGGAGAAAACCGAGGCCCGTCCCGTCGGGGCGGCCAGCGCACCCCACAGTCAGCAACTGGACCAGCAGGTGATAAACAAGGTATCCGGACGGCTGATCTGGTTCCTGTTCATCCTGTTCGTGTTCTCGTTCCTGGACCGCATCAACATCGGCTTCGCCGGGTTGACCATGTCGCAGAGCCTGAACCTGTCGGCCACCATGTTCGGGCTGGCCACCACCCTCTTCTACGTTGCCTACGTGGCCTGCGGCATCCCCAGCAATATGGTGCTCAGCCGCATGGGCGCGCGGCGCTGGATCGCCATCATCATGGTGGCCTGGGGCCTCGCCTCCACCGCCACCATGTTCGCGCACGACGCCACCAGCCTGTATATCCTGCGCGCACTGGTGGGCGTGACCGAAGCCGGCTTCCTGCCCGGCATGCTGCTCTACCTCACCTTCTGGTTTCCGCGCGCCTACCGCGCCCGCGCCAATGCGCTGTTCATGATCGCCATGCCGGTAACCGCCGCCGCCGGTTCGGTGGTGTCCGGCTACCTGCTGGAGCTGGACGGCCACTGGGGCCTGGCCGGCTGGCAGTGGCTGTTCATGGTGGAAGGTCTGCCGGCGGCGCTGCTGGGCATCACGGTGTGGTGCTACCTGGATGACAGCCCGGCGCAGGCCAGCTGGCTGAGCAGCGAGGAGAAGGCCCGCCTGCAACACATGCTGCAGGCCGAGCAGCAACCTGCGGCCAGCGTTGGCCGCGAGGTCGGCATCTGGCGCGAGCTGCTGTCGCCCAGCGTGCTCAAGTTCGCGCTGGCCTACTTCTGCCTGGTGAACACCCTGAGCATGGTCAATATCTGGGTGCCGCAGATCGTGAAGAGCTTCAACAGCGGCAGCAGCAACGCCACCATCGGCATCCTCGCCGCCATTCCGCAGCTGGCCACCATCGTCGCCATGCTGTGGTGGGGCGCGCGCTCCGACCGCAAGCAGGAGCGCCGCTGGCACACCGTGCTGCCGATGCTGGCTGCCGCCGGCGGCTGGTTGCTGTGCGCCTATGCCGATGGCGCCAGCATGCGCCTGGCCGGCATCGTCATCGCCTCCGCTGGCGCCTTCACCGCCATGACCATCTTCTGGACCACGCCGGACGCGGTGCTGTCCACCCGCGCCAAGGCCATCGGCATTGCGCTGATCAACGCCACCGGCAACGTCGGCTCGGCGCTCAGCTCGGTGGTGGTGGGCTGGCTGAAGGACATCAGCCACAGCTTCACCAGCGGCATGCTGTTTGCGGTGGCGGTGCTGGTGATCGGCGCGCTGGTGATGCTGGCGATACCGGTGGGCAAGCCGGCACAACACTGAGCGTGTTCATTGGCAGGGCGGAAGCCCGGTAAAACCGGGCGTTCCGCCATCCAGACAGGCCCCGCTACGCCCGGCACACGGGCAAGGGGGCGTTCTGCCGCCCCCTTGCAACCCCGCTGCGCACCCCTGCGCAGCGGGGATTTCTGCACTTTTCACGCCAGGTATTGCCGATGGCAAATCAGCCATGAAAAGTACAATCTTCTGCCTGAAAGTTACATTTCAACTACCACTTGTGCTCCGCATAATGGCCTGACAGCTGCCGCCGTGCAGCCTGCACCGCGGCCCGGCCGGATATCGATAAAGCAAGGCCGGCAGCCTGATCAAGACACATCACGGAGACATAGAGCGATGAACAAGCACAACCCGCTGCTGGAAAGACTGCGCACCGTCCTGCCCGCCATTGCGGCCAACGCCCAGCGCGCCGAGGAAGAACGTAAAGTACCAGATGAAAACATCGCCCTGCTCAAGGGCATTGGCATGCATCGTGCGTTCCAGCCGAAGAAATACGGCGGTCTGGAAATCTCGCTGCCGGAATTTGCCGACTGCGTGGCGGCGCTGGCCGGCGCCTGTGGCGGCACCGCCTGGGCGTTCAGCCTGCTGTGCACCCACAGCCACCAGCTGGCGATGTTCTCGCCAAAACTGCAGGACGACATCTGGGCCGCCAACCCGGATGCCACCGCCAGCAGCAGCATTGCGCCGTTCAGCCAGATCGAGGAGGCCGAAGGCGGCGTGTACCTGAGCGGCGAAATGGGCTGGAGCAGCGGCTGCGACCACGCCGAATGGGCGATTGTCGGCATGCGCCGCAAGAATGCAGATGGCGAGCCGATCTACAGCTTTGGCGTGATTCCGCGCTGCGACTACGAGATTCGCGACAACTGGTTCGCCATGGGCATGAAGGGCAGCGGCTCCAAGACCCTGGTGATCAACAACGCCTTCATTCCCAACCACCGCATCGAAGCCGCCAAAGACATGATGGAAGGCCGCTCCAGCGGCTTCGACCTCTACCCGGACAGCGACATCTTCTACACCCCGTACCGCCCCTACTTTGCCAGCGGCTTCGCCTCGATCAGCCTGGGCGTGGCCGAGCGCATGCTGCAGGCGTTCAAGGAAAAAACCCAGAACCGCGTGCGCGCCTACACCGGCGCCAGCGTGGGCACCGCCACCCCGGCGCTGATGCGGCTGGCGGAATCCACCCACCAGGTCGCCGCCGCACGCGCCTTCCTGGAAAAAACCTGGCAGGACCACGCCGAGCACGGCCGCCGCCACCAGTACCCCAGCCGCGAGACGCTGGCCTACTGGCGCACCAATCAGGCTTACGCGGTGAAGATGTGCATCGAGGCAGTGGACCGCCTGTTCGGCGCTTCCGGCGCCACCAGCTGGATGGAAGGCAACGAACTGCAGCGCCTGTTCCGCGATTCGCACATGACCGGTGCCCACGCCTACACCGACTACGATGTCTGCGCGCAGATCCTCGGCCGCGAGCTGATGGGGCTGGAGCCGGATCCGAGCATGGTTTAACTGCTGGTAAATAAATCTACTGCGCGTCCCAATCCCGATCCTGTGATGCTCGCCGTACCCGGAGTATGGCTGCGCTTCTCGAATCGGCCTTGGGCCGCTCGCGACGGTTTCTTTTACCAGCTTCTGCCGCTTACATCAGGAGTACCCCATGACCACCCCCACCACCCCCGACTTCGACCCGCGCGTGTTCCGCCGCGCGCTGGGCAATTTCGCCACCGGCGTCACCATCGTCACCGCCGCCACGCCGTCCGGCGCCAGGGTCGGCGTGACCGCCAACAGCTTCAACTCGGTATCGCTGGACCCGCCGCTGGTGCTGTGGAGCATAGACAAGCGCTCCGGCAGCTACGCGGTGTTCGAGGAGGCGACGCACTTCGCCGTCAACATCCTGGCGGCGGACCAGATCGAGCTGTCCAACCAGTTCGCCCGCCCCAGGGATGACAAGTTCGCCGGCATCGCGGTGGAAACCGGCGCCGGCGGCGCCCCGCTGTTCGCCGACTGCGCCGCGCGCTTCCAGTGCGAGAAGTACCAGCAGCTGGACGGTGGCGACCACTGGATCCTGATCGGCAAGGTAGTCGCCTTCGACGACCTGGGCCGCTCGCCGCTGGTCTACCACCAGGGCACCTATTCCATGGTGCTGCCGCATGCGCGCATGCAGAAACGCGAGGAAGGCGCCGCGCCGTCCAGCGCCTTCCAGGGCCGGCTGAGCAACAATATCTACTACCTGCTGACCCAGGCGGTGCGCAGCTACCAGGCCAATTACCAGCCGCGGCAGCTGTCCACCGGGCTGCGCACCAGCGAGGCGCGCATGCTGATGGTGCTGGAAAGCGATGCCGACATGGATATGGCCGGCCTGCTGCGCGAGGTGGCGATGCCGGTGCGCGAGATCGAGCAGGCCGAGGAGATCCTGTGCCGCAAGGGCCTGGTGAGCAATGGCAGCAACGGCTACCGGCTGAGCGAGGCCGGCGTGGCGCAGGCGGAAATGCTGTGGGATATCGCCGCACGGCAGCAGGAGCAGGTGCTGGAAGGCTATAGCGCGGCCGAGGTAGAGGCGTTCAAGAAGGTGCTGCGCGGCATCATTGCACTGCGTTAATGGCGGCTTGACCCGGCCACCGCAGGGCGGAAGCCCCGCAGGGGCGTTCCGCCACCTTTCAGCCAGCGTGTGCCCGGCAGGCGGAACGCCCGGTACAACCGGGCTTCCGCCCTGCTTTCAGCCCGGCCGCATCGCTTGCGGCCAACCTTGCCCGCCTACAGCTGCCACGCCACGCGCAGGCCCTCGTAGATCGCCTCCTCGGCGCTACGCGGCGCCAGGCAGTCGCCGATGGCATGCACCGCCACGCCGCTGTCGGCCAGCTGCTGCCATAGCGCATCGTCGGCGGTGTGGCCGCTGCACAGCACCAGGCTGTCCACCGCGTCGATGATCACCGCCTCCTCGCTGGCGGTGTGCTGCAGGTAGACGCTGCCGCTGTCGGCGCCGTAGGGCCGCATATAGTTCAGTACCTCGATGCCGGCCTTGTGCAGCCGCGCCACCAGTTCGTCGCGCACGTACAGCGGCAGCTGCTCGCCAACGTGGGTGCCGTTCACCGCCAGCCGCACCTGGCAGCCCTGCTGTGCCAGCAGCAGTGCCACGCCGGGGCCGATCCAGTCGCTGCGCCAGTCCACCACCACCACGCTGCGGCCAACCTGCTGCGGTTGGCGCAGTACCTGCCACGGGTCGAACAGCATCACCGAGCCATCGCCCTCCAGCGCCGGCAGCCGTGGCGTGGCGCCGGTGGCCACGATGACGGCGTCCGGCTGCCGTGCCGCCACCAGGGCGGCATCCACCCGGCTGTGTTTGTGCACCGTCACACCCGCCAGCGCGATTTCGCGCAGCAGATTGGTTACCAGCCCGCCGAACTCGGCCCGCCCCGGCAGCTGCTGCGCCAGCAGCGCCTGGCCGCCCAGCTGGCCGCCGGCCTCGTGCAGCTCCACTTCGTGGCCGCGCTGCGCGGCGATCACTGCCGCCTTCATGCCGGCCGGGCCGCCGCCCACCACCAGCACCCGCTTGCGCTGCGTCGCCACCGGCAGCTGGCCGAACTGCAGCTCGCGCCCGCTCTGCGGGTGCTGGATGCAGGAGATCGGCAGCCCGCGGTGGAAGCGGCCGATGCAGGCCTGGTTGCAGGCAATGCAGGCGCGGATGTCGTCCACCCGCCCCTGGCCCGCCTTCTGCGGCATTTCCGGGTCGCAGATCAGCGCCCGCGTCATGCCGCACACGTCGGCCTGGCCGCTGGCAATGATCTGCTCCGCCTCCTGCGGCTGGTTGATGCGCCCGGCCACCAGCACCGGTATGCGCAGCCGCGCCTTGAAGCGTGCCGCCACCGGCGCCAGGTAGCCGCTGGCTATCGCCATCGGCGGCACGATATGCACCGCGCCACCCAGCGAGGCCGAGTTGCCGGCAATCACGTTCACGTAGTCGAGCAGCGGCTCCAGCGCCACGCTGGCGGCAATCGCCTCGTCCTCGGTAAGGCCCTCGGCGTCCATTTCACCGCCGGAGATGCGCAGCCCCACAACGAAGCCAGCCGGCGTGGCGGCGCGGATCGCCACCAGCACTTCCTGCAAAAAGCGCAGACGGTTGGCCGCATCGCCGCCATAGTCGTCCTGGCGCAGGTTGACGCGCGGGTTGAGGAACTGCGACGGCAGGTAGCCGTGGCTGGCCACCACTTCCACGCCATCGATGCCGGCCTCGGCCATGCGCCGCGCTGCGGCGGCGTAGCCGGCCACGATGTCGGCAATCAGCGCGCGGTGCAGCGCGCGCGGCATCACGTGAAAGCGCTCGTTGGGCACCGCCGACGGCGCATAAGCCACCGCCAGCAGGCCATCGGCGGTTTCCATGATCTCGCGCCCGGGGTGGAACAGCTGCGCGAACACGGCGCAGCCGTCGGCATGCAGCGCCGTGGCCAGCCGGCGGTAGCCGTCCATGCAGTCGTCGTCGGTGGCCATCAGCGCGTGCGAGGTGTAGCGCGCGGTTTCGTGCACGCCGGACACCTGCAGCACGATCAGCCCGGCGCCGCCGCGCGCCCGCGCCTGGTGGTAGGCGATCAGCGCGTCATTGACCTTGCTTTCGGTGGGCAGCACGGTGTCGTGCCCGGTGGACATGATGCGGTTGCGCAGGGTGACGCCGCCGATGCGCAGCGGGGAAAACAGCTGGGGAAAGGTGGGCTGCATGGTGGCTCCTGGTAATGACCGGGGTGGCGGCGGTGCACGTTGACCACCGCAAAATTTTGTAATTATTAAAATTATTGGCAAAATTTTAATGACGCAAGAACTGATGCCTTCCCACGCACAACCAGCTGACAAAGTGTCGTTATAATCACGGCATGCATTCCTCCCTCCCCTCCCAAACCACAACCCCGGCCGCCGACAAGCCGCAGGCGCAGATCGGCGAGAAGCTGCGCCTGCTGCGCAAGCGCAACGGCCTGACCCTGGCCGCGCTGGCGGAGCGCTGCGGGCTGTCCATCGCCCACATCAGCCTGATCGAACGCAACCTGGCGCAGCCGTCCATCAATGCGCTGGTTGCGCTGGCGCAGAGCCTGGATGTCACCGTGCAGTGGTTCTTCGGCCCGGATCAGCAGCAGGTAGCCGACGAGGCCGATTTCATTGTGCGCAAGCCACAGCGCACCAGCATCGAGTACGAAGGCGGCTTCACCGACCAGCTGCTGACCCCGCGCAGCAACCGCCAGCTGGAGATGCTCCACTGCCGCATCGCCCCTGGCGCCTCCAGCGAGGAAACCTACACCCATGAAGGCGCCGAGGCCGGGCTGTTGCTGAAAGGCAGGCTGGAGCTGTGGGTGGGCGAGCGCCACTTCCAGCTGGACGAAGGCGACAGCTTCAGCTTCTCCAGCCGCGAGCCGCACCGCTACCGCAACCCGGGCAAGAGCGAAGCCGTGGTGATCTGGGTGATCACGCCGGCGACTTACTAAAATTTCTTTGACCATATTAAAAATTTGCCTTAGCTTTTTTACAGGAGGCAAATTCAAGGTCGGCTCGCGCCTGTACGACAGGGGTCTGTAGATGGCGCGCGCAATGGCTGCCGGTTTGCCCTCCATCCCATAGAGAGACGGAGGAGACAAAAATGAAGCTACAACGCAGCCCGCTGCAACTGTCGCTGGCCATCGCCACCCTGCTCAGCACCACAGCCATGGCGGGCGACCTGGTGGTGGTGTCCTACGGCGGTGCCAACAAGAATGCCCAGACCCAGGCCTACTACCAGCCCTATGCCAAGGCGCATGGCGTCAACGTTATCGGTGCGGAATGGAATGGCGAGGCGGCCAAGCTCAAATCCATGGTGGATACCCGCACCGTGAGCTGGGACGTGGTGGAAATCGACTCCCAGCTGGCGGGCCGCGGCTGTGAAGAAGGCATTCTGGAACCGATCAACCCGGCAAAAATCGACAGCCGCGCCGACATGATGCCGGGGGCGCTGCTGCCCTGCGCCGTGGGCATGTTCGTCTCCTCCACTGCGCTGGCCTACAGCCCCTCCCGCCTGAAAGGCACGCCCACCGGCTGGAAGGACTTCTGGGATATCAAGAAGTACCCGGGCAAGCGCGGGCTGCGCAAGGGTGCCCTCTACACACTGGAAATCGCCCTGCTGGCCGACGGCGTGGCGCAGAAGGATGTGTACAAGGTGCTGGCCACCCCGGCCGGAACCGACCGTGCATTCCGCAAGCTCGATCAGATCAAGCCCTACATCCAGTGGTGGGAAAGCGGTTCGCAGGCGCCACAGTACCTGCTGGCGGGCGACGTGGTGATGACCTCGGCCTACAACGGCCGCATCACCAATGCCCGCAAGGAAGGCAAGGACCTGAAGCTGGTCTGGGACAGCGGCATCTATGAAATGGACTACTGGGCGATTCCGAAAGGCAATGCCCGCAAGGACGAAGCGCTGCGCTTCATCTCCTTTGCCACCCGCCCGGAGAACCAGAAAGTGTTCTCCGACGCCATTCCCTACGGCCCCACCAACCGCAAGACCCTGAAACAGCTGGCACCGGCCACCGTGGCGGAGCTGCCCACCGCCACCCGCAACCTGGAAGGCGCCATGCCGCTGGATGCCAACTTCTGGATCGAACACGGCGAGGACCTGGAGCAGCGCTTCAACGCCTGGGCTAGCCGCTGAATCTCCCCCGCAACCGTCGTTTCCATGCGCCCACCCGGGCGCATTTTTGCTTGCGGCCAACCTTCGGCAGCCCGCTTGCCAGGCATGGCGACAAGCATCGCAACACGGCGGCATGCCTGAAAAACCACAAGCTACCCAGGGTTTGTTAAAAAATGTCACCCCCGGTCAAGCAGCAGTTGGGTCTAGTGATGGTATAAATATCACTTTCAATATTGCTGTATTAAATCCTGATGGCTGAACTAAGCCCTGTAGGGGATTCCATGCAAACCACGCCAGATCAAGCGCCCGATAATTCCACCGACATCGGCCCGCAGCCACAAGCCGCGGCGCCACGCCTCCTGCACCCGGTGCCGGACCGCCCCAACGGGCAGCGCTACCAGTACTACACCGAGCGCGACATGACCCGCATCCTCACCCACCTGGACACACTGCGCCGCGAAGCCTTCGCCGCCAGCCAGGACGAGGGGCTGGACAGCTACGACCGCCCGTTCCCGTCGGTGTGCCTGATCGGCCTGGGCCGTTGCGGTTCCAATATCGCGCTGGACGTGGCCACCCTGGTGTACAACGCGCGCAAGTTCTACCTGAACGAATTCAACAGCGATGAAAAGCCCAGCGTGGAGCAGGATTTCCGCCCGCGCCGCTGGATCAAGCGCACCTTGCTGTCGCAGCAGAAAGAACAGAAGCCGGCCTTCCTGATCGAGCCGATGGTGATGCTGGGCGACCTGGACAAGGACATCAAGGGCCGCATCCGCTACTCGCGCCGTGGCGAACAGGGCGGCGGCTTCCTGAACGACTACAGCAAGATGCGCATCATGGACCTGGCCGAGGTGCATGCCGGCGGTGCCGGTAACGCGCCCATCCTGGGCCAGTACCTGGCCAAGATCATCCTCAACAAGGATACCCAGAGCTTCTCCGACGAAGACTGGAAGCTGATCCACGCCTACCTGATCGACTCCTGCGGCATTCGCGCCAACCAGTCGCGGCTGTACTTCTACATCTTCAGTGCCGGCGGCGGCACCGGCTCCGGCATGGCCAGCGAATTCGGCCTGGCGCAGCAGTACGCCTACATGAGCAAGACCTTCGAGACCCGTACCGAAGCCGAAGGCAGCGGCGACGAGCAGGGCTTCGTGTTCGAGCCCATCTTCACCAGCGGCATCTGCATCCTGCCGAACATTTCCGGCCACCACGTGGAAGGCTCGGAGGCGCTGCACATCAACGCCGGCCGCCTGCTGTGCAAATACCTGTCCGAGGAGTGGGACTTCTCCTACAACTTCGACAACGAGGAAGCCGGCGCCGAAAGCGTGATGCGCCGCATCCGCCCGTGGAACGCCATGATGCTGATCTCCAACGACATCATGCGTTACGCCGAAGAAACCGATAAGGGCAGCATCGAGGACCTGGACGTGAACGCCATGGAGCGCCACGCCAACCAGTACATCTCGCAGCAGATCTTCAACATTCTCACGGCGCAGGCGGTAACCACCGACTACGACGAGAACTACTTCCACCGTGCCGGCATCGACATCGGCGAGACCATCCGCCTGGACGCCAACGACCTGTTCATGAGCCTGGCCGGCCCGGTGGCGGTGGCCTACGCCGAATCGGTAGTGGGCGACCCGCTGGACGTGAACAGCAGCAGCAAGTTCGATATCGACGACCTGTTCTTCCGCTCCATCGACCTGCCGCACTTCAACCCGATCACCCAGGCCATCGAAGGCATCAGCCTGCTGCCGATCGAATCGGACCGCTACCGCGCCGCGCTGGCCGAGTACAAGGCGTCCAACTACGACCCGGCCAAGCTCAACGAACTGTTCTTCTTCCGCAACTGTTCGTCGGTGGTGGCCATCCTGTCGCTGCCCAAGGGCTACAAGCTGTCCTACATGGACCTGAACCGCCTGAAGCAGCACCTGAACGGCCTGTTCCCCGGCACCACGCTCAAGCGCTACGCACTGGTGATCGGCGCTTCGGCCAACCTGTCGCTGACCACGCTGGTGGCCAAGAGCCCGTGCCTGAGCGATGACTTCCTGACGCTGATCGTGGCCTATATCAAGCGCTGCTTCGCCCGCGGCGACTACCGCTACGACGACGC
Organism: Vogesella sp. LIG4; assembly: GCF_900090205.1. Classification (NCBI taxonomy): domain Bacteria; kingdom Pseudomonadati; phylum Pseudomonadota; class Betaproteobacteria; order Neisseriales; family Chromobacteriaceae; genus Vogesella; species Vogesella sp. LIG4. The sequence continues at coordinate 1,754,846 of NZ_LT607802.1, read as the reverse complement.
GCTGGATAACGCCATCCTGGAACTGATCACCTCTGAGAGCTTCGACGAGACACGGCTGGATGCGCTGCTGGACGAGTACGAGAACCCGGCCAAGATCCTGGACACCAACTGGTTCGCCATCAAGCCGATGTACGAGAAGAAGTACCGCGAGCTGATCCGCGACCAGAAAAAATTCGTGTCCATCAACGATATCCGCCTGACGCGCCAGCACGTGCAGAAAGCCATCTGCTACCTGCGCGAGATCTACCGTCACCGCATCGGCAAGACACGGGTGGTATCGCTCAATGCCTATGCCGACCGGCATGGCCACCCGGCACACGACTAGTGTCCACAACGCCCCGCCCCGTGCGGGGCGTTTTACTTCCTAACCCCGCCTGGCTTGCCGCGAATGACATGGCAGCGCCATACTCGGGGTTTTCCGTCGGAGAGAGGCCATGACCCACAAAATCCTGTTTGTCGAGGATGATGCCGAACTGGCCGGCCTGATGCAGGGCTTCCTCGCCCGCCACGATCTGGAAGTGGTGATCGAGCCGCGCGGCGATACCGCTCACGCGGCGCTGGAGCGCGAAAAGCCGGACCTGCTGCTGCTGGACATCATGCTGCCCGGCAAGGACGGCCTGACGCTATGCCGCGAAATCCGCCCGGAGTTCGCCGGCCCCATCGTGATCCTCACCTCGCTGGATAGCGACATCAACCAGATCCTGGGCCTGGAGCTGGGCGCCAACGATTACGTGCTGAAGACCACGCCGCCCGCGGTGTTGGCCGCACGCCTGCGCGCGCAGCTGCGCCAGCACGATCACCGGGCCGGCACACCGGAGCCGGACAGCTCGCAACTGCTGGTCTTCGGCCAGCTGCGCATCGACGCCCGCAGCCGCGAAGTGCAACTGGGCGGCGAACGCATCACGCTGTCCACCACCGACTTCGACCTGCTGTGGCAGCTTGCCAGCCACGCCGGCGAGGTGCAGGACCGCGACACCCTGCTGCGCGTGATGCGCGGCCTGAGCTACGACGGCATGGACCGCAGCATCGACATTGCCGTGTCGCGGCTGCGCAAGAAGCTGGGCGACGACCCTACCGCGCCGTCGCGCATCAAGACCGTGCGCAACAAGGGCTACCTGTTCTCTCCGGCCGGCTGGTAAATCATGCGCAAACTGTTCATCCAGTTCTATTTGCTGTTGATCGTCAGCTTCCTGCTGGCCGTGGTGCTGGCCGGCCTGGTGTACAAGCAGGTGGCGGAGAAGACCGGCGACCGTGCGCTGGCCGACCTGCTGAAAACCTCGCTCAGCCTGATCGAGCTTGAACTGCGCGATACGCCGGAAGCACAGTGGCCGCAGATGCTGCACACCCTGGAGCGCGACCTGGGCTTCAGTGTCTCCATGCAGCGTCTGGAGGACCTGCCCATCGACAGTGCCACCCAGAGTGCGCTGCGCGACGGCAATATCGTGATGCTGGAGGACGACGACGTGTTCCTGCAGCGCATGGCCAAATCGCCGTACGCGCTGGTGGCCGGGCCGATGAGCTACCTGGTGTTCCTGCACGAGCTTAAATGGTTCGACTACGCGCTGCTGGCGCTGATCGGCCTGTCGCTGGCGATTCCGGTGCTGCTGTGGATGCGGCCGCACTGGAACGAGCTGACCCAGCTGGAGCGCGGCGCCAAGGCACTGAGCGAAGGCGAGTTCTCGGCACGGGTGCAGCTGCCGGCGCGTTCCGGCCTGCAACCGCTGGCGCAGGGCTTCAACCAGATGGCCAGCAATGTGGAGCGGCTGCTGGAAAGCAAGCAGACGCTGATCAATGCCGTGGCGCACGAGCTGCGCACGCCGCTGGCGCGGCTGCGCTACCGGCTGGCGCTGCTGGATGTCGAACTGGACGACGCCACCCAGGCCGGCATCGAGCGCGACCTGGGCAATGTCGGCGCGCTGATCGACGAGCTGCTGCTGCACGCGCGCCTGTCGCGCCCGGACCTGCCGCTGCAATGGCAGCGGCTGGAGATACAGGGCTGGCTGCAGCAACGCCAGGAGGACCTGGCCACGGAGTATTCCGCCCTGCGGGTGGACATCCAGCAGACGGTTGGCGCCATCTACGGCGACAGCGTGCTGCTGACCCGCGCCATGGACAACCTGCTGGGCAATGCCGCGCGCTATGCGCGGAAAAAGCTGCTGGTGCGCGTGTACGAGATCGACGGCGAGCAGTATTTCAGCGTGGGTGACGATGGCCCTGGCATTCCGCCGGCGGAACGCCAGCGGGTGATGGAACCGTTCGTGCGGCTGGATCCCAGCCGCGATCGCGCCGAGGGCGGCCATGGCCTGGGCCTGGCCATCGTGCAGCAGATCATGCTGGCGCATCACGGACGGGTAGAAGTTGGCGAAAGCCCGCTTGGCGGTGCCTTATTTACTTTATGCTGGCCATTGCAACAAGACGTTACATCTACCAACAAAAGCTAACAGACAAGCGCGCAATTGTTCGATATGATGCCGCCTAGTCGTCGATTAACGGCGCCTGCTCTCCAACTTCTATCTCAGGATTGAATATCATGAAAAAACTGATCGCTGGTCTGGCTTTCGCCGTTGCTGCTACTTCCGGTTTCGCTGCTACCGCTGCTTCCGCTCCGGCTGCTGCCCCGGCTAAGAAAGCTGAAAAGAAGCACGCTGCTAAGAAAGTTGTAAAAGCTAAGAAAGCTAAAAAAGCCGCTTCCGCTGCTAAGTAATTAGCTAGCTTGAAGTATGAAAAAACGGGCTCTTGAGCCCGTTTTTTTATTGCCGCACCGTTTTTGCCGACTTGCAGTCGGCAAACATGATGACAATCAGCCGGCGCGCGCCTGGCGCTGCAAGTGCAGCAGTTCGCCAATGCCCTTTTCCGCCAGATCCAGCAGGCGGTTCATTTCCTCGCGGCTGAACGCCACACCCTCCGCCGTACCCTGCACTTCCACGAAGTGGCCGACACCGGTCATCACCACGTTCATATCGGTTTCGCAGCCGGAATCCTCCACGTAGTCCAGATCCAGCAACGGCTCGCCGTCCACGATACCTACCGACACCGCCGCCACCTGGTCGCGCAGCGGGTTGGCCGCAAGCTTGCCGTCGGCCAGCAGTTTGTCGATGGCATCGCTCAGTGCCACGTAAGCACCGGTGATACTGGCGGTACGGGTACCGCCATCGGCCTGGATCACATCGCAATCGATCTGGATCTGGCGCTCGCCGAGTTTCTCCAGGTCGATCACCGCGCGCAGGCTGCGGCCGATCAGGCGCTGGATCTCCTGGGTACGGCCGGACTGCTTGCCGCTGGCCGCTTCACGGCGCATGCGGCTGCCGGTGGAGCGCGGCAGCATGCCGTACTCGGCGGTCACCCAGCCCTGGCCCTTGCCTTTCAGGAACGGCGGCACGCTTTCTTCCACCGAAGCCGTGCAGATCACCTTGGTATCGCCAAACTCCACCAGCACCGAACCTTCGGCGTGCTTGGTGTAATGACGGGTCAGTCGTACGTTGCGCAAGGCATCGGCTGCCCGATTGTCTGCTCGCATGGCTCGTCTCCAAACAAAAAGGGGGCATTCTAGCGCATGGGGGGTGTTACCGCTCCAGATGCGCCGCCGGCAGCTGCTCGAAGCCGGCCAGTGGCACCTGGCTGCTGTCGATATAGCCTTCGCGGCCGGGTATGAAGTCACGGTCGGCCAGCAACGTCACGGCGATGCCGGTCAGATTGTCGCAGCCGGGGCCGGCGCGCTTTTCCGCCACGTTCATCAGCGCCGGCAACACCAGCTGCGGCTCCCGCCCCAGGAAGATACGGCTGATCTCCTCGTCCAGCATCGGCCCCCACAGGCCGTCCGAACACAGCAGCAGGGTCTCGCCGCCGGTCAGTACGATGCCTTCCACCACGTCGAATTCCGGATTGAGCACGCCGCCCAGGCAACTGTAGATGCGGTTGCGCCCCGGGTAGCTCTGCGCTTCCTTTTCGGTAATCTGGCCGCTGTCCACCAGCCGCTGCACCTGGCTGTGGTCGTGGCTGCGAAAACGCAGGCGATTGTCCTGCAGCAGGTACAGCCGTGAATCGCCGGCATGCACCGCGTACAGCTTGTCGTCCTGGACCAGCGCCGCCACCAGCGTGGTGCTGGGCACGTCCTGCAGCCGGCCCTGCAGGGCCTGCGCCTGAATCGCCTCGTGCGCCTCGCGTATGACCCGCATCAGGAAGGGTACCGGCCGCATCAGGTGCGGGCGGGCGGAGCGGCGGAAGTTCTCCATGAACACATCCACCGCGATCTGAGCCGCGATTTCGCCGTATTCGTGCCCGCCCATGCCGTCGGCCACCACCAGCAGCAGCGACTGTTCGGACCAGATCACGCCCATGCGGTCTTCGTTGTGCTCGCGTGCACCCACGCGCGATTCGGCAGCAATGGCAAACTTCATGCGGAATGCTTCCTGAACAGGCCGGACAGCCAGCGGCACCAGCGCCCGGAGCGGGTGGCCGGCGCCACCGCCTGGTAGGGGCTGCGCAGCCGTGTGCACACCTCGCCCAGGCTGGCCGGGCGGGCCGATGGCGTCAGCGCCAGGCACTGGTCCACCAATTGCAGCAGTTGCGGGGAATACAGCCCGGCCAGCAGTTTGCTGGCTGGCGGCAGGGTATCGTTGCGCATGCGCTCGTCGGCCGCGGCCAGGCGGCCACCGCCCATGGCCAGATACATGCTGGCGCCCAGGCCGTAGATATCGGTCCACGGCCCCAGCTGGCCCTTGGCCTGGTATTGCTCCGGCGCGGCGTAGCCGGGGGTGATCATGGCAGCGGCATTGCTGCGCGAACTCACCAGCCGCGCGGTGCCGAAATCCAGCAGGATGGGCGCGCCGTTGCGGCACAGGTAGATGTTGCCGGGCTTGATGTCCAGATGCAGCAGGTGCTGCTTGTGCACTTCTTCCAGGCCGGCAATCAGCTCGGCAAACAGCTCGCGCAGCCGTGCCTCCGGCATGCTGCCGCCGGTCAGCTCCAGCTCGCGCGACAGCGAGCGGCCATCGGCATAATCCATCACCATGTACACCGTCTGGTTGGCGCGGAAGAAATTGCTCACCCGCACCACGTTGGGGTGGCGGATGTCGGCCAGCACGCGTGCCTCGTCGAAAAAGCACTTCAGCCCCAGCTTGAATACCTCGCGGTCCAGCTCGTTGAGCACGGTGACGTCGCCGGCATCGCTGCGGCCAACCATATCGCGCGGCAGGTATTCCTTGATCGCGTACTTGCGGTCATGCCCGTCCAGCGCCAGGTAGACCTCGCTGAAGCCGCCGGAGCTGAGTACGCGCACGATGGTATAGCCCTCCAGCCGGCTGCCTGGCGCGAGAGAACGTGACTTGGATTGTGTACGGTCCATTGTTATAGTGTGCCCGCCCCGGGATCACGATTGCGATTCGGGGCCTATCCTTCCGATTACCATTCTGGAGCCCACCATGATTCTCAGCATGACAGGCTTTGCCTCCACCTCCCGCGAGTTCCCGGGCGGCCTGATGTCCATCGAACTGCGCGCGGTGAACCACCGCTACCTCGACGTGCAGATGCGTCTGCCGGAAGAGCTGCGCATCATTGAACCACAATTGCGCGAACTGATCGCCGGCCGCGTGACGCGCGGCAAGGTCGAGTGCCGCATCGGTCTGAACCAGACTACCGACGACACCCCGCAGCTGGAACTCAACCGCGACACCGTAACACGCCTGCTGGCGGTGTGCGAAGAAGTCCGCACCCTGTCGCCGGGCATCCGCGACCTGGGCATGGGCGAAGTGCTGCGCTGGCCTGGCGTGCTCAAGTCCAATTCGCTGCCGCCGGAAGCGCTGCAGCAACTGTGTATCGACGGCCTTGGCGCGGTACTTGAGGATTTTCGCGCCACCCGCGGCCGCGAAGGCCACAAGCTGTCCAACATCCTGCTCGACCGCATCGCCGCCATGGAAACCATCGTCGGCGCGGTCAAGCCCAAGCTGCCGCAGATCCTGGAAGCCTATCGCAATAAGTTGGCCGCACGCCTGCAGGAAGCGCTGGGCAATGTGGACGACGACCGCCTGAAGCAGGAATTCGCACTGTTCGCACAGAAGATCGACGTGGACGAGGAACTGGAACGCCTCACCACCCACCTGACCGAAGTGCGTCGCATCCTGAAGACCGGCGGCCAGGTCGGCAAGCGCCTGGACTTCCTGATGCAGGAACTCAACCGCGAAGCCAACACCCTGGGCTCCAAGTCGGTATCCACCGACACCACCCAGGCTTCCGTCGAGCTGAAGGTGCTGATCGAGCAGATGCGCGAGCAGATCCAGAACGTGGAATAAGCGCCGCGCAAGTATGCAAAAGCCCCGCCAGCCGGGGCTTTTTGCATTTATTGGCAAGCACGTGACCAGTCGGGGCGGCTAACGGCTCGTCGTCTGCTGCAGAGCTACCTCGCAGCAATGCCATCCTTCCACCCGAGGTATCAGCTGCCGCTCTTGATCTGCTGGTTAACCTGATTTTCTTCCTGGTTCAGGGTTTTCTGTTCCTGCTTGGTGAGATGGCCATGATTCAGTTTGGCCATGTCCCGTTCCTGCTGACGGATGTTCTTGTCTTCGCGATGCAGCTTGCGCGCCTCGGCGGGGCTGATCTTGTCCTTGGCTTCCAGTTTGTCGATGCGCGTGTTCTGCTTGTGCAGACGCTGGTTCACCTCGTTGCGGCGCGGGTGCGTTTTCTGCCATTGCGTTTCTTCGGCATGGGCAACGCTGATCATGCCGCCGCACAGCAGCAGCACGCCGGTGGAGAGAAAGGTGATGCGGCCAGATTTTTTCATATTGCTTATTCCTGTCGTCAGCTAGTGATGAGGCGGATGCCTGGGATCAAGCTACAGGAGCCGCCAAGTGCGTAGCACCTGGAGTTGTTTGCAAATATATGCAGCCAATTGCTGCTTAAGCTCTGTTAACACTTGGCCTGCTGCCCTTGCCGGGCGAAGGCTCCTGGCGCGGCGCGTGTTCAGACCGGCCGGCAGTCTCCCTGCTTGACGTTACAAAGTCCCTGTTTCGCCGGTACTCGCAAGCACGTTGTTCGATGCCCTGTCGGCCAAGCCTTGCGCCCCTGACCCGTTACATGCCTCCAGGCAGCAGCAAGCGTACATAAACCCGCGGCCTGGCCACGGCTTCATACATGGCAACAACTGAAAGCAATGGCTTGCCGGTGGCAAACCTATAATCCGGAGGGTCGGGAATCCGGAGGCGGCCGCCATGGCTACTGTTTCGCAACTGGTCCAGTTGAATCTGGCAAGCAGCGCCTATGCCAATGGCGGCGTGCAGGCCTCGCCGGTGCCGACCTCCGCCAATGCCTCCACCTCGCTGGTAGACCAGGCGGTACAGTTGGCCGCAGATGCCAGCACGGTAGTGACGCTGACCGGCGGCAGCATCAGCCCCGATGCGGCAAGCTACAACGCCGCCGGCCTGCTGGACAGCTTCACCCAGGCAGGCAATCTGCAAGGCGGCCTGCTCAGTGCCAGCGCCGGCCAGGCCACCGATACGGCGGCAAACAGTACGGATAGCGGCGTCATCGCCGCCGATGCCAGCACGGCAACAGCGGCGAGCAGTAGCGACGGCAGCACTTCGTCGAGCGATGCCAGCCTGCTGTCACAGCTGCTGGACAACAGCGTGTCCGGCACCCAGTTGAACAGCCAATGGAGCCGTGTGCTGCAAGGCAACCCCGCGCTGGCCGGCGAGGCGGTGCAGAACATGAGCAACGGCAGCATCGTCAACACCCTCGCCTAGCCTCCCCTTTGCTGCATCACAGTTTCGTCGCCAGATCAGGCGCCGCAGGCATTCCTGCCCGGTGTCATCCCGCGCAACACCAGCAAGCACGGTGAGCGTGCTGCTTCATGGCTGCAGGGGCTGGCTGATTGCCTGCTTTACTCACGCCAGCCATGAAAAAAGCCGCCCGGGGGCGGCCTTGTGCGGCGAGGTGCGCCGGCTCAGCTGTTATCAGCCCAGATCAGGCGGGCAATCGCCGAGGAATCCAGCTCGCCTTCGCCCTCCTGCACCAGCTCGCCGATCAGCCTGGCGACGCGCTCCGCCTCCGGCAGGCGGATGCCCAGCGAGTGCGCGGTATCCAGCACGATGCCCATATCCTTCTGATGCAGCTTGGCCTTGAAGCCCGGCGCGTAGTTGTCGTCGATCATGCGCTGGCCGTGTACGTCCAGCACGCGGCTGGCGGCAAAACCACCCAGCAGCGCCTCGCGCACCGGCGCCGGATCCACGCCGCATGCCTTGGCCAGCTTCATCACCTCGGCTACCGCGGCAATGCCGACGCCAACGGCGATCTGGTTGCAGGCCTTGGCCACCTGGCCGGCGCCGCTGTCGCCGATGTGGGTGATGGTCTTGCCCATCGCCTCCAGCGCCGGGCGCACCCTGGCCAGCGCCTCGGCCTTGCCGCCCACCATGATGGTGAGCGTGCCGTTGATGGCGCCGACTTCACCGCCGGACACCGGGCAGTCCAGAAAATCGATGCCGCGCTCGGCCAGCCGGGCGGCAATGGCGCGCGCGCCCAGCGGCGAGATGGTGCTCATGTCCACGCACACCAGCCCGGCGGCGGCGCCTTGCGCCACGCCCTGCTCGCCCAGCAGCAGCTGTTCCACATCGACGGTGTCGGAAACATTGGTCACCACCACGTCAACGTTGGCCGCAAGCGCCGCCGGGCTGTCCGCCCAGACGGCGCCGGCATCCAGCAGCGACTGCGCCGATGGCTGGCGGCGTGCCCATACCGTTACCTGATGCCCGGCCTTGAGCAGGTTGCGTACGCAGGGGGCACCCATGATGCCCAGACCGATATAACCGACTTTCATTGTTTCCCCTCGGGTAATGTTGTTGCTGCGCTCAGGGCTGCACTGCCGCCGGCTGCTGCCGCATGAGCAGCCATTGCGCAAAGTTGACCTGCTCGCCCTTGGCGTGTTGTTCCAGAAAATAAATGAAGGCCAGCACTTCCGCCACCGCGCGATACAGGTCGGGGGGAATGTGGCTGTCCAGATCCACCTGCAACAGCAGGTTCACCAGCTCCGGCGAATCGTGCACGAACACGCCGGCGTCCTTGGCCTGCTCGATGATGCGCTCGGCCATCTGGCCATAACCCTTGGCCACCACCTGCGGCGCGCGGTCGCCTTCGCGGTAGCGCAGCGCCACTGCCGAGCGGCGATTGTCAGGATGCTGTTGTTTCATGCTTTACCTGCAGGCTTGCCAGGGACAGGCCAGCCGCTTCCATGGCATCGATCAATTGCTGCCGATTCGCGTCGATCAGCGAGCCGGTAGCATCACTGTCGGTATTGAACACTACCTGCACCTGGTTGCCCACCATGCGCAGCCTTGCAGCCAAGCCGCCCAGTGCCGGCAGCTGCAGATTGAGCTGGGTGTGCCAGGCGCGCATTTCCTCCTTGCCGCTGGCCTCGCGCTCCTGTGTGTCGTCGGCCTGGATCTGCCATTGCACCTGCTGGCCGGGCCAAGCCAGGCCATTGTAGACAAACTGGCGCTGCTCCAGCGTGTCCAGCTGGCGCTGCACCAGCTGGCCTACTTCGCCATGCCTGCCGGCGCTGTCGCCGATTCTGGCCTGCGGCTCCTGCCGCAGCTCCTCCAGCGACAGCCTGCCATCCACCCAGGCCTTCTGATGTGCTTCGTAAAATACCCCGCTTTTTTCCACGGTCTGGCGCAGGGAGTCGGTATGCGCCAGGCCCGGTTGCGACGGGTCCTGCAGCAGCGCCTTGCTGCCGGCGGCCACCTGCTTGCCATCGGGCGCGTAGGCATTGGCCACCGCCGCGGCGGTCGCCGACTGCCGGCTGCCCGGCTGCGGCCCGGCGGCCTGCAACAGCGAGCTGAGATAGCGGGTGGCATCGCTCAGCGATACCGGGGTCGACTTGCTCAGGTCCGGCTCATGCTCCAGCGCCACCTGCACAAAGCTGACCACCGGGTCGGTGCTGCGTACGCGCAGCAGCAGCGGGTCGGCATTCAGCGCCTTGGAGCCTGGCGGCGCCTGCAGGGTAAAGGCGGCGTTCTTGGCCAACACCACCGCCGAGCCATCCGGCAAGCGCTCCGCCACCCTGGCATTCACCCATTCACCGGCCTGGAACGACGGCAGCTTGCTGGCAGGTTGCTGCAGGGTCTGCAGCGGGGTTTCTTCCTGGCTGAGCGCCAGGCGGGCGGCGGCATCCTGTTCCTGTACATCCAGCAGTGCAAACGTCAACGGCTGCTGACTGGCAACACGCAGAGCAAGCTGGCTACCGGGGGAGAGCTGGTTGTCACCAGGCAGGGTGAGCAGGAACTGCTCACCCTTGATCAGGGCAGACAGCTTGCCATCGGGCAAGCGCTCGGCAACGGTGGCACTCAGTTGCTCACCGACACTCATTGCCGGCATGTTGGCTGGCGTGGCGCTGACTTCGATCAGCGCACGGCCCTGCGCGCGCCCCTGCTGGGCAAACTGCGCAGTGCCGGCATCGGTCACACCGCGCGACGTACCGGTACCAGGTAACAGGGGAGAGATCATGAAGTGGAACTATTGCGATATAGCGACAGGATCAACTCGGCCTCGCTGCGCGAAATGCCGCAGCGCTCGGCGACATCGGCGGGGCTGAAGCCGCGCTTGAACAGCTCTATCGCCTGATTGTAAGGACTGGCCGCATCGCTGCCACCTGCGGCAACCGGCTGGCCATTGCGCAAGGTGCGCGGTGTTTGCAGCTGCTGCTGCGCGATCATGGAAACATCCTGCAGCCCGCGCTGCAGATGGCTGACCTGGCGTTGCAGCTCTTCCAGGTGGTGCAGGCTGAACTCCAGATAAGCGATGCGGCGGTAGGCGCGAAACAGCAGGTAGGCAGCCACGCCGGCAAGGATGACCAGACCCCAAACGATGTATTCCATCTCACACCCCTGGACAGTGAACTAGGCTCACTCTGAAATCTAGCATCCCCATCTTGCCGTGGCAGGGGGAAAACGTAACGGCAGATAAACGGTTACGGCCCGTAGGTGGCATTCAGCTTGGTCTGGTTACTGATCATCACCAGATGGCGGATAATCTGCTCGCGCTCCGTTTCTGCCAGCTGGCTCACCTGCTGCAACAACTGCTGAGCCTGCAGGAGATCCGCTTGTAACTGCGCGGCCTGCGTGGCCCCCAATTCGCCTGCGGCGATGATGCGGTAATCCAGAGCAGCCAGCGCCTTGCTCCGGCTGGCAAAAACATCCCACTGCTCTTGCTTGCCAAGTTCAAGCAACTCCTGCAACAAGACAATGGCTTGCTGCACGGTGGCGGGTTGCGAACCTTGCTCAGGCTGCACCGTAATTCACCCCGGATTTGCCACTGTCACCGGCGGCGTTGCCTGCTTGCGGCTTGCCGATTTCCTCCCAGGCGCCCTTGATCTCGCCCAGCAAGCGCACCACCTCGTCCAGCGCGGCTGGGTCGTTATGAAGGTTGGCCGCAAACAGGCGCTCGCAACAATAGATATACAGCGTTGCCAGGTTATCAGCCAATTCACCGCCAGCCTGACGGTCCAAGGCGGCCAGCAGCCCCTGATCGACGATCGCAATCGCCTTGCTGATCAGGCGCCCTTTCTCGGGAATGTTGCCGCCTTCCATGTGAAAGCGCGCCTGCTTGATCGCCTGGATGGCGCCATCGAACAGCAACAGGATCAGCTTGTGCGGCGACGCACTCTCCACTTCCAGTTCCAGGCTTTTCTGGCCGTATGCCTTCAGCGCTTGTTTATTCATGTATTACATCAACCTGATTTGGCCAACCCCGCCAGTTGCTGGGTCAGATAGGTGCCTAGACTCTGCAGCTGCGCTACCGCCGTATCCATGGCATTGAATTGCGCCCGGTAGCGCGCTTCTGTAGCGGTTAGTTGGGTATTCAGCTGGTCTTTTCGCTTCTCGATCGAGGTCACCGAGTCATTCAGACCCTTGGTCTTGGTATCGAGAACCCCGGTCTGGCTGGTTAAGAGACTATTCAGCACACCGTCCAGCGCAAAGGCAAAGCCCTTGGTGAAATCCACGGTACCGCGGTCGCCAATAGTACCGCCATTTACCGTGACTGACAGCCCTTCCACCGGTGTACCCACCGCGCCGGTCAGCTTGTTGCCATCCCCCAGCGCCGCGTAGCCGCCAATGGTGCCAGATACCTTGTCCGCCCCCGCGACACCAGCACCGGTACTGAACAGGTTCAGGCTACCAGCAGCGGTAGTCACGTTGTCCAGCCCCCCCAGCACCTCTACCGTGGACGTCGTCCCCGTCTTGCTGGATGTCAGCAGCAGCTTGCCTGAGCCATCCACCGACACGCTGACGGTTGCGCCATTGGCAGACAGGGTGCTATCGGCATTGATGGCACTTTGCAAGGTACTGGCCAGGGTTGCCGCCGTATAACTGCCGGTAGGCAGCGATAGCGCACCGCTGGTCTGACCATTGATCTTGACACTGAAGCTGGCTGCGGACGTCACATTGATCGTACCACTCAATACGCTAGCCCCCAGCAAGGTACCATTCTGCACCGCGTTCAGGTTGATGGCGTAGTTGCCGGTCTGAGTGCTACCCGATGCCGCACCGAACTTGATCTTGCTATCGGTCGGGGTACCTACCGAACCGAACAGCTTCATCACATCGTCCGGGTTGCTGCTGATAGCTGCCGACAATTTGCTGCTGTCCAGCGACAGGGTGCCGTCCTTCTGGAAGGTCAAACCGATATCGGCCGGGCGGGTATACGCGCCCCCCACATCCTGAATCGCCGAGAACACTTCGTGCAGGCGAGTCTGGATTGAGCGGATGGTGGCATCGCCAGCCAGCGGCGGTGCCTGGCGCTGCTGGCCGGCAGTAGGCGCCACACTGGTATCCACCTTGCTGACATCGTTCAAGGCCTTGTTCAGGTCGTTGTAGCTTTTGACAAAGGCCTGGATCGCCTTCTGCACACCAGTGCTGCTGCGCGATACGTTGATGCTGGCCGGGGTATCGGTGGCAAGATTGACCTTCAGCAGGTTGAAGGTCAGCCCGCTGACCGCATCGGTTACCGTATTGCTCTGCTTGGTAATCGCCATGCCATCCAGTTCGAACTTGGCATCCTGCGCCGCCTGCACCTGGGTCAGCTGGTTACCAGCGCCGGTCGGGTCATTGGTAATGGCATTCAGGCTGCTGTCACTGCTCTCGATTTTCAGCGTGCTCTTGGTGCCGGAGGCAGACGTGAACAACAGCCGGTTGCCGGTACCATCGTTCACTATGGTTGCCGTCACCCCGATATTGGCCTTGTTCACCGCATCACGAATACCGCTCATGGTGGAGCCAGCAGGAATGGAGACCTGCTGCGGAACCTTGTCCGGGTTCAGCGTAAACGAGGTAGCCGGCGGCGTGCCAGCAGTGGTCGTGGTGCCAAAGCTGAAGGTCAGGGTACCACCGCCAATCGGCGTGGTCGTACTGGCAAAGGCAGTAGTGGCCAGCTTCTGGCTTTGCGCCAGCTGATCCACTCGCAACTGGTAACTACCTACCCCGGCGGTGCTGTCTCCGGAAACGGTCACATAGTCCGTTGCCGAGCTGGAGGCCTGGATGGAGTTGAACTTGCTGCTGTCTTCCAATGACTGGACCGATGTCTGGAAATTCGACAACACGCCCTTTACCTGACCAAAAGCAGATATCTGCGCAGTCAGATTGCCTTCCTTGACATCGAGCAGTTGCAATGGCTGGGCTTCTACTGCCATCAGCTTGCTGATCATGTCGTTAACCGGCAGGTTGGAACCGATACCCGCCGAGTTCAGCGTACCCGTGCTTACACTAGCCATTGCAATACTCCTTCATCAAGCGTGCTGTTCCACCAGCACACCCAATACCTTGTCCAGATTCTTGGCAATGCGCAGCATATCTTCCGATGGCATCTGCCGCACTACCTGGTTGGTTTGGGTATCGATTACCTTCACCACCTGCATGCCGGAGTCTTTATCGATAGAAAAGTTCAGCGAACGGCCGTAGCTCTGCATGGCGGCACTGACTTTCTCCACCGCCTTGCGCAGCTCCTCATCGGAAGCCCCGGACTTGTGGCCCTTGTCCGCAGCATTGGCCGCCTGCACCGCCTGTGGCGATACGGCTACCGCGGCAGCGCTATTGTGCGCGGCAGCCGCGCCCTGACCGCGCGATGCCTGGTCGGTATTATTACCGCTGACAGTAGGCAGCACACCCGAGTTAGCAAGATTACCCAGAATATTCATCGTCACTCTCCATGGGCAAAAACCCGGCAGCAGCGCTGCCGGGTTTCATTACACCATTACTACCGGCCCGCTTAACGCAGCAGGGACAGTACGCCCTGCGGCAGCTGGTTCGCCTGCGCCAGCATCGCAGTACCAGCCTGCTGCAGCACCTGGCTCTTGGTCAGGGTGGCGGTTTCGGAAGCGAAGTCGGCATCCTGGATACGGCTACGCGACGCGCTCAGGTTCTCGGACGAAGACTGCAGGTTGGAGATGGTGTTCTGGAAGCGGGACTGCAGAGCACCATACTGTGCGCGCTGACCGTTGATCGCCGACAGAGCCGAATCCACAATCTTGATCGCTTTTTGTGCACCAGAGAACGAACTCACGTCCAGCGAAGCAACAGACTGCAGCGAGGAGGAGCCTGCCAGAGCAAAGCCGGAGCCAGCATCGGTCACCGAGAAGCTGTGGTCGGAGTTCAGGCGTACAGAACCGTTAACATACGACACACCACCAGCACCGGCAGCTGCATCAGCTGCAGACAAGGCGGCGGCCGCGTTGGCTGCAGTACCGTCCTGACCCGCTGCGGTGTAGGCAGCAGTATTGAATGTAGTAGCTGCCAGCGTGCTGTTGTTGGTCAGACTGATATCGTTACCCGAGGCGTTGGTCAGCTTGATGCCGCCATACTGGCTGTCGTAAGCAGCCGTTACGCCGGTTTTACTGGACTGAGCGTTAAAGGCATTGATCGCTTCGGTCAGGTCACTGGAGCTGGTAGTGGTCGCGCCGGTGGAGAAGGAAACGGTTACCGGGCTGGCTGCCGGGTTGTCCGACACCACGCTCACAACATAGGAGCTGTTGGCTACCAGACCCGACAGGTTGGCATCGGTTTCGGCAGTAGCAGTCACACCGGTCTGGCTGGTCAGGTTGTTGATATTCTGCGCAATGGACTTGGCAGTATCACCGGCAACAGTGGTATAGGTTGCGGAACCCAGCGAACCACTCACTGCAATGGCTTTACCGGCAACCAGGGCGGTTGCGTTACCCGCTGCAGGGGCGTTCACGGACAGGTTGTTGTTACCGTAGTTGTTGGTACGGAAGTTGGCCGCGGTGGTGGTAATGGTCTGGCCGGCGTTGGCGCCAACCTGGAACGACTGGCTGCCACCGGTACCATCCAGCAGGTTCTGGCCGTTGAACTGGGTGGTCTGGGCGATACGGTCGAGTTCCGAAGTCAGCTGGCCCACTTCAGACTGCAGGGCCTGACGGTCGGATGCGGTGTTGGTGGAGTTGGACGACTGTACGGCCAGTTCACGGATACGCTGCAGCACGTCACCGGAAGATGCCAGCGAGCCTTCAGCAGTCTGCGCCATGGAGATACCATCGTTGGCATTGCGACGCGCCTGATCCATACCGCGGATCTGGCTGCTCATACGCTCGGAAATCGCGAGACCAGCTGCATCGTCCTTGGCGCTGTTGATGCGCAGGCCGGAGGACAGGCGCTGCAGGGTAGTCGACAGGGTGTTCTGCGAGCTGGACAGGTTGCGTTGTGCGTTCAGCGAAGCAACGTTGGTGTTGATGGTCAGCATGGTAGTGCTCCTTGATATTCCATTCATCGGGGCGTTTGAGCTGTCGGCCCCATGCCGATGCTACCGCCTTCATGATGTATATCGTCGCTGCCCACACTTACTTTAGGGGCGATTCACAAGTTTTTTCACCAGTCGCCCGGTGTTTACCGGCTGTGTCTTGAAGCATCCAGTTGTGATAGCAACAACCAAGACCCTGGCCATTGCGACGCTTGCCTGTGTTATAGCCTCAGCCAGCAAGCGTCGCGGCCTGCCTGCCGGCTAAGGTTGGCCGCAAAGCGTGGCCAGCAACTGCTGCACCTTGGCGATGCCGCTGGCCAGCGCATCCTCGGCAAACACGATGTGCTGCTGGCAGTCGCCCTTACCTGCCGCCCAGTTCGCCACCAGGCACACATTGGCATAGGCCACGCCCAGCTCCCGTGCCAGCACTGCCTCCGGCATACCGGTCATGCCCACCACATCGCAGCCCTCGCGCTGCAGGCGACGCACTTCCGCAGCGGTTTCCAGCCGCGGCCCCTGTGTTACCGCGTAGACGCCGCCTTCATGGTAGGCAATGCCGCTGGCGCTGGCTGCTGCCACGATCTGCTGGCGCAGGGGCTCGTCGTACGGGCGGGTGAAATCCACCCGTACCGGCGGGCGATCCGGCCCCTCGTAATAGGTGTGCGCCCGGCCCCAGGTGTAATCGATCATGTCGTCCGGCACCACCAGCATGCCGGGCTGCATGTCCGGGCGGATGCCGCCCACGCTGCCGATGGCCAGAATGCGCTTCACCCCCACGCTGTGCAGCGCCCAGATATTGGCGCGCGCGTTGATCTCGTGCGGCGCGATCGAGTTGCCATAGCCGTGACGCGCCATGAACACCACGTTCTGCGTACCGATGCGACCGAAGGTCAGCGCGCAGGACGGGTCGCCATAAGGAGTACGCACCACCTGGCGATGGGTGATCTGCAGGATGGGAAGCTGGGCGAGGCGACTGCCCCCGATAATTGCAAGCATGGTTGTTATCCTTATTGTTCAGTCTGGCAACTGCTCCTGACCGCCCAGCAGCGGCAGCAGCAACAGCCAGTGTTCCACCTTGGTCATGCCGGCCTGCTGAAATGCCTGGTAGCACTGCAGCAGATAGCTGGGCACATGGATGTTGACCCGGTAGAACAGGTAAATGAGTTCGGCCGCGGCCTCCTGCGGCAGGTTCCCGCCGCGCGCCTGCGCCAGGCCTGCCAACCAGAAGCGCAAGCTCAAATATTCGATGCACAGCATTTCCACATCGGCCAGCAAATTTCCCACCGACGGGAAATATCGCATTGCCGCATGATTGAACAGCACGCGCCGCAAGGTGGCATCCATGGCCGCCATGCCATCAATAGCGGCAAAACCGTGCGCTAGCGCAGCGGCATCTGCACAGTCCGTCGCAAACCCGTGCAGCGCTTCTTCGATCAGCTGCAGATAACGCTGTGAGCGGAAATCGATATTCGCCCGCACCCGGCTGGCGGCAGCCATGACCTTGACATGCAGCAGATCATGGCGGCGCAAGGCATCCAGCTCGGACAGCAAGCGGCCATCCAGCAACTGCTGCTCCCAGTCCGCCAGCAACCTTGCCACCTGCGCTTCATCGGCCCCATGCTCACCAAACAGTGGCTGCAGGGCTTCCGCCAGCAGCAGCATCACAGCCAGTGACTGCCAGGCAGGCAGCTCCACCGTCGCCAGCAGGGTCAGGAAAAACTCGCGCACCTGGCGTGCTGCCGGGCTGGCCATCGCCGGGGCTTCCTGCACTATCGTGCCCGCCCGTACCGAGACTGGTCGCAGCTGCAATTGCAGTGCATCCTCGCTGGCCAGCAACAGCCGCACGATCTCCGGACAAGCCAGCGTGGCATATTGCTCAGCCTGGTTACCCGCCATCTTGGTAACGCGAGGAAAAGCAGAACACACGTCCGGCAGCATCTGCTCGCCACACTTCTGCTGCAAGCGGCACAGCCGCTCCGCACTCAGGAACTCACAGTTGCCACGCTCATCCTGCTGCCTGGACAGATAGCCATAGCTGGCACTACCCGACTTGCCCTGGCCACGGTGCAATGCGTGCATGATCACCGGTTTGAGCTCCCTGTCCGGCAGCCCCTGCAGGCGTGAGTAGATGTCATGGTCCACCGTCACATCCAGACCGTGGCAGCAATCGTCCGGGCAGGCCTGCCCAAGGCAGGAAAAGTGCTCCAGATAGACGGGCGTTACCACTTCCAGCATTTTCGAGTGCGACATTACATCCCCCTGTATTGAGCGTACCTGCTTCCAGCTTGGCATAACCGGCCGGAAATCAAAATGAAAATGCCCGCAAACGCGGGCATGTCTTCAACAGGGCAGGCTTATTTCAGCGCGTGGATCGCCGGCAGGTTACGCCAGGCGCCGCGCACGTCCATGCCGTAGCCGAACACGTAGCGATCCGGCACGTCGATGCCCACGAAGTCGGCAGCGATCGGTTTTGCCTTGCTGATCAGCTTGTTGGCGAACACGCCGCTGTAGAAAGCCTTGGCGCCCATGGCCAGTACCTTGTCGCGGATGGCGGCCATGGTGTGGCCTTCGTCCAGAATGTCGTCCAGCACCAGCACCACGCGGTCGCGTACGTCTTCCTTCGGTGCGGTTTTCCACACCAGCTCGCCGCCCTGGGTCTTGTCGCCGTAGCGGGATACGTGCACGTAGTCGAAGTCCAGCGGGAAGATCAGTCGCGGCAGCAGCTGGCCGGTGAACACCACCGCACCACCCATCACGGACAGCACCAGCGGGTAGGTTTCACCCAGTTCGCGTGTGATGTCGGCGGCCATACGGTCTACCGCTGCATCCACCTCCTGGGCGGAGAACAGGATGTCGGAGCTATTGAGAATACCGCGTGCTTCGGCGACGTTCGGCATGATGTTTCCTTTCAAAATACAAGCGCCGCCTTTGTCGGCAAGGCGGCGAAAAAAAGTCAGTTTAGAGGGTATCTCGAAAAATCAGGATTTCTAAGCGAGACAAGGCGCGAATGAAAAACTCCGACGCAGCATAGGTTTGATATGTAAGGAGGAGTTTTTTGTAAGCAACGCAGTATCGCAACGAAAGCTGGCGTTTTTCGAGCTACCCGAGGGTTACTTCTGCGGCAGGCTGGCCAGGTAGGCGGCGAACTCGCGGCCAACCTCATGATGCTTCATGCCCAGCTCCACCGTGGCTTTCAGGTAGCCGATCTTGGAGCCGCAGTCATAGCGCACACCATCGAAGGCGTAGGCCAGCACCGGCTCTTCCTTCAGCAACGCGGCAATGGCGTCGGTCAGCTGGATTTCGCCGCCGGCGCCGGCCGGGGTGTTGATCAGCTTGTCGAAAATGCGCGGAGTCAGGATGTAGCGCCCCACCACCGCCAGGTTGGACGGGGCCACGTCCGGATGCGGTTTTTCCACGATGCTGGTCACCTGCTCGCGGCCCTGGCCGTTCGGCTGGATTTCCACGATGCCATAGGAGCCGGTTTCCTCGCGCGCCACGGTTTCCACGCCCAGCACCGAGCTGTGGGTCTCGTTGAACACGCGCACCATCTGCTCCACCGCGCCCGGCTCGCCGTCGATCAGGTCGTCGGCCAGGATCACCGCGAACGGCTCGTCACCCACCACCGGCTTGGCGCACAGCACCGCGTGGCCCAGGCCCAGTGCCTCGGTCTGGCGGATGTAGATGCAGCTGACGTTGTCCGGCACGATGCCCTGCACCAGTTCCAGCAGCTTCTTCTTGTTGCGGTTTTCCAGCTCGGTTTCCAGCTCGTAAGCCTTGTCGAAGTGGTCTTCGATGCTGCGCTTGTTACGGCCGGTGATGAAGATCAGTTCGGTAATGCCGGCGGCCACCGCCTCTTCCACCGCGTACTGGATCAGCGGCTTGTCGACGATGGGCAGCATCTCCTTCGGGCTGGCCTTGGTGGCCGGCAGAAAGCGGGTGCCCATGCCGGCAACCGGGAAAACGGCTTTGGTGATTTTTTGCATAATGACCTGATTTTTCAATACAAGCATTAAGAGCCTGGCTACGATCAGCTGCGCGTCGGCGATACTGCGTTAAAAACACCTTCGGAATGCTCATTGACTTCATGTCAACTCCGCTTCCTCAGCTGTTTTTGCCTTGTCTCGCCCTAGCTCGCAAGATCGTAGTCCACGCTCTAACGAATGGCCGCCATTGTAGGCGTTTTAGCCGCCGCTCTCCAGCAAGGCCAGCAGGCCGGCCTCGTCCAGCACGCTCACCCCCAGCTCCAGCGCCTTGTCGAGCTTGCTGCCCGCCTCGGCGCCGGCCACCACGTAGTGGGTCTTCTTCGACACGCTGCCGGATACCTTGCCGCCGGCCGCCTCGATCAGCGCCTTGGCCTGGTCGCGGCCCATGGTGGGCAGGGTGCCGGTGAGCACGAAGGTCTTGCCGGCCACCTCGGCGTTGCCGGCGCTCGCCTCCGCCTGCGGCGCTGCCGCCAGGGTGTCGCGACAGTAATCGGCAATGGCCTGCAGCGCGGCGCGGTTGCCGGCCTCGTCCAGCCAGTCGGCCAGTGCATTGACCACCTCGGCCGGCAGGTCGAGCTTGATGATCTCCACCCGCGGGCATGCGGCCAACGTGGCCAGCTCGCCCTGCTGCGCCGCCAGCTGCTGCGCGCGCACCTCGGTGAGCCGCGGCACGCCGAGGCGGGCGTAAAGGTTGGCCGCAGCCAGCTTGTCGTGCAGCTGCGCCCGGGGCGCATGCTCGTCCGCCGGCGCCACGCCGGCGGCCAGCAGCGCATCGATCACCTGCTCGTTCTGCGCTTCGGCAAAGAATTCGGCAATGGCATCGGCCACCACGCCGC
Organism: Vogesella sp. LIG4; assembly: GCF_900090205.1. Taxonomy (NCBI): domain Bacteria; kingdom Pseudomonadati; phylum Pseudomonadota; class Betaproteobacteria; order Neisseriales; family Chromobacteriaceae; genus Vogesella; species Vogesella sp. LIG4. The sequence goes on along the minus strand of NZ_LT607802.1, from coordinate 1,734,298 downwards.
CGATGTCCGGCAGCGCCGCCAGCACCGCACGCGGCGCACGGCGCACCTTGTCCAGGGTGCCCAGCCAGTCGGCCAGGGTCTTGGCGGTGGATTCGCCGACATGGCGGATGCCCAGCGCAAACAGCAGCCGCGCCAGCGGCGGGGTCTTGCTCAGCGTGATCGCCTCGATCAGGTTTTCCGCCCACTTGGTGGCTACCTTGCCGGCTTTCACCGTTTCCGGGGTGATGCCCTCCTGCTCGTCGGCGCGGCGCTTCATCTCCAGCAGATCGGCAAGCTGTAGCCGGAACAGGTCGGCCACGCTGGCCACGTAGTCGAACTCCACCAGTTTTTCGATGTAGCGCTCGCCCAGGCCGTCGATGTCCATCATGCGGCGGCCGGCAAAGTGCTGGATCGCCTGCACACGCTGCGCCTTGCACACCAGCCCGCCGGAGCAGCGCGCAATCGCTTCGCCTTCCTCGCGCACCACGTGGCTGCCGCATACCGGGCAGGCAGTGGGCAGGCGGTAGGCCGGGTACATCGCTTCCTCACCGCCACTGAACAGATCGCCGCCGGACGTTGAGCGCATCGGCCGCTCGGCCAGCACCACCGACACCACTTCCGGAATCACGTCGCCAGCTCGGCGTACGATCACCGTGTCGCCGACGCGCACATCCTTGCGCCGCACCTCGTCCTCGTTGTGCAGCGTGGCATTGGTCACTGTGACGCCGCCAACGAACACCGGCTGCAGCCTCGCCACCGGGGTGATCGCCCCGGTGCGGCCAACCTGTTCCTCGATCGCCTCCACCCGGGTCAGCGCTTCCTCGGCCGGAAACTTGTGTGCAATCGCCCAGCGCGGCGCGCGCGACACGAAGCCCAGCCGCTCCTGCAGTGCACGGCTGTTCACCTTGTACACCACGCCGTCGATCTCGAACGGCAGGCCGGCGCGCTGCGCCAGCACGCCTTCGTAGTAGCCGGCCAGGCCGGCGGCGCCCTGCACCACCGGGCGCAGCGCGGCCGCCACCACCGGGAAGCCCAGCGCCGCCAGCCAATCCATTTCGCCGGCGTGGGTGGCGGGCCAGTCGGCGCCTTCCACCTGGGCGATGGCATAGGCGAAGAACGACAGCCGGCGCTGCGCGGTGATGCGCGAATCCAGCTGCCGCAGACTGCCGGCGGCGGCATTGCGCGGGTTGGCGAAAGTCTTGTCGCCACGCTCGCGCTGCGCGGCATTGAGCTTGTCGAAGTCCGCCTTCAGCATCAGCACCTCGCCACGCACTTCCAGCAGCGTGGGAAGGTTGGCCGCATGCAGCTGCAGCGGCAGCGAGCGCACGGTGCGGATATTGGCGGTAACGTTCTCGCCACTGGCGCCGTCGCCACGGGTGGCGGCCTGCACCAGCACACCGTCGCGATATAACAGGCTCACCGCCAGACCGTCGAACTTGGGCTCGGTGGCATATTCAACCTTGGCCGCAGCCAGATCCTTGCTCACCCGTTCGTCGAAGGCGATCAGCTCGGCGTGGCGGCTGGCAAAGTCAGCCAGCTGCATGTCGGAAAAGGCGTTGGACAGCGACAGCATCGGCACCGTGTGCACCACGCTGTCGAAGGCCGGCAGCGGCGCGCCGCCCACGCGGCGGGTGGGCGAGCTGTCGTGCTGCAGCGCCGGGTAGTCCGCCTCCAGCTGCTGCAGCTCGCGGAACAGCCGGTCGTACTCGGCGTCCGGCACCGTGGGCGCATCCTGCACGTAGTACTCGTGGTTGTAGCGCTCCAGCAGGGCGGCCAACTCGCTGGCGCGCGCCCGGATATCGGCGGTAGGCATGGTCATGGTGGGCCCCAAATGCAGCACGCCGGCATGGCCGGCGTGTCAGGCTGCAGACTAATGAATGTTATAGATCAGGCAAACAACCGCAGCGCGGCCACACTGCCCGGTGCAATGCCGCGGTCGTCCATGCTGCCGTAGATGCGGATCAGCTGCTCGCGGATCTGGGCAATACCGTTGTCGCTGAGTTCGCGGCGGTTGTCGTCCATCAGCCGGGCATTGAATTCCTGCGCCAGGTGGCGGGCAAACTGCATGGCACGGTCGAAAACCGCCACGCCACCGGCCACGCGCGGCACGTCGAACAGCAGCGTCAGGGCCGGGAAATTCTTGTCCAGCAGCGTGTGCATGGTGAACGGTGTCTGGTCGGCGGAGGCCAGCGAGAACAGGGTATTGCCGGAATCCGACAGGTAGTGGAACTGGCCGTCCGGCTCCAGCTGCAGGCCACCGGCTTCGGCCACGCTGCGCAGGCGCGCGCCGGCAATCGGCGAGGTCGGCACGATGCTGATGCCGATCAGCACATCGACATCGACACAGAAGCGGTCCAGTTCGCGCGCGGCCACCAGTTTCTGCTGGCGCTGCGGAAAGCTCACCTGTGCGCCCAGCTGCTCGGCGTAGTGGCCAACCTGCTGGCAGAAACTGGCCAGCTCCTGCTCGGTCACCGCGCCACCGCGGTCCACCAGTTGCAGACCGAAATTCACCTGCTTGTAACGGGTGCCCGGCACGATCTCGCCCGGCTTCCACAGCCCGCGCTCGGTGCGCAGCAGGGTCTGCACCCGCTTGGCCACATTGAAGCGCGGCAGCGTGGTAAGCAGGTGCGGCTGCTGGAACACCACTTCGGCGATGAAATCCAGCGACGGGTCCTGCAGCGACACCACCAGCGCCTGATGATCGGCGGCATCCAGCTCGGCTGCCGGCTCTTCTTCCGCCGGCACCGGCTCGGGCTCGTGGCGCTGGAAGGTCGGCGGCGGCGGTTCATCGTTCAGGTAGGCCGGCGTGTCGTCATCCTCGTCGTCCAGCAATACCGGCTCCAGACGCTCATGACGGCCGTCGCGCACATTGTTCTTGGGCACATCCAGCAGCACGTCTGCATGGTGGGCAAAGGCCTGGCGCGTTTTCTTGCGAAAGCGCCATTCCTGATAAAAATTGAGGCCGTATACCAGCGCAATCACCAATGCGCCCAGCAACAGCAATCCGATTTGTATTTCGCTCATTGAGCTTTATCCACAGCGGCAACCAGTCTATAGGTCGGCAGTATAACAAATGCCGGCGCGGGCACGCGGGCCGAAACCGCCCGTCATGCCTGTTTTTTATTCAATTTCCTGCAAGCTGAAGCGTACCGGTTGTTCCGTATCGGCGACAACCGCCTTGCCAGCTTCCAGTTGCGGGCTAAAGCGCCACTGCCGCACTGCATCCTCTGCCGCTTTGTCCAGGCGGACAAAACCACTGCTGTGCAGCAGTGCGACCGCCGTCACCCGCCCCTGCTCATTCACCGTCAAGCGCAACCACACCGTACCTTCCTGCCCCAGCTGGCGAGCCAGCGGCGGGTAGTCTGGCCTGCTTACTGACAATTTGCGTAGCGCGCGAGTTTCCCCCGCCGGCGAATTGATATTGGCCGCAGCACCGGTAACCCCCGTCGCCGTGGCGGCTGCACCGGGTGACGGGGCGGTCGAGGGTAGTGCTGCCGCCTGGCCCTGGGCCGTCACCTTGTCTGACGACAGCGTCGGTGCAGACGGCGGCGCGGGTACGGTGGCTGCCGTCGCGGCGTGCGGTGGCTGACGTGGCGCCACCGGGGTTGGCCGCAAGCCAGTGGCGGGCGCTACTGCGGCGCGGGGCGGCGTTGCCGGCTTGCCGCCCTCTGCCGCAGTTTCCGGCCCCCGCGTTTCGGCCGGTGCTACGCGCAGTTCCAGCATGAACGGCAGCCGTGGCGCCAGTGGCAGGCTGCCGCTATCCGCCAGTGCAGCCAGCAGCAGCACGTGCAGCAGCAACGACAGCAGCAGCGCCTTGCGCATCGTCAGCTGCGCAGGCTGCGTACACAGTCCCGGGCCCAGCATCTGCCGGGCCCGGCAAAGCCGGGCCGCTCCAACCAAGCCATAGAATCGGCAGCCTTCCGGTTTTTCACGACAAAGCCCTCGCGCGCCGCGCAAGGGCTTTGCCAACAGCCGGAGCAGCATCAGCTGCTCTCTCGCATTTTCAGCGCGGCCACGATATCCACCGCCACGATGCGGCTCACGCCCTGCTCCTGCATGGTCACCCCCACCAGCTGCTCGGCCATTTCCATGGTCAGGCGGTTGTGGCTGATGTACAGGAACTGGGTGCCGGCCGCCATCTGCTTCACCAGGTCGCAGAAACGGCTGGTATTGGCGTCGTCCAGCGGCGCATCCACCTCGTCCAGCAGGCAGAACGGCGCCGGGTTGAGGCTGAATAGCGAGAACACCAGGCTCATCGCGGTCAGCGCCTTCTCACCACCGGACAGCAGGTGGATGGTGCTGTTCTTCTTGCCCGGCGGCTGGGCGATGATCTGGATGCCGGCGGACAGCAGATCCTCACCGGTCAGCACCAGCTCGGCGCGGCCGCCGCCGAACAGCGTGGGGAAGAATTCGCTCATCTTGGCGTTTACCGCCGCGTAGGTAGCCTGCAGCATGTCGCGGGTTTCGCCGTCGATCTTGGCGATGGCCTCTTCCAGCGTCGCCATCGCCTGCATCAGGTCGTCAGTCTGGCTGGCCAGGTAGTCGCCGCGCTTCTGCGCTTCTTCCAGCTCCTGCAGTGCCGCCAGGTTGACGGCGCCCAGGCCCTCGATGGCGCGCGCCAGCCGCGCGATCTCCGCCGCCAGCGCATTAGGTTTCACATTGTCGTTCAGGTGCGGCAGCAGCTCGGCCTCGTCGGCGCCGGCGGTCTGCAGTTCCTCGTTGAAACGCTCCAGGTTGAGGCGCGCCTCCTGATGCTTGAGCAGCCAGTCCGAACGCGCTTCGCGCAGCGCCGGCAAGGCCGCGTTCACTTCCTGCTGCCGCTGGCTGTGCTGGCGCAGGGTTTCGGTCAGCGCGTTCAGCGCGTCGCGCGCGGCGGCCAAGCCCTGCTCGCGCGTTTCACGCATAGCCAGCGCTTCCTGCAGCGCATCGTCCGGCGCCGCTTCTTCCACGCTGTCGGCTTCGATGGCCAGCGTTTCCAGCCGCTCGGCCAGCTGCAGATCGCGCTCTTCCAGTTCGCGCGCGCGGCGCGCCAGCTCGGCCACTTTCTGTTCCGCCGTGCTCAGTGCCAGGCGGATCTCGTGCACCATGCGCTCGGCGTCGCGGGTGCGGTTGCGCGCCAGTTCCAGCCCGGTTTCGGCATTCAGCCGCGCCAGCCGCGCTTCTTCCAGCGTGTCCTGCAGCTCTTCCAGCTGCATGGCGTTTTCCTCGGCCTGCAGCTCGGTTTCGCTGATGCTGTCCTGCGCCAGGCTGCGCTCGTCGGCCAGCCGCGCCTGCTCGCCATGAATGGCGGACAGCCGGGCGGCGCCCTGGCGCGCGGCCTGGTCCAGTTTGACGTGTTCCAGCGTGGCAGCGTTCAGCTCGCCCTCCAGCCGCGACAGTGCGCCTTTCTGTGCGCGCACTACCTCGGCCAGCATGCCCAGCGTGGCAACGGCGCCATCGCGACGACGCTGCAGCTGGGCGATTTCCGGCTCGATGCCCTCCAGCCGCTCGGCGGCGGCATCGCGCGCCGCCTTGCGCGCCATCATGCCGTCGCCGCTGCCGGCGGCGTGGTAGCTGATGCTGTTGCGGCCAACGCGGTGGCCTTGCGGCGTGATCCAGCATTCACCGGCAGCCAGTTCCTGGCGGTGGGCGATGGCGGCCTGCAGGCTGTCGGCGCAGTACACGCCGTGCAGCCAGTCGGCCAGCGCGGCGGCGAATGGCGCTGCCACCGTCACCTGCGCCAGCAAGGTTGGCCGCACGCTGGCGGCCACAGCCGCCGGCGCATTGCCATCCACCAGCGTCAGCGGCGCCGGTGGTGTGGCATCCGGCAGCGCGGCGGCGCGTGCCGCCAGCCGATCGGCCAGCAGTGCCTCCAGCGCCACGCGCCAGTGTTCGTCCACCTGCAGGCTTTGCCACAGCGCCGGTGCGCTGGCCAGTTGCTGCGCTTCCAGCCAGCCGGCCAGCTGCTCGCCGGCGGCCTCGCGTGCCAGCACGGCGTCCAGCGCGGCGACTTCGGCCTCGGCACGGGCGGCGTCGGCGCCCAGCTGCGCCAGTTGTTTGTCCAGTTGCTCGCGCTCGGATGACAGATCGGCCTGCTTGGCCTCGTCGGCCGCCAGCCGGGCGCGTACCGCGTCCAGCGCGCTCTGCGCCGCCGCCATCTGCTGCTGCGCGGTATCGAGCGCGGCGGCATCCGGCAGGTTGAGTGCCGACAGTTCCTGGCGCAGCGCCTGTTCGCGTGCGGCCAACTGTTCGATGCTGCGACGCTGGTGCTCGCCCTGCTGGCGCGCCAGATCGCGTTCGCGGGTGAGGTTGGCAATCTGTGCCGTCATCTGTGTCAGGCGCTGGTCGGCCACGCGGAACTCGGCCTCGGCGGAGGGCAGGCTGTCAGCGCCGTCCTCCAGCCCCATCTGCGCTTCTTCCATGCGCAGCTGGGCCTCTTCGCGCCGCGGCAGCCAGTCGTCCAGCTCGGTGGCTACCTGGCTGCGGCTTTCCGCCAGCAGCTGGCGCTCCTGGCGGGCGTTGCCGAGTTCGCGCTCCAGCCGCTCGCGGCTTTGCAGCTGGTGGCGCTGCTGTTCTTCCAGCCGCGCCAGGCCGGCATTGGCCTCGAACAGCGCCTGCTGCGCCTCGTGCACCGCGTCGCTGGCGGCGTAGTGCGTCTCGCGCACGGTTTCCAGCTCGGTTTCCAGATGGGTGTGGGCGGCTTCCAGCGCGGCTTCTTCGGTTTCGATGCGTGCCAGCTCGCCGCGCGCCGCGGCCTCCTGCCGCGCGGCTTCCTCGCGCCGTGCCAGCGCCAGCAGATTCTGCTTGAAGGTGAGCGCGCCGCGCATGTCCTGGTAGTTGGCCGCCACCTCGGCCTGCTCGGCGAGCTTTTCCACCTGCCGCGACAGTTCCAGCTTGAGGTCTTCGATGCGGGTGAGGTTGTCGCGAGTGTCGGCCAGGCGGTTTTCGGTTTCGCGCCGGCGCTCCTTGTAGCGCGATACGCCGGCGGCTTCTTCCAGGTAGGCGCGCAGCTCTTCCGGCCGCGCCTCGATGATGCGCGAGATCATGCCCTGCTCGATCACCGCGTAGCCGCGCGCGCCCACGCCGGTGCCCAGGAACAGGTCGGTGATGTCGCGGCGGCGCACCTGCTGGTTGTTGATGTAGTAGCTGGATTCGCCCTGGCGGGTGAGCACGCGCTTGATCGCCACTTCGGCGTACTGCCCCCACGGCCCGGTGAGCTGGCCGTCGCCGTTGTCGAACACCAGTTCCACCGAGGCGCGCGACACCGGTTTTCGGGTGGAGGAGCCGTTGAAGATCACGTCCTGCATCGACTCGCCGCGCAGCTGCTTGGCGGAGGATTCGCCCAGCACCCAGCGCACGGCGTCGATCACATTGGACTTGCCGCAGCCATTGGGGCCGATCACCGCCACCAGCTGGCCGGGCACGGCGATGGTGGTGGGGTCGACAAAGGATTTGAAGCCGGCAAGCTTGATATGGGTGAGGCGCAAGGCGTGATCCGCAAAAGGTTGATTCAGCCGGGCATTTTAGCAAGCCCGCCGCCCGCTGCGGCCAACCTTTCGCTGCCGCGCCGCAAAGCGGCTTTGCCGGGCATGGCATTGGTTGCCATAATGCAGCCATGGAAACGCTTACTCTTGCCCATCATTTCCTCATCGCCATGCCTGACATGGCCGACCCGCTGTTTGCCAAAAGCATCGTGTATGTCTGCGAGCACGGCGAACAGGGCGCAATGGGGATCATCATCAACAAGCCGTCCGGCATCGTGGCCGCCCAGCTCCTGGAGCAGATCGACCTGCCGCTGCCGGAGGGCGACGCCAGCACCTGGCCGGTGTTCTTCGGCGGCCCGGTGCAGCCGGATCGCGGCTTCGTGCTGCACAATCCGATCGGCAACTGGCAATCCACGCTCACCATCACCGACGACCTGGCGCTGACCACCTCCAAGGACATCCTGGCCGCGGTATCGGAAGGCAAGGGCCCGGACAAGCTGCTGATGAGCCTGGGCTACGCCGGCTGGGAAAAAGGCCAGCTGGAAGAGGAAATCGCCAACAACGGCTGGCTGACGGTGCCGGCGGAAGAATGGGTGATGTTCGACACGCCGGTGGAAGACCGCTACAGCTGCGCCATCAAACTGCTGGGCTTCGACCCGGCGCTGCTCAGCACCGTTTCCGGCCATGCATAAGGGCACGGTGCTGGGGCTGGACTTCGGCGAGAAGCGCATCGGCGTGGCACTGGGCGAGCCGGAAGTGGGCATCGCCACCCCGCTGGAAACCATACGCAGCGAAGTCAACGACGTGCGCTTTGCCGCCATCGGCAAGCTGGTGGCGGAATGGAAAGTCACCGGCTTCGTGGTGGGTCTGCCCTGCCACATGGACGGCGGCGAGCACCAGCTTACCGCCTTGTCGCGCAAGTTCGCGCAGCGCCTGCAGGGCCGTTACAAGCTGCCGGTGTGGCTGGTGGACGAGCGACTGACCTCGGTGATCGCCGAGGGCCTGCTGGAAGAGGCCGGTGTTTACGGCCGCCGCCAGAAGGAGATGCTGGACCAGGTGGCGGCCCAGGCCATCCTGATGGGCTGGTTCGAACAGCCGGGCGAGCCGATTGCCTGAACAGGTGTAAAGGTTGGCCGCACGCTTCGCGGCGGCGGCAAATGAAAAAAGGCGGATCGCTCCGCCTTTTTTTATTGGGGCGGCCTTATTTGCGCACGCCCTTTTTCTTTTCCTCGCGCTCCAGCCGCGCGTTTTCCTTTTGCGCCGCGCGCAGCACCTCGTGCTCCTTGGCGGCTTTTTCCCACGCCGCCCACTCTTCAGGGCGCTCCAGCGAGATGCGGCCGATATTGCCGTCGCGGAAGTCGGTCAGCACGATTTCGGCCGCCTTCTGGATATTGATGCGCCCGCCGGACAGCACCGCGCCGCGCTTCTTGCCGATCAGCTCCAGCAGCTGCCAGTCCTGCAGGTCGGCGATCTCGCCCACCTTGTAGCGCGCGTCCAGTTCGGTGGCGTAGCGCTTCATCAGGTACAGCAGCAGCTCCAGCACCACTTCTTCTTCATCCAGCGCGTTGCGGCCAACGGCGCCGCTGGCAGCCAGGTTGAAGCCACCCTGCGGCACGATGATCTTCGGCCACAGCATGCCGGGGGTGTCGAACAGCTCGATATCGTCGGCCAGCATGATGCGCTGCTGGCCCTTAGTGATGCCCGGCTCGTTGCCGGTCTTGGCGATGCGCTTACCCATCAGGCTGTTGATCAACGTGGACTTGCCCACGTTGGGGATGCCACAGATCACCACGCGCAAGGGCTTGTCGATGCCGCCGCGATTGGGCGCCAGTTCGCGGCAGGCAGCCACCAGCTTCTGCGCCGGTGCACTGTCGGAGGCATCCAGGCCAATGGCCTGGGTGCCCGGCTGCTTGCGATACCACTGCAGCCACTGCTCGGTTGCCGCCGGGTCGGCCAGATCCTGCTTGTTCAGCACCTTCAACGCCGGCTTGCCGCGCGCCAGGCGGGCAATCATCGGATTGGCGCTGGAACCCGGCAGGCGGGCATCCAGCATTTCGATTACCACATCGATACTGCCAAGGCGCTCTTCCAGCTCCTTCTTGGCTTTGTTCATGTGGCCAGGGAACCATTGAATGGCCATTGGCTATCGCTTTCTGAGGGGGTCGAGCAGATGGCTCAGCCCGTTGTGATCCAGTTCATGCATCAGCGCCAGCAGGCGGCCGATCTCGCCGGGCGGGAAGCCTTCGCGCGCAAACCAGTTCAGGTAGTGTCCGGGCAAATCGGCAATCACCCGCCCCTTGTACTTGCCATAGGGCATGGTGCGGGTCAGCAATAGCTGCAGGTGTTCGGCATCCATGGCGGGTCATTCCGTGTGAAGCCGCGCATTGTGCCAAAAAATCATCGACTTGGCAGCAGAATCAGGGCAAATCCTTGCCATCGTTGAACGCCAGGTAGCCTTTCACCACCCGGTAGATGCTCCATACCCAGACGCCGAAGGCCAGCACCGCGCCGAGGCCGAACAGAATGAACAGCGGGCCGGAAATGATGTAGCCCAGCAGCGCCCACCAGAAAGTGCGGATCTGCCAGCGGAAGTGGCTCTCCCAGCGCGTTCCGCGCGCATCGTCGAGCTTCACGTAGTTGATGATCACGGCCACGATGGCCGTCACCCCCACCAGCAGGCTGCAGGCCTGCAGGATGTAGACCACCTGGGTCAGGGTACGGATCGAATCTTCTTCGCGCGGCATCCGCTCGATATAGCCATCACGCATCACGGCATCCTTATTTATCTAGTCAACATAGTGTGCAGGCGCGCCAGGTGCGGCGCCAGGTCGCGGCGCAGTTGCAGCGATTGCGCCACCGGCGATGGCAGCTTGGCCTGCAGGGCAAAGCGGCCGGTAGCCGCCACTGCCGGCCCGTTGGTCACGCTGATCGCAAACGACTGCAGCGACGCCAGCTCCAGCCCCAGGCGCTTGCCCAGCCGCTTCAGGCTGGCATTCACCGCGTCCATCAGCTGCAGTTCGCTGCAACCCAGCATCAGGTGCTCCAGCTGGAACACCACCACGCGTGCGGCCAACCAGTCGGCAGCCGACGGGCGCTGGCTGCCGGCTGCCAGGTGCGCCAGGGTGCGCACTTCCGGGAACAGCGACTCCATGATGCAGGGCAGCTGCCGCTGCTGCCACTGTGCCAGCGTGGACAGTACGCTGCCAGCGGCATGCGCGGCCAGGCGCTCCACATCACAGAAGATATTCAGGCTAACGGCCGGCAATTGAGCAGGCAAGGCATTCGACCAGGTACGGCTGTTTTCCATCATGTTCGCTCCTTGAGCCGCAACCGGGAAATCAGCCAACCTGCAAAGACCAATGCCGCCAGTTACGGCGGCATTGTTGGAAATTCGGTGTGTTCAGGACACAGGGTTTCCTGGCGCCGCCAGTGAGGTGCGGTAGCCATAATAATAAGCAACGGAAACGATGCGGCTGAACGTATTCATATAGCTATCATGCGGCAATCCGGCCGCAACCGTCAACAATAATCAGCGCGAGCCGCTGCAATCGCAGCACGCTATCGAATCATGCGGCCAACGTTGGCCGCAAGAGTGGTGGGAGTGTTGTCAGGCAGGAAGCGCGGGCAGCGGGGTGGATGCTGGCACACGCCACAAAGCACAAAGCCCAGCTTGATCTCTCAAGCTGGGCTTTCTGTGGGGGAGTCTGGCGGTGTCCTACTTTCACACGGGTATCCGCACTATCATCGGCGCTGAGGCGTTTCACGGTCCTGTTCGGAATGGGAAGGCGTGGGACCACCTCGCTATGGCCACCAGACATAAACTGTCATCAAACTGTCGAAGCCTTACCAGGGAATTTCTTGTTTCCCCGGCCGGTAGAATCTTGTATCTCGCACACACCCTATTTGTTGTCACTTCGCCTGCGCAAAGCACCTCAAATGATAGAGTCAAGCCTCACGAGCAATTAGTATCGGTTAGCTTCACGCCTCACAGCGCTTCCACACCCGACCTATCAACGTCCTGGTCTCGAACGACTCTTCAGGGACCTCAAGGGTCCAGGGAAGTCTCATCTTCAGGCAAGTTTCCCGCTTAGATGCTTTCAGCGGTTATCTCTTCCGAACTTAGCTACCCGGCGATGCGACTGGCGTCACAACCGGTACACCAGAGGTTCGTCCACTCCGGTCCTCTCGTACTAGGAGCAGCCCCCGTCAAACTTCCAACGCCCACTGCAGATAGGGACCAAACTGTCTCACGACGTTTTGAACCCAGCTCACGTACCACTTTAAATGGCGAACAGCCATACCCTTGGGACCGGCTACAGCCCCAGGATGTGATGAGCCGACATCGAGGTGCCAAACTCCGCCGTCGATGTGAACTCTTGGGCGGAATCAGCCTGTTATCCCCGGAGTACCTTTTATCCGTTGAGCGATGGCCCTTCCATTCAGAACCACCGGATCACTATGTCCTGCTTTCGCACCTGCTCGACTTGTCGGTCTCGCAGTTAAGCTACCTTTTGCCATTGCACTATCAGCACGATTTCCGACCGTACCTAGGTAACCTTCGAACTCCTCCGTTACACTTTGGGAGGAGACCGCCCCAGTCAAACTGCCTACCATGCACTGTTCCCGATCCGGATCACGGACCAAGGTTAGAACCTCAAACACACCAGGGTGGTATTTCAAGGACGGCTCCATACGATCTAGCGACCGTACTTCATAGCCTCCCACCTATCCTACACAAGCCTGTTCAAAGTCCAATGCAAAGCTACAGTAAAGGTTCACGGGGTCTTTCCGTCTAGCAGCGGGTAGATTGCATCTTCACAAACATTTCAACTTCGCTGAGTCTCAGGAGGAGACAGTGTGGCCATCGTTACGCCATTCGTGCGGGTCGGAACTTACCCGACAAGGAATTTCGCTACCTTAGGACCGTTATAGTTACGGCCGCCGTTTACTGGGACTTCAATCAAGAGCTTGCACCCCATCATTTAATCTTCCAGCACCGGGCAGGCGTCACTCCGTATACGTCCACTTTCGTGTTGGCACAGAGCTGTGTTTTTGTTAAACAGTCGCAGCCACCTATTCTCTGCGACCCCTTCGCCCTTCGGATGTTCTCCTACAAGCTACCGGGGCACACCTTCTCCCGAAGTTACGGTGTCAATTTGCCGAGTTCCTTCTCCTGAGTTCTCTCAAGCGCCTTAGAATTCTCATCCTGCCCACCTGTGTCGGTTTGCGGTACGGTTTTCGTATAGCTGAAGCTTAGTGGCTTTTCCTGGAAGCGTGGTATCAGTCACTTCAGGTCCGTAGACCCTCGTCATCACTTCTCGGTGTTGAATGAAAGGGCGGATTTGCCTACCCTAACCACCTACCGGCTTAAACGACCTATTCCAACAGGCCGCTGACCTAACCTTCTCCGTCCCCACATCGCACTATACGAAAGTACGGGAATATTCACCCGTTTCCCATCGACTACGCTTTTCAGCCTCGCCTTAGGGGCCGACTCACCCTACGCCGATGAACGTTGCGTAGGAAACCTTGGGCTTTCGGCGAGCGGGCTTTTCACCCGCTTTATCGCTACTCATGTCAGCATTCGCACTTCTGATATCTCCAGCATGCCTCTCGACACACCTTCACAGACCTACAGAACGCTCCCCTACCACGCGCCTTACGGCGCATCCGCAGCTTCGGTTATCAGTTTGAGCCCCGTTACATCTTCCGCGCAGGACGACTCGACCAGTGAGCTATTACGCTTTCTTTAAATGATGGCTGCTTCTAAGCCAACATCCTGGCTGTCTAGGCCTTCCCACCTCGTTTACCACTTAACTGATCATTTGGGACCTTAGCTGGCGGTCTGGGTTGTTTCCCTCTTGACGATGGACGTTAGCACCCACCGTCTGTCTCCCATGCTCACACTTTCCGGTATTCTGAGTTTGCCATGGTTTGGTAAATCGCAATGACCCCCTAGCCATAACAGTGCTTTACCCCCGGAAGTGATACATGAGGCACTACCTAAATAGTTTTCGGGGAGAACCAGCTATCTCCGAGTTTGTTTAGCCTTTCACCCCTATCCACAGCTCATCCCCTAGTTTTGCAACACTAGTGGGTTCGGACCTCCAGTGCGTGTTACCGCACCTTCATCCTGGCCATGGATAGATCACTCGGTTTCGGGTCTACACCCAGCGACTGAGACGCCCTATTCGGACTCGGTTTCCCTACGCCTCCCCTATTCGGTTAAGCTTGCCACTGAATGTAAGTCGCTGACCCATTATACAAAAGGTACGCAGTCACCCCACGAAGGGGCTCCCACTGTTTGTATGCATCCGGTTTCAGGTTCTATTTCACTCCGCTCCCGCGGTGCTTTTCGCCTTTCCCTCACGGTACTGGTTCACTATCGGTCGATCACGAGTATTTAGCCTTGGAGGATGGTCCCCCCATCTTCAGACAGGATTTCGCGTGTCCCGCCCTACTTCTCGTATGCTCAGTACCAGGAATGCAATTTCGTGTACGGGGCTATCACCCACTATGGCCACACTTTCCAGAGTGTTCCACTATCGCAATCCTTATCACATACAGGCTCTTCCGCGTTCGCTCGCCACTACTGACGGAATCTCGGTTGATTTCTTTTCCTCGGGGTACTTAGATGTTTCA
>NZ_LT607802.1:1425214-1715214 GCF_900090205.1 Vogesella sp. LIG4 | reverse complement strand
GGCCCTCGCCGGTGCGGTTGCGCGCGATCAGCGCCGCTTGCACCGCGTTGGCCGCATACAGGCCGGTGAACAGGTCGGTAACCGCCACACCCACCTTGTGCGGCTCGCCATCGGCCGGGCCGGTGATGCTCATCAGGCCGGACATGCCCTGCACGATATAGTCGTAGCCCGGCAGCTCGGCATACGGGCCGTCCTGGCCGAAACCGGTGATGGAGCAGTACACCAGCCGCGAGTTCACCTTGCGCAGGCTGTCGTAGTCGAGGCCGTATTTCTTCAGCCCGCCCACCTTGTAGTTCTCCAGCAGCACGTCGGCCTGTGCGGCCAACTTGCGCACGATTTCCTGGCCGGCAGCGGTGGTGATGTCCACGGTCAGCGACTGTTTGCCACGGTTGGCCGCCAGGTAGTAGGCGGCGGTGCCGTCCGCCAGGCTGGGCGGCGCCCACTGGCGGGTGTCGTCGCCGCTGCCCGGGCGCTCCACCTTGATGACTTCGGCACCGAGATCGGCCAGCAGCTGGCCGGTCCACGGGCCAGCCAGTACGCGGGTGAGATCCAGAACCTTGATACCGGACAGTGCTCCAGACATAACGCCACTCCTTAATGTGTTCAACGTTGGCCGCAAGGGCCGGATATCCATGCCGCTGGGCGGTCCCACCGGCATGGATACAAAAAAACGGCCCGGTCGCACCGGGCCTCAAGGACAGACAGGAACCAACATTCCGCCGGGGTGGAGGCCGCCGGCGGAACATTACATCAGGCGAATGCCTGAATACCGGTCTGGGCTCGGCCCAGAATCAGGGCATGCACATCGTGCGTGCCTTCATAAGTGTTGACAGCTTCCAGGTTCATCACGTGGCGGATGATGTGGAATTCGTCGCTGATACCATTACCGCCATGCATATCACGGGCGATGCGGGCGATGTCCAGCGCCTTGCCGCAGTTGTTGCGCTTGATCAGGCTGATCATTTCCGGTGCGGCGCGGCCTTCGTCCATCAGGCGGCCTACGCGCAGCGCGGCCTGCAGGCCCAGGCTGATTTCGGTCTGCATATTGGCCAGCTTCAGCTGTACCAGCTGGGTAGCGGCCAGCGGGCGGTTGAACTGCTTGCGATCCAGGGTGTACTGGCGGGCGCCGTGCCAGCAGAACTCGGCGGCACCCATCGCGCCCCAGGCGATACCGTAGCGTGCCTTGTTCAGGCAGCCGAACGGGCCTTTCAGACCGCGAACTTCCGGGAAGGCGTTTTCTTCCGGCACGAACACGTCGTCCATCACGATTTCGCCGGTGATGGAGGCGCGCAGCGAGAACTTGCCTTCGATCTTCGGCGCGGACAGGCCTTTCATGCCCTTTTCCAGCACGAAGCCGCGGATCTCGCCTTCGTCATCCTTGGCCCACACCACGAACACGTCGGCGATCGGGCTGTTGGTGATCCACATCTTGCTGCCTTTGAGGATGTAGCCACCGTCGGTCTTGCGGGCACGGGTCTTCATGCCGGCCGGGTCGGAGCCGGCATCCGGCTCGGTCAGGCCGAAACAGCCAACCCATTCGCCGGTAGCCAGCTTGGGCAGGTATTTGTCTTTCTGCGCTTCGGTACCGTAGGCCCAGATCGGGTGCATCACCAGGCTGGACTGTACCGACATGGCGGAGCGGTAGCCGGAGTCGACACGCTCCACTTCGCGGGCGATCAGGCCGTAGGCCACGTGCGACAGGCCGGCGCAGCCGTGGGTGTCGATGGTGCAGCCCAGCAGGCCCAGTTCACCCATCTCGCTCATGATTTCGCGGTCGAAGCGCTCTTCGCGGTTGGCAGTCAGCACGCGCGGCAGCAGGCGTTCCTGACAGTAGGCGTAAGCGGCTTCGCGCACCATGCGTTCTTCTTCGGTGAGCTGATCGTTAAGCAGAAGTGCATCGTCCCACATGAAGGGTGCACGAGCGGAATTGGCGGCCATTGCGTTTCTCCTCTGTACTGTTCCGCGTTGCGGAATTCAGTTCTACAATGCAAAATAGACTAACAAGCCGGATGCGGTGTGTAAAGTTTTTTTCTTTGACCACGGCAGGCGGTGATCTATTCTTGCCACTCTGTTGAGAAGGGACTGGAAGCAATGTCGTTGTTACCGCAGGAAGACGAAGAAAAGGACCGCCTGTTCGTGGTGGCGCTGGCGCGCGGTCTGCGCGTGCTGGCGGCCTTCCAGCCAGGGGAAAGCGCGCTGTCCAACCAGGTGCTGGCGCAACGTACCGGGCTGCCCAAATCCACGGTGTCGCGTTTGACCTACACCCTGACCAAGCTGGGCTATCTGTCGCAGGATGGCGAAACCGGCTACTACCGGCTGGGGCTGGCCGTGCTGGCGCTGGGCTCGGCGGTGCTGGGCAGCTACGACATCCGCCGCATCGCCGCACCGCTGATGCGCGAGTTCGCACTGAAGAACACCATCTCCATCAGCCTGGGCATGCGTGACGGCACCGACATCGTGTACCTGGAAACCTGTCGCAGCCAGGCGCGGGTATCGGTACAGCTCACCGTAGGCTCGCGCGTGCCGCTGGCCAGCACCGCCATCGGCCGTGCCTGCTATGCCGCGCTGAACCATACCGAGCGTGCGCAGCTGGACAGCGACCTGGCCGCCCGCTACGGCAAGGACTGGCCGGCAATGCAGGAGCGGCTGGAGCAGGCGCGGCAGCAATACCTGCAGCGCGGCTACAGCGAATCGTTCGGCGAGTTCGAACGCGACGTGATGGCGGTAGGCGTGGCACTGCCCTCGCCCGCCCCCGGCATGCCGGCGCTGTGCCTGAACGCCAGCGGCCCGGCCTTCGCCTTCAGCCCGGAGCTGATGCGCGGCCAGATCGCCCCGGCGCTGATGCAGCTGGCACGGCAACTGGTGCCCGGCCACTGAGCAGGCCAGCTGCCGTCAAAAAGCAAAAAGGTTGGCCGCATGGCCAACCTTTTTCTTGTCTGCGCCAGCGGATTCAGGCGCGGATGTAATTCACCAGCTGCTCGATCACGAACTGCTGTTCGTCTATGGTGGCGCGCACCAGATCACCGATCGACAGCAAGCCCAGCACCTTGTCTTCTTCCAGCACCGGCAGGTGGCGAAAGCGCTTCTCGGTCATCAGCGCCATGCACTCGGCCACCGTCTGCTCCGGCCTCACGTACACCACCTTGCTGGTCATGATGTCGCGCACCTTGGTGCCGGCCGAGGTACGCCCCTGCAGCACGATGCGCCGGGCGTAGTCGCGCTCGGAGAAAATCCCCAGCACATCACCCATGTCCATCACCAGCACCGCGCCGATATCGTGCTCGGCCATGATCTGCAAGGCCTGGAATACCGTAGCGTCCGGCCCTACCGTAATCAGGCCACCCTTTTTTTGCGCCAACAACTGTCGCACAGTCTGCATGCCACCTCTCCTCTTGCGGGAAAAGACAAGTCAACGCCGGCTAGCGGCCTTAACACTATAGATAGCATACGGTCGCCCCTACAGGAAAACCCGGTGCAAGGCGCAGCAATTGTCAGACAGTCATAACGAAAAGGGCCGCACGCGGCGGCCCTGGTAGCAATGCGCAGAGTCAGGCTCAGCTGGCCTTGATCATGGTACCCACGCCGGCATCGGTGAGGATCTCCAGCAGCAGCGCGTGCGGCACGCGGCCATCGATGATGTGCACCGAGTTCACGCCGCTCTTGGCAGCATCCAGCGCCGAGCTGATCTTGGGCAGCATGCCGCCGGAAATGGTGCCGTCGGCGAACAGCTCGTCCACCTTGGCCGCGGTCAGGCCGGTAAGCAGCTGGCCCTGCTTGTCCAGCACGCCCGGGGTGTTGGTCATCAGCACCAGCTTCTCGGCGTTCAGCGTTTCCGCCAGCTTGCCGGCCACCACGTCGGCGTTGATGTTGTAGGCCTCACCGTTGCTGCCCACGCCGATCGGCGCCACCACCGGAATGAAGTCGTGGCTATCCAGCAGCGCCACCAGGCTGGGGTCGATGTGCTCGATGTCGCCCACCTGGCCGATGTCGATCTGCTCATCGGATTCCGACTTCAGGAACAGCTTGCTGGCGCGGATGAAGTGACCATCCTTGCCGGTGATGCCCACCGCCTTGCCGCCGTGCTTGTTGATCAGCGACACGATTTCCTTGTTCACCAGGCCGCCCAGCACCATCTCCACCACGTCCATGGTTTCGCTGTCGGTAACGCGCATGCCCTGGATGAACTGCCCCTCCTTGCCCACGCGCTCCAGCAGATCGTTGATCTGCGGGCCGCCGCCGTGCACCACCACCGGGTTCAGCCCCACCAGTTTGAGCAGCACCACGTCCTTGGCGAAGTCTTCCTTCAGCTGGTCGTCGGTCATGGCATTGCCGCCGTACTTCACCACGATGGTCTTGCCATTGAAGGAACGGATATAGGGCAGGGCTTCGGCCAGGATGGCGGCCTTGTCGAGGGGGGCTACGCTCACGTCACATTCTCCAGTACGCGTTAACTGGCCGCGCGGGGGGATGCGGCCAACATCAAGTGTTGCATTCTACCCAAGCAGTTTAGTGAATATCGATTTATTAATTGCTAACAGTTGAGTAGTTACCCTAAAGTGCCGCCATTACTGAACCAATATTCAGAGATGCAAAATGAGTCAGGAATCGAACTGCCCGATCGCCCGCTGGCGCCGCCGCAAGGAAGTGCGCCCGGCCGAGATCCTCGACGCCGCGCTGCAGCTGTTCGTCGACAAGGGTTTCAAGGCCACCAAGATGGAAGACATCGCCAAGGCCGCCGGTGTCACCAAGGGCACGCCCTACCTGTACTTCGAGAACAAGGAAGACATCTTCAAGGCGGTGGTGCGCGAGAACCTGGTAACCCGCCTGGCGGGGTTTGCCGAGCTGGCCAAGCAGTACGACGGCAGCAGTGCCGAGCTGCTGCGACTGATGATGCGGCGCTGGTGGCAGGAGGTAGGCGAATCGCCGCTGGCCGGCATCTGCAAGCTGATGTTCGCCGAGGCCACCAACTTTCCCGACCTGGCGCGCTTCTACTACCGCGAAGTGATCGAACCCAGCCACAACATGCTGCTGCGCATCCTGGAGCGCGGCGTGGCCAGCGGCGAATTCCGCAGCCTGCACCCGCACGCGGTGGTGGACACCCTGGTGGCGCCGATGCTGCTGAGCATGACCTGGCAATGCTCGCTGGGCCGCGTGCTGGAACACGACCAGCACCGCAACCTGCCGCCGCTGGACTACCTGGAAATCGCACTGGACCTGATGCTGAACGGCCTCAAGGCCGATTGAGCAAGCCACACAAAAAACAAGATCCACGAGGAATCATCATGACCCCGCAATACCGCACGCTGGCGCTGGCCAGCCTGACGCTGCTGGCGCTGGCCGGCTGCAAACAGGAAGTCCAACCGGTGGAGGAAATCCGCCCGGTGCGCTACGTGGTGGCCGGCAGCGACAGCGCCGGCAACAGCCGCCAGTTCAGCGGCGAGATCCGCGCCCGCCACGAAAGCCAGCTCGCCTTCCGCGTGGCCGGCAAGATCATGGAGCGCCGCGTGAATGCCGGCGACAGCGTGAAGAAGGGCCAGGTGCTGGCGCTGCTGGATGCCAGCGACTACCGGCTGGACACCGCCGCCAAGCAGGCGCAGCTCAGCGCCGCACAGGCGGAACTGGGGCAGCAGGAGGCCGACCTGAAACGCTCGCGCGAACTGCTGGCACAGAACTTCATCAGCTCCGCCCAGGTGGAGCGCCAGCAGACCACGGTGAACGCCGCGCGCGCCAGCCTGCAGCAGGCGCAAGCCGCGCTGTCCGCCAGCCGCAACCAGGGCAGCTACACCGCGCTGCTGGCCGACAGCGATGGCGTGATCGGCAGCATCAGCGCCGAGCCGGGCATGGTGGTTGCCGCCGGCCAGGCAGTGGCACGGCTTGCGGCCAACGGTGAGCGCGAAGTGGCTTTCCAGGTGCCGGAAAACGCCGTGGCCGCAGTGCGTCAGGCCAGCGGCTTCAAGGTGAAACTGTGGGCCGACGGCCGCGAGCTGGATGCACGCCTGCGCGAGCTGTCCGCCGATGCCGACAGCGCCACCCGCACCTACGCCGCGCGCCTCACCCTGCCGCAGGCGGACAGCAACGTACGCCTGGGCATGACCGCCAGCGTGCGCGCGCAGCTGGCCGGCCAGGGCAGCACGCTGCGCCTGCCGCTGGCCGCCATGCTCGACACCCAGGGCAAGCATTACGTGTGGGTGATCAACGGCCAGCAGCAGGTTGGCCGCAAGGCGGTGGAAGTCGGCGACATCGACGGCGACAGCATTGCCATCACCCGCGGCCTTGCCGGCGGCGAAAAGGTGGTGACCGCCGGCGTGCACCTGCTGCGCGACGGCCAGCACATCACCCTGCTGCAGCAGTAAGGGGCCGGCGATGAAGAAACTCAACCTGTCGGAATGGGCGCTGCGCAACAGCTCGCTGGTGCGCTACCTGATGATCGTGCTGATGCTGGCCGGGCTGTTCTCCTACACCCAGCTGGGGCAGAAGGAAGACCCGGAATTCACCTTCAAGGCCATGATGGTGCGCGTGCTGTGGCCCGGCGCCAGCGCGCAGGAAACCGAGCAGCAGGTCACCGACAAGATCGAAAAGAAGCTGCAGGAAATGGGCGAGCTCGAATATGTGAAGAGCTACACCAAGCCGGGCGAGGCCACGCTGATCCTGTCCATTCGCGAGGAAGTGCCGCCGAAGAACGTGCAGCAGCTGTGGTACACAGTGCGCAAGAAGATCAGCGACATGCAGTACACCCTGCCCGCCGGCGTGCAGGGGCCATATTTCAACGATGAATTCGGCGACACCTTCGGCAACCTGTACGCCTTCACCGGCGACGGCTTCAGCTACGAGGACCTGCGCAAGTACGTGGAGCAGGCCAAGCTGGAAGTGCTGCGCGTACCGGACGTGGGCAAGGTGGACATCGTCGGCGAGCAGGAAGAGCGCATCTACGTGACGCTGGACAGCGCCAAGCTGGCCGCCATGCAGCTGGATGCCAGCACGCTGTGGGCAACGTTGGCCGCACAGAACGCCATGACCCCGGCCGGCAGCTACGACACCGCCGGCGAGCGCATCTGGGTGCGCGTCAGCGGCAGCTACAACTCGGTGCAGGCCATTGCCGACACCCCGCTCTCCGCCGGCGGCAGGAGCTTCCGCCTGGGTGACGTGGCCAAGGTAGAGCGCCAGTTCGTCGACCCGCCCAGCTTCGGCATGCGCTTTGACGGCAAGCCGGCCATCGGCCTGGCGGTGAGCATGAAAACCGGCGGCGACGTGCTGAAACTGGGGCAGAACCTGGAGCAGGTAATGGCGCAGTTGCACGCCAAGCTGCCGGTAGGGGTGCAGGTGGACGCGGTATCCGACCAGCCCAAGGTGGTGAAGAACGCGGTAAGCGAATTCATGCACTCGCTGGTGGAGGCGGTGGTAATCGTGCTGGCGGTGAGCTTCTTCAGCCTCGGCCTGCGCACCGGCGTGGTGGTGGCGCTGTCGATTCCGCTGGTGCTGGCGATGACCTTCCTCGCCATGTACTTCTTCAATATCGACCTGCAGCGCATCTCGCTGGGCTCGCTGATCATTGCACTGGGCCTGCTGGTGGACGATGCCATCATCGCGGTGGAAATGATGGCGCTGAAGCTGGAACAGGGCTGGAACAAGTTCCAGGCCGCCACCTACGCCTACACCAGCACCGCCTTCCCGATGTTGACCGGCACGCTGATCACCGCCGCCACCTTCCTGCCGGTGGGGCTGGCCAAATCCAACGCCGGCGAATACGTGTTCAGCCTGTTCGCCGTGGTATCGCTGGCGCTGCTGCTGTCGTGGATCGTCGCGGTGGTGTTCACCCCCTACCTCGGCTTCCACCTGCTGCCGGCCAGCCTGGCCGGGCATGAACATGGCGACGTGTACCAGAAGCCGTTCTACCGCCGCTTCCGCCGCGCGGTGGAATGGAGCCTGGACCACCGCAAGACGGTGATCACGCTGACCCTGGCCGCATTCCTGCTGTCCATGGTGGCGTTCAAGCTGTTCGTGCAGCAGCAGTTCTTCCCCTCCTCCAACCGGCCGGAGCTGCTGGTGGACATGTGGCTGCCGCAGGGCGCCAACTACGCCGCCACCCAGCGCGAAGTGGCCAGGCTGGAGCAGAAGCTGCACGGCGACGGTAATGTTGTCAGCGTCACCAGCTATGTCGGCGGCGGCAGCCCGCGCTTCTACCTGCCGCTGGACCAGCAGCAGCAGCACTTGAACTACGCGCAGCTGATGGTGATGACCCGCGACGAACACGTGCGCGAAAACGTGAAACAGAAGCTGGAGCAGCTGTTCGAAAACGATTTCCCGCTGGTGCGCGGCCGCGTCACCCGGCTGGAGAACGGCCCGCCGGTGGGCTACGCCGTGCAGTTCCGCGTGATGGGCCCCGACCACGACCAGGTGCGCGCCATTGCCGCCCGGGTGGAAGACCTGCTGCGCAGCCACCCGGCGGTGCGCCACGTCAACAATGACTGGGGCGAGCAGGTGAAGGCGCTGCGCGTGGACATCGACCAGGACAAGGCACGTGCACTGGGCATCTCCAGCCAGGGCTTGGCGCGCCAGCTGCAGCTGCTGCTCACCGGCAGCAGCGTGACCGAGTGGCGCGAGGGCGACAAGGCCATCGCCGTGGTGGCGCGGCTGTCCAACGACGAGCGCCGCAACGTGGCCGCTCTGGGCAGCCTCATGATCCAGACCGCCAGCGGCAAGTACGTACCGGTGGCGCAGATCGGCCATATCCGCTACACGCCGGAAGACAGCATCATCTGGCGCCGCAACCGGCTGCCCACCATCTCGGTGCGCGCCGATGCCGCCGACGGCGTGCAGGCCTCCGATATCTCGCTGGCGCTGTGGCCCAAGTTGCAGGCCATGGAGCAGACGCTGCCGCTGGGCTACCACATCGAGCTGGGCGGCTCGCTGGAAGCCAGCCAGAAGTCGCAGGGCGCCATCGCCAAGGTGCAGCCGCTGATGCTGATCATCGTGTTCACCCTGCTGATGCTGCAGCTCAAGAGCTTCCAGCGCACGCTGCTGGTGGTGCTTACCGCACCGCTGGGCATGATAGGCGTCACCCTGACGCTGATCCTGTTCGGCGCGCCGTTCGGCTTCGTGGCCATGCTGGGGGTGATCGCGCTGGCGGGCATGATCATGCGCAACTCGGTGATCCTGGTGGACCAGATCGAAAGCGACATCGCCGAGGGCATAGACCGCTTCGAGGCGGTGGTCGGCTCCACCGTGCGCCGCTTCCGCCCCATCATGCTCACCGCGCTGGCCGCCATCCTGGCAATGGTGCCGCTGACGCGCAGTACCTTCTGGGGGCCGATGGCGGTAGCCATCATGGGCGGCCTGCTGATCGCCACCGTACTCACGCTGCTGTTCCTGCCGGCGCTGTACGCCGCCTGGTTCCGGGTAAAACGCCCGGGTTAGCGACTATTAATAAACTCTGGGCTGAAAGGTGGACGACTATGCGTTATGGTCTCGGTTTCAGCCCGCTTCAGAACTGATAGATAACTCGATGCAGGTAATTCGATGAAAGTGCAAACCCAGCTGATAGTTGCCGGCATGCTGGCCCTGTGCGGCAGCCTGCCGGCCGCCGCCTTCGATCTGGCCGCCGCGGTACAGGCCGCCCGCGACTACGATGCCGGCTATGCCGGTGCGCGGCAGAGCCTGCTGGCCGGCCAGGAAAAAGCGGTACAGGGCCGCGCCCTGCTGCTGCCCAGCGTGGGGCTGTCCGCCGGCATCACCCGCACCGACCCGATCCGGCCGGATGCCGACCCCTACCACAGCAGCAGTGTCGGCGTGCAGCTGAACCAGCCGCTGTTCGACGTGGCCAGCTACACCGGCTACAAGAAAGGCCGCATCAGCAGCGAGCTGGCCGAGGTGCAATACAGTGCCAGCGGCCAGCAGCTGATCGCCGACGTGGCACGCGCCTATCTGGACGTGCTGCTGGCCGAGGACGTGCTGAGCGCCACCCAGGCCACCAAGAAGGCGTTCGAGCACCAGCTGGCGCAGGCGAAGAAGGCCTTCGAAGTCGGCACCGCCACCATTACCGACACCCATGAAGCGCAAGCCGGCTTCGACGGCGCCCTGGCCAGCGAAATTGCCGCCATGAGCGACCTGGAAATCAAGCGCAACACCCTGGCCAAGCTCACCGGCCTGAAGCCGGAGCAGATCAACCACCTCAAGGGCCGCGTCGATCTGGGCAACGAACTGGGCACCCTGCAAGCGTGGCTGGATCGCGCCGAAGCCGGCAGCCTCAACATCAAGAGCGCGCGGCAGCAGGTACAGCTGGCCGAGGAAAACCTCACCGCCGCCCGCGGCAAGCACCTGCCCACCGTGGATCTATCCGCCGGCTACAGCATCAACCACGCCACCGACCCCGCCAGCCGCCTGAGCGGCCGCGGCAGCACCGCCGGCAACAGCGTGGGCGTCAACCTGACGCTGCCGCTGTACGCCGGCGGCGGCATCAACTCGCAGGTGCGCGAGGCTGCGGCCAACCTGGAGAAATCGCGCGACGACCTGGAACTGTCCCGCCGCGAAGTGGCACTGGCAGTGCGCAGCGCCTGGCTGGGCGTCAGCAACGGCGCCGCGCAGGTGAAGGCGCAGGAACAGCTGCTGGTCTCCGCCAAGAGTAAGCTGGACGCCACCCGCCTGGGGCGCGAAGTCGGCGTGCGCACCAACCTCGACCTGTTGAACGCCGAAAGCAGCTATCAGGACGCGGTACGCGCACTGGCCTCGGCACGTTACAACCTGTTGTATGCACGCCTCGCCCTGGCGCTGGCGGCCGGCGAACTGGACGACCAGGCAGTAGCCAGCGTGAACCGCTTCTTCTGAGCGGCGCGCAACATGGCGCCAGGCCGTGCCGGCGCTGCACAAAGCACAACGGAATGACGGGCTGAGCCCTAATTTTCAGCAAACGCTCCCGCGGGTCTTGCCAAGGCCGGCGGGAGCGTTTTTACTTACACGTCGGCCGCAATGCGGCACGCAAAACCGCATAGCGAAACAAACAAGCACCCGCAAAATCATGGGTGTTTAATTTATCAATCGCATGTGGCTTTTTGCTAAACACGGGTCTAGAATGCAACACATGCTCTAGCCCCGCCGGCGCCCCCCGTCCGGCGCTAGCCGGAACCGTCGTCTACAAGGAGAGATTCAATGAGCCCGCAAGAACTGATGCAACGTAAAGCCAACGCTACCCCGCGCGGTGTAGGCGTAATGTGTTCCTTCTTCGCCGAGCGCGCGAAGAACGCCGAGATCTGGGACACCGAAGGCAAGCGTTACATCGACTTTGCCGGTGGTATCGGCGTGCTGAACACCGGTCACCTGCATGACAAGGTTCAGGCTGCCGTTGCCGAGCAACTGAACAAATTCAGCCACACCTGCTACCAGGTGGTGCCGTACGAACTGTATATCGAAGTTGCCGAAAAGCTGAACCAGCTGACCCCGGGCAACTACGCCAAGAAAACCGCGTTCTACACCACCGGCGCCGAAGCCGTGGAGAACGCCGTGAAAATCGCCCGCGCCGCCACCGGCCGTCCGGGCATCATCGCCTTCGGCGGCGGCTTCCACGGCCGCACCCTGATGGGCATGGCGCTGACCGGCAAGGTAGCACCGTACAAGATCGGTTTCGGCCCGTTCCCGTCCGACGTGTACCACGCACTGTTCCCGAACCCGCTGCACGGCGTATCGGTTGAAGACTCCATCGCCAGCATCGAGCACCTGTTCAAGTACGACATCGAAGCCACCCGCGTGGCCGCCATCATCTTCGAACCGGTTCAGGGCGAAGGCGGCTTCTACGCCGCGCCGGCCGAATGGGTACGCGCCGTACGCGCCCTGTGCGACAAGCACGGCATCCTGATGATCGCCGACGAAGTACAGGCTGGCTTTGCCCGTACCGGCAAGTTCTTCGCCATGGAACACTACGACGTGGCACCGGACCTGATGACCATGGCCAAATCCATGGCCGGCGGTTTCCCGATCTCCGCCGTGGTAGGCAAGGCCGAATACATGGACGCACCGGCACCGGGCGGCCTGGGCGGCACCTACGCCGGCAGCCCGCTGGCACTGGCCGCTTCCAAGGCCGTGATCCAGGCCATCCAGGAAGAAAAACTGCTGGAGCGCGCCAACCAGCTGGGCAACCAGCTGAAGGAAACCATCAACGGTCTGAAAGCCGAAGTACCGCAGATCGCCGAAGTACGCGGCCTGGGCGCCATGATCGCCGTGGAGTTCAACAAGGCCGGCAGCCACGAAGCCGATGCCGACTTCACCAAGAAAGTGCAGACCAAGGCGCTGGAAGCCGGCCTGATCCTGCTGACCTGCGGCGTGTACGGCAACGTTGTCCGCTTCCTGTTCCCGCTGACCATCGAAGACGCCATCTTCGAAGAAGCGCTGCAGAAGCTGGTTGCCGCCATCAAGGCCTGATCAATTGAATTGAGCTGAATTGCGGCCAACCTTGCACCACGCAACGTTGGCCGCATTGCATAACAAGGACACACACCATGCTGAACCTGAAAGATCCTTCCCTGCTGCGTCAGCAGTGCTACATCAACGGCCAGTGGCTGGATGCCGATAGCGGCCAGACCATTGCGGTAACCAACCCGGCCACCGGCGAAACCATCGCCCACGTGCCGAAGATGGGCAGTGCCGAAGCCCAGCGCGCCGTGGACGGCGCCGCCGAAGCCTTCAAGAGCTGGAAGAAGAAATCCGCCAAGGAGCGCGCCGGCATCCTGCGCAAGTGGTTCGACCTGATGATGGCGAACCAGGACGACCTGGCGGTGATCCTGACCTGCGAACAGGGCAAGCCGCTGGCCGAGGCCAAGGGCGAAATCGCCTACGGCGCCAGCTACATCGAGTGGTACGCCGAAGAAGCCAAGCGCA
This sequence comes from Vogesella sp. LIG4, assembly GCF_900090205.1. NCBI lineage: Bacteria > Pseudomonadati > Pseudomonadota > Betaproteobacteria > Neisseriales > Chromobacteriaceae > Vogesella > Vogesella sp. LIG4. Next base: position 1,702,350 of record NZ_LT607802.1, on the reverse strand, counting down.
TCTACGGCGACACCATTCCGTCCACCGGCGCCGACAAGCGCATCTTGGTGACCAAGGAGCCTATCGGTGTAACCGCCGCGATCACGCCGTGGAACTTCCCCAACGCCATGATCACCCGCAAGGCTGCCCCGGCCCTGGCCGCCGGCTGCCCGATGGTGGTACGCCCGGCCAGCCAGACCCCGCTGTCCGCACTGGCCATCGCCGTGCTGGCCGAGCGCGCCGGCATTCCGGCTGGCGTGTTCTCGGTGCTCACCGGCGGCTCCACCGAAATCGGCGGCGTGCTCACCGGTAGCGACACCGTGAAGAAATTCTCCTTCACCGGCTCCACCGAGGTTGGCCGCAAGCTGATCAGCCAGTGTGCCGAAACCGTGAAGAAGGTATCGATGGAACTGGGCGGCAACGCACCGTTCATCGTGTTCGACGATGCCGACCTGGACGCCGCCGTGGAAGGCGCGATGATCTCCAAGTACCGCAACGCCGGCCAGACCTGCGTGTGCGCCAACCGCCTGCTGGTGCAGGACGGTGTGTACGATGCCTTCGCCGCCAAGTTCGCCGACGCCGTGGCCAAGCTGAACGTGGGTAACGGCCTGGAAGCCGGCGTGACCCAGGGCCCGATGATCGACGAAAACGCGGTAAGCAAGGTGGAAGAGCACATTGCCGACGCACTGGCCAAGGGCGGCAACCTGGTAACCGGCGGCAAGCGCCACGCACTGGGCTACAGCTTCTTCGAACCGACCGTGATCACCGGCGTGACCCCGGAAATGAAAGTGGCGAAGGAAGAAACCTTCGGCCCGCTGGCCCCGCTGTTCCGCTTCAAGACCGAAGAAGAAGCGATCCAGATGGCCAACGACACCGAGTTCGGCCTGGCGTCCTACTTCTACGCCCGCGACATCGGCCGTATCTTCCGCGTGTCCGAAGGCCTGGAATACGGCATGGTTGCCGTGAACAGCGGCATCCTGTCCAACGAAGCCGCACCGTTCGGTGGCGTGAAGCAGTCCGGCCTGGGCCGCGAAGGCTCCAAGTACGGCATCGAAGACTACCTGGAAATCAAGTACGTGCTGCTGGGTGGCATTGATAAATAAGCCGCGACAGACAGTCAGACTGGCAGCCGGAATACAACAGGGGTAAACCGGCTGCCCGCCAACGGCAAAACCGCCGCCATCGCAAGATGGCGGCGGTTTGATTTTGTGCGCCTACTGCTTTTATTTGTCGGCCGCCGCCACTCGTGCCTGCCGGCTGCGGCGCTCTGCGCGCTGCAATACCTCCTGCGCCACGGCATCGCCGGCCTGCAGCGCGGTAATGCCCACGCTGGCCGTCAGCGCACTGCTGTCCGCCGCCGCCGGGTGCAGCCTGGCGATTTCACCGCAGATGCTCTGCAGGATGCGTTCGGCATGGCCGGTCTGGCAGCGGTACAGCAGCAGCGCAAAGGCACCACCTTCCAGGTGGGCGATGCAGTCGCTGTTGCGCAGCCGCCGTTGCAGTACCGCGGCCACCAGCTGCAGCTGCGCCTCGCTGCCCTGCTGGGTATTGTCCAGCGGCACGCCATCCTGTTTCAGCTCCAGCCAGGCCACGCAATGCGGCTGGGTGCTGCCCAGGTCATCGGCCAGCAGGCCGGCCAATGCGGCCAACATGCCACGGCGGTTGGCGAGGCCGGTGCCGCTGTCGCGCTCCGCCTCGCCCGGCTGGCTGAGCAGCCGGCGCCGCGCGGCATCTTCACGCAGTACCCATACCTTGTAGCCCTGCATGTCGCCGGTCGCAGCCACCACCGACAGGTTCAGCAGCACCGGCAGCCGGCGCAGGTCGCGGCCCAGCAGGTCCAGCGCCAGGGTTTCCTCGCGGTGCAGTTCGGTGAGCATGGCCAGCGATACCGGCTGGCCGCGCTCCGGCAGGTTCAGCGCCACGAACAGCGACAGGCTGCGCCCCTGCGCTTCTTCCAGCTTCACGCCCAGCAGCTGCCGCGCCGGCATGTTCAGCTGCAGCACTTCGTCGTGCTGGCTGGTCAGGATCACCGCGTCGCCCACGCCCTGCAGCAGTCCCTGCAGCCGCTCGCGCTCGGCCTGCAGCGCGCTGCGGGTGGTCTCGCGTTCGCTGATGTCCTCCAGCACCGCCAGGTAGCGCGGCGCGCCGCCCTCCCCCAGGCGGCTGCAGCGCAGCGCCACCCGCAGCGGCTCGTGCCGTACGTGGTTGAGGCGGAACTGGCGGCGGAACTCGCCGCTGCCGCCATCGCGGCTCCACTGCCGCCAGTCGGCCTGCAGCTGCTGGTAATCGCTGCTGTGCACCGCCTCCAGCCAGCGGCGACCGAACCAGTAGGACGCGCTGCGCTCCATGCCGGCCATCGCCAGCATGGCCTTGTTGCCGTAGCTGAGCACGCCGTCGGCATCGCAGACGAACACGCCCAGCGGCGAGGTATTGTGCAGCGCGCGGAACATGGCCTCGCGCATCGCCAGCTTGTCAGCCATGCTGCGCCGCTCGGCATAGACATCGGCCACGGTAGTGGCCAGCGTCTGCAGCTCGTCGCAGCCTTCCACGGCGATGGCGGCATCCTCGCCGGCCGGCATGGCCCGGATCTTGCGCTGCAGCGCAGTCAGCGGCTGCAGCAGGCGCTGTGCGCCGCGCCAGGCCAGCGGCACCGCCAGCAGCAGCGCCAGCGCCAGCAGCACCAGGTATTCGTTGCCGATATCGGCCAGTGGCGCGTAGGCCTCCTGTGTCGGCTCAACGCCGGTGAGCAGCCAGTCCACATTGTGCAGGTTGCGGTACACCAGCAGGTTGCCGCCGTCACCGTCGCTTACCTCGCTGCCGTTTTCGCCACGCAGTGCCCGCGCCAGGGTGGAGTTGGCCGCAGGCTGCACCACGCGCAGCAGTTGCTCGCGCTGCGGATGCAGGATCAGCTGGCGCGACGGGCGCGCCGTCAGCGTGATGTAGCCGCTGTTGCCCAGGCTCATGCCGCGCAGGTCGCCGAAGAATTCCGTCGCGCTCAGCTCCAGGCTGCCGCCGAGCATGCCGGCAAACTGGCCGTGGGCGTCGAGAATGGGCGCGGTGAACATCACCACATTGCGCTGCAGGCTGCCACGCGCCTGCAGCGGGCCGGACACCACCGGGCGCAGCAGCTGGCGGGTGCGGGCAAAGTAGTCGCGGTCGCTGGCATCCACGCCCACGCGGCCGGGCAGCGCCGGGTAGTCGGCAACGATGCGCCCGTCGGCGCTGTACAGTTCGATGCTGTTGAAGCTGCCTTTGAGCAGGCGGAAGCGGCGGATGATGTCCTCCGCCTGGCTGCGCACCTCCGCCGCACTGGGCTGCAGGTTGGCCGCAGCCTGCTCCAGCTGCACCTGGCGGCTGCGCACGCGCTCGTCGATGTCGTCGGCCAGCCGCGACACGGTGTCCTCGGCGTGCTGCAGCTGCAGCCGGCGCAGGCGCGCGCAGTCCTGCAGGTAGCCCACGCCGCTCAGCAGCAGCGATACCAGCAGGATGGCAACGGAACAGAACAAAGCCAGGCGCGCCTGCAGCGAGCCTGGCCAGAAGGTTTGCAACACGGAAAATCCTTACATTTGCGGCGCTGCCATCGCCCCGGCGACGGCAACTACCGAGCTACGTGCTGGCGGTCGCGGCCGGCGCGCTTGGCTTGCAGCAGCGCGCTGTCGGCGCGGTTGAGCAGGTCGGCATCGCGCTCGCCGGCGTGGTATTCGGCAATGCCAGCGCTGATGGTGATCGACAGCGTGGCCGCCCCGGTGCGGATGCGCAGCGCGCCGATAGCCTCGCGCACGCGCTGTACGATGATCTCGGCCTCCGGCAGCGTGGTTTCCGGCAGGATGATCAGGAACTCCTCGCCGCCCCAGCGCCCGCACAGATCGTACTCGCGCACTTCGCCTTCCATCAGCCGCGAGGCCTCGATCAGCACCGTGTCGCCCACATCGTGGCCGTACAGATCGTTGATCGGCTTGAAGTTGTCGATGTCCAGCATCGCCACGCAGAAGGAATGCCCGCGACTCTGGCTGCGCTCCACCTCGGCGCGCAGCCGCTCCAGCAGCGGGCGGCGGTTGACCAGCGCGGTCAGCGGGTCGTGCATTGCCGCTTCCTTCAGCGCCTGGTTCAGTTCGCGCATCATCTTCTGGTAGCGGTCGGAAATGCGTGCCACTTTTTCCAGCTGCCGCAGCTGCTTGTCGAAGCGCTCGGCCAGGCTCAGTTCGCGCTGCCGCGCCATGCTCTGGTAGGCATCGGACACGCGGGTGATGCGCTCCATGCGCTCCAGCAGGTCCTGGTACTGCTGCCACAGTTCGCCCAGCGCCTCGCCCAGCGGCTGTTGCCGCTGGTGCGGGTCGGCCAGCAGGGCCTGGATGTAGGCTTCGAGTTCACTACTGCCGCGCATGCTGCTCCCCTCAGTGGCTGAGGATGGCGAACGGGAAGGTACAGTCTTCCTTGAATTCCTCGGCCAGTTCCGCCACGCGCTCGTTGCGCGGGTCGTAGCGCCAGTTTACCGCCACCTGCCGGCCATCGCGGTGCGCCTCTTCCAGCAGGTCGAAGATGTCCATCATTGCCTTGATGCTGCTGGTATTCAGGTACAGCAGGCGCAGTTCCAGCGTCAGCGGGCGCTGCGCCTCGGCCAGGTAGCGGTCCACCCAGTCGATGACCTGCTGGAACAGTTCGAACGAGTTCTCCGGGTAGGAGTCGCCCTGCATGGACAGCACGCCATTGTTCCAGTCGGCCTCGATGGCCGGGGAGGATTGGGTGCCGGAAATGGAAAGTTGATTCATGACGAATGCTCGCTAAAAACTCAGATCACGGCGCGCACGCTGACAAAGGCGCGGCCATCGGTCAGCTGGCGCAGGCTGGCCTGCAGCGGCGCGCTGGACTTGCGGGCGATATCGATCAGCCCCAGGCCCGCCCCGCTGCTGGTGCCGGCTTCGCGCGGCATGCGCAGCTGCTCCTTGTAACGTGCTTTCAGCTCGACCTTGTCCAGGCCGGACAGCGACTGGATGCGCGCCAGCAGTGCCTCGCCATCGCGCTGCAGAATGATGTTGCCGGCGCTCACCACGTAATGGCCTTCGGCATCGCGCGCCACCACCACGGTGGCGGTGGAATCCTGCTCGCTCCAGCCTTGCTGCTGGCTGTAGTGGCGAATGTTCTGCGTCAGCTCGATGTAGACGCCGAACACGTCCATGGCCGACGACGGGTGGGCATGGTCCGCCAGCAGGTAGTTGCGCAGCGCATTGCCGATTTCCTCGATCAGGCTGCGCGAAATCGGGCCGTTGAAGCACAGCATGATCTGCTGCCGGTTGAAGCTCTCGCGCATGCCGAACAGGTCTAGCGATTCCATAGTGGCTCTCCTGGGTGGGCTTCAGTCAAAGCGGAAACACAGCAAGGTAATGTCGTCTCGTTGGGCGTGCCCGCCTTGGTAAGCGGCCAGGGTGGCGCGGAACGCCTCGCCCTGCTCGGTCAGTGGCACGCCGGCATGGCTGCGGATCATATCGATAAAACGGCTATTGCCAAAGCCGAAGCCCTGCTCGCCACCGGCCTGGTCGAGGAAGCCGTCGGTGGTCATGTAGAAGCTGCGGCCAACCTGCAGCGGCAGCGTGGCGTTGTGGTACTCGCCCACGCGCTTGTCGCCGATGGCGCGGCGCGCACCGCGCAGCTCCGCCACCTCGCCGCCGTCGCTGTAGTACAGCGCAATCTTGGCACCGGCAAAGGTCACCTGTCTTGTAGTCAGATCAACAAATGCCAGCCCTACGTCCATATTGGTGGCCAGCATCTGCCCGTTGGCATCGTCGCGGCGCATGCTGCGCAGGATGCGGTCGCAGCGCGCCAGGATGGCAGCCGGGTCTTCCATGCCGATATCGCTGATGGCCTGGTCGATGGCGGCATGTGCCAGCATGGTCATCAGCGCGCCCGGTACGCCGTGGCCGGCGCAATCCACCACGCCGAACAAGCAGTGCTGCTCGCCGGCGCGATAGACATAGAAATCGCCGCCCACCACGTCGCGCGGGTGCCACAGTACCGCGTGCTTGGCGCCCAGCGCCTGCACCAGCTGGCGATCCGGCAGCATGGCGCGCTGGATCAGGCTGGCGTAGTCGATGGAGTCGTCGATCTTCTTGTGCGCCGCCGCCATCTGGCGATTGGCTTCTTCCAGCTCGCGGGTGCGCTCGCGCACGCGCTGTTCCAGTTCGGTGGTGTGGCTGCGCACCTTGTGCGCCATCACGCCGAAGGCGGCGCTGAGTTCACCGATCTCGTCATCACGCTCGGCCGGCAGCGCCACTTCGTACTGGCCGGCAGCCATTGCCTGCGCCGAGCGGCGCAGCTGGCTGATCGGACGCAGCACCAGGCGCTCCACCGTCCAGGCAAAGCCCAGCAGCAATGCGGCCAACAGTACCGCCAGCGCGATCAGCGCCGGGGTCAGCCACGGGCCATTCAGCACCTGCGCCACGTTGAGGTCCACTGCGGTCACCACGTACCAGCCCAGCTCCGGAATGAAGCTCAGTGCCAGCAGCTGGTGCTTGCCGTCCAGCTGCGCCCAGAAGGTGCGCACCTCGCCGGGGCGGGCTGCGCCGGCATGCATCGCCTGCTGCAACGCGCTGGCGCCCGCCGTGTCCAGCAGCCGCTGCAGGCCGTTGTCGGCGTTTTGCTTCTGCCCCACCGAGTTGAGGGAGATCAGGCGCGAATCCGGATGCGCCTGGATGGCGCCGGTGCGGTCCAGGATCATCGGCGTGACGCCGGCCTCGCGCTGGCGGATGAAGTCGTCCAGGAAGGAAGTCAGCGTGATGCCGGTGCCGGCCAGGCCGATGCGGCGGTCGCCGTCCTGCACGATGACATTGATCCACGCCTTGGTGGCCTTCAGTTCGCGGTCGTAGTTGACGTTGATGTTGAATGGCCGCGGGTCGCGCAGGGTGGCGAAATACCAGTTGTCATCGGCCTTGCTGCTGCTCAGGCTGTAGCGCGGCGCCTCGCTGTGCAGGGCCTTGCTGTCGTTGAAGTAGTAGCCCAGGCTCTGGTTGCTGATCAGGAAATAGGAATGGTCGCGGAAGTCGCGGCGGTAGCCTTCGGCTTCCTCGAAGAATTGCGCGCGTTTGCCGGAGTTGGCTTCGTCGCGCAGGAACTGGCGGCTGAGCACCGAGTCGGCCAGGCGCCGCGACAGCGCCAGTTCGCGCGAAACCGGCGCGAAGATGCGTTCGCGCTGCAGCAAGGTACTGTTGCGCACGAAGGCTTCGCCGAAATGGTTGCGGATGCTGTCCAGCACCTGCCAGCCTATCAGTGCCGCCGGCACCAGGGCGATCAAGCAGGCCAGCAACAATGCCAGCAGGGATTTGCCTCGTAGCCCCAGTAATGCCATGCCTTGCCTCGGTCGCGTAACAGCAGGCCGGCAATTATGCAGCCTGCCTGTTGGCAGGACAATGCCAATATAAATCCCTTGTAAAAAATGCGTGGGATTTACAAATTCAAACTATAGAAAATAGCGCGTAATCAATGGAAGCGCGGCGCCTGTTCGCGCAGCGCAATACCGGCGGCGCGCAGGCATTCCGACAGCTCATGCCAGGCCTGGATGCGGCTGGGTGCCAGGTCCGGCACCAGCAGCCACGGCGTACGCCCCAGCGGGCTGCCGTCGCGCGCTTGCAGCTGTACCTCGTAGGCCTGGTGCTCCGGCAGGTATTCCGCCACCGCCTCCAGCCCTTCGGCCTTGCCGTTGACGCCGGTGGCCACCGCCACGCTCAGCCCCAAGCGCTTGCGGTTGTAGGCGTGCACGCCTGCGGCCAACGCTTCCCACCACGGCAGCGGTGCGAACAGCTCGGCCTCGCCGAAGGTCATCTCGCCGGCCAGCGCCTGCTGTACCAGCGGCATGGCGGCATCCAGCGCCGGGCGCGCATGGCTGCGCACACGGTCCATGTCCAGCTTGCCGCGCTCCACGATGAAGGGCAGCCAGCACAGGATCAGCTGCGGCTCCACCGTCTTGCTGGCGGCCTGGTAGGTGGCGCGCGCAGCTTCCACTTCCTGCGGCGCCAGGTCGCAGCCGGCGTCCATCACCGCCGCCAGGTGCACCAGCGACTGGCAGGAACGCTCGGCCAGCATGTCGGAGCTGAAAATGGTGGGCGACAGCCACAGCACGGTGTTTTCCGGCAGCTGCAGCGCATCGGCCAGTACCGGCTCCACCCGCTCCAGCAGCGGGAAGTGCCACCAGAAGCCGCCCTGCGCCCGCGAGAAGATCAGCGGCAGCGCCCACAGCTCGTAGGACACCACGGTGCCGTCCGGGCGCATCACTTCGGGGAAGGCGATATTGTCGCGCGCCATGCCCAGCAGCAGCTCGCGTGCTTCCGGCTGCGCGGAAAGCGCCAGCTGCGCCTCGGTGAACACCGCCTGGTCGCCGCCCAGCAGCGCCTGCTGCACCAGCGCCGGCAGCTGCATTTTCTTGATCGGGTTGGCCAGCGCCTCGGCCGCCACGCTGCTCAGCTCGCCGATGCGGCGCTGGCGTTCGGCCGGCGGCAGCGGTTCGGTGGGCAGCACGCGGAAGTCACGCTCCTTGGGCGCCACTTCGCGCTCGGCATAGGCTTTCTGCAGGCGCTGGTACACCACCATGGCCTCGTCGCAGATTTTCTGCAGCTCGGCGGCGGTGGGGATGTCGCCCCAGAAATTGAAGTCGAACAGGCGAAAGCCGGTATTGGTGACGTAATGGGTGAGGTTGTCGCGCTCGTCGTACAGCACCGCGCTGGCAAAGCCTTCCTTGTCGCGACCGTCGAACGGGGTCTGATCCATGCCCACCAGCCGGCAGACAAAGGCCGGGGCTTCGGTATGGATCACATACTCGTACGGCTCCAGGCCTTGTTCTTCCACGGCATCGCCGAAGACGAAACGACTGGGAACGAAAGGGTCGCCCTTGATGCGGGCATTGCGGGGGTGCGATTTCATACGGCTGACGTCGAGGCTGCCTCGTAAAACAACTGGGTATTCTACCCCGACGCCGCCGTATGGTGTGCTCTTATCGCTGCGGCAGCGGCAGCCGGTAGCGATAGAACTGGGTTTCGCGCTGCCAGCCCATGCTCTCGTACAGCGCCTGCGCGGTAAGGTTGTCATGCGCGGTGGCCAGCTCCAGCCGCGCCAGGCCGCGCGCCAGCGCCAGCTCGCCGGCGGCAGCCAGCAGCTTGCGGCCAACCCCGCCGCGGCGCGCGGTGGGCGCCACGAACAGATCGTTGAGCAGGCAGGCCGGCGCCGCGGCTACCGAGGTGTACAGCGGGTAGAGCTGGGTGAAGCCCTGCAGCGCGCCATCCTGCTCATACACCAGGATGGTGGAATCGCCCTGCACCAGCCGCTGGCGGATGAAATCATGCGAGGTGGCGGCATCGTCGTGGCGGCCGTAGAACTGGCGGTAGCCGTCGAACAGTTCAGCCAGCTGTGGCAGATCGGCCAGCGTGGCCAGCCGTACGCCGTGCTGGCCGGTGGCGGCAGCCAGCGCGCGGCGGCACTCGTCCAGGCTGCGGCGCTGCCTGCCCTCGGCATCGAAGTTGGCCGCATCCAGCCACGCCTCCATGGCGGCGCGATTGGCCGGCCATTCGCTGTCCAGCAGGCTGAACCAGGCGGTGTCGCGGTTCAGGCCCCAGTTCACCCGCGCCTGGCGGAAGATGCCTTCGTAAGTGAAGCCCAGCCGCGGCGCGGCGCGCATCGACGGCGTATTCAGCGCATTGCACTTCCACTCGTAGCGGCGGTAGCCCCAGTCGAAAGCCTGGCGCATCAGCAGGTACATCGCCTCGGTGGCGGCGGCGGTGCGCTGCAGCAGCGGCGAGAAGCGCAGCCAGCCCACTTCGATCACCCCGCCGGCCGGGTCGATGCGCAGGTAGCTGCAGCTGCCGATGGCCTGGCCGCTGGCCTGATCGACGATGGCGAAGAACAACGGGTCGCGGCTGTCTTCCATCATGCCGAACCAGCTGCTCCAGTCGGCATCGTTCTGCGGACGCGGCATCAGGTAGGCCCAGTCGCGGCCCTCCACGTCCAGCTCCAGCGCCGCGCGCAAGCCGGCGCCATGCTGCGCCTGGCTGAACGGCTCCATCCGGCAATAGCGCCCCTGCAGGGTGATGCGCTGCGGCGGCGTGGCGCCCTGCCAGTTGTCCACCGTCACGCCCAGCGGGCGGTCGTATTGATCGTATTGCATGCTCATGTTTCAGCCTCCGCAGCCGCAATCGGCCGCCGTGTTGATATCGCAGCTGGCGCCGCCCGCTACCGTGGGGTAGCCGTCGCGCTTCCACCAGTCCACCCCGCCCTGCAGCTCCTTCACGCTAAAGCCCAGCTCGGCCAGCTTCAGCGCGGTCTTGGTGGAAGCGTTGCAGCCGATGCCGTCGCAGAAGGTAACCAGCAGCACATCGCGCGGCAGCTGCGCGGTGCTGTCGGCAGTAATGCCGCGATGCGGCAGATTGATGGCGCCGGGCAGGGTTTCGGCGGCGTAGGCAGCCGGCGAGCGGCCATCCACCAGCAGCAGCGGCTTGCCCTGCTTCTGCTGTTCCGCCACATCCCAGCTGTCGATCTCGTACGCCAGTTTGGCGCGGTAAAAGGCAAGCTGATCCATACCATGTTCTCCTGTACAGACATCACGATGGCATTGATGGTAAAAAGACAGGCGGCCCTGCAACAGGGCCAGATCATCAGCACGAAAGGGAACCACTTTGCCGGACAGCCGCAAGCAGGAACTGTGGATCATCGATGCGCTGCAGGCAGCGCTGGCGCGCGACGGCAAGGAAGGGCTGTCGCGGCAGCTGGCACGCCTGCTGCGGCAATGGATAGGCAGCGGCCGCCTGGCCGGCGACAGCCGCCTGCCGGCCAGCCGCGACCTGGCGCGCAGCCTGGGCCTGGGCCGCAACACGGTGCTGGACGCCTACGAGCAGCTGCAGGCGGAAGGCTATATCGCCACCCGCGCCGGCAGCGGCAGCTACGTCACCCGGCTGTTCGCCCCGCCGGCACCGGAGCAACCCGCCCCGGCGCGCGGCCAGCCGCTGGGGCTGTCGCAGCGCGGCCATGAACTGTTCGCCACCAGCGGCCTGCCGGTGGGGCTGTTCGGCGCCTTCGCGCCCGGCGTGCCGGAGATCCGCCAGTTTCCGCACCATGCCTGGCAGCAGCTGCTGTCGCGGCAGCAGCGCCGCGCCACCGCGGAAGACCTGTGCTACTGCGCAGGCGGCGGCCTGCCGGCGCTGCGCGAGGCGCTGGCCGACTACCTGCAACTGTCGCGCGGCGTGCGCTGCCGGCCGGAGCAGATCATCGTCACCCAGGGCGCGCAGCAGGCGCTGGAGTTGGCCGCACGGCTGCTGGCCGACCCCGGCGACGTGGCCTGGGTGGAGGAGCCGGGCTACGTCGGCGCCCATGCCGCCATGCGCGGCGCGGCGCTGCAGCTGGTGCCGGCGCCGGTGGACCACGACGGCCTGAACCCGGCGCTGGTGGCCGATGCGCGCCCGCCAAAGCTGATCTACACCACGCCCTCGCACCAGTACCCCAGCGGCGTGGTGATGAGCCTGCCGCGCCGGCTCGCGCTGCTGGCCGCCGCGCAGCAGCACGGCGCCTGGATCATCGAGGACGACTACGACAGCGAATTCCGCTACGTGAGCCAGCCGCAGCCGGCGCTGCAGGGCCTGGCGCAGGACGAGCGGGTGATCTACGTCGGCACCCTGGCCAAGGTGATGTACCCCGGCCTGCGCGTGGGCTACCTGGTGGTGCCGGATGCGCTGATCGACCCGTTCCGCGGCTGCAATGCGCGGCTGTATCGCGAAGGGCCGCTGCCGGTGCAGGCCGCGCTGGCCGAATTCTTCAGCAGCGGGCTGTTCGCACGCCACGTGCGGCGCATGCGCGAGCTGTACCGCGAGCGCCAGCACTGCCTGCGCAGCGCGCTGGCCGCCAGCGGCGCCGAGCACCTGGCGCTGTCGCCCGGTGAGGCCGGCCTGCACCTGGTGGCCACACTGCCGCCGGATTGCGACGAGGACGCGCTGTCCGCCGCCGCCGCGCGGCAGCAGGTATGGCTGCGGCCGCTGAGCCGCCACTACCTGGCCGCGCCGCAGCAGCGTGGCTTCGTGCTGGGCTATGCCGGCGTGGACGAAGCGGCCATCCGCCACGGCGTGGCGGTAATGGCACAAGTATTGAATAGCAAGGAGCAAGCATGAACCAACGCCCCACCCTGCTGGTCAGCGCCTGCCTGCTGGGCCAGCCGGTTCGCTACGACGGCCACAGCAAGGGCCTGCCGGTCACACTGCGCGAAACGTTGGCCGCACGCTATCGTTTGGTCGTCATCTGCCCGGAAGTGGCCGGAGGCCTGCCCACGCCGCGCCCGCCGGCGGAACTGGCCGGTGGCGACGGCCATGCCGTGCTGCGCCAGGCCGCCACGGTGCGCACCGCGGCCGGCGGCGATGTCAGCGCCGAATTTATCGCCGGCGCGCAGCTGGCGCTGCAACTGGCGCAGGAACAGCACTGCCGGCTGGCGCTGCTGAAGGCCAACAGCCCGTCCTGCGGCAATCTGCAGCACTACAGCGGCCGCTTCGACGGCCAGCTGGTGGAGGGCCAAGGCGTCACCGCCGCGCTGCTGAGCGCGCATGGCATTACCGTGTACAACGAGACGCAGCTGGATAAGCTGCTTGATTGACCCCCGCCGCCTTGCGGCCAACCCGGAGGGTGCCTCGAAAAGCCCGATTGCCAGGCGCGACAAGGCGTATTTCCTGAGTCACGCCGTATCGCATCGAAAGCGGGCGTTTTTCGAGCGGCCCTGGAGTAAGCCATGTCCCTGCTCTACCACCTGCGCCTGCTGGCCGATTACAACCAGTGGATGAACGACAAGCTGTACCACGCCGCCGCCACGCTGCCGGCGGACGAGCTTAACGCTGCGCGCGGCGCCTTCTTCGGCTCGCTGCAAGGCACGCTCAACCACCTGCTGGTGGCCGATACCGTGTGGCTGAAGCGCTTCGCCGCCCACCCAGCCCGTTTCAAGGCGCTGGCGCCACTGGCCGACACCGCAATGCCACAACAGCTGGACCAGCCGCTGTACGCCGACTTCGCCGCCATGCAGGCGCGCCGCAGCGAACTGGATGCCATCATCAGCGCGCTGCTGGTCGAGGTGAGCGAAGACGACCTGGCCCAGCCGCTGACTTACCACAATATGAAAGGCGTGGCCGCACAGCGGCCGTTCGGCAGCGTGCTGCTGCACGTCTTCAACCACCAGACCCACCACCGCGGCCAGGCCACCACCCTGCTGAGCCAGGCCGGCGTGGACGTGGGTGTGACCGATTTGCTGCCACGGATACCGGATCTGCTGGCGCTGTAGATTCGTAGGGTGGGCAAAGCGCAGCGTGCCCACCAGAGCCATCGCGGTGGTGGGCACGGCCAGTGGCCTTTGCCCACCCTACGTGTGCCCCTGCGGCTACCGGCGCCACTGGCGGGGATAGATGGATGCGTAGGGCGGGTTGAACCAGCGGTTCATACCCGCGCCCAGCCAGCTGCCAGCTCGCGCGGGTATGGCCTGCGGCCAACCCTCCCTACGGATGTGGTCGGGTTACCCCCACAGCCGCTCGGCAAGGCCGCTCTGGCGGGGTGGCGCATATTCCACGCCGGCGGCCAGCACCGCCGGGCTGCCGGCCAGCACGAAGCGCTGCCGCGCGCGGGTGATGGCGGTGTACACCAGCGCCCGCGTCAGCGCCGCGCTGGGCGCCAGCGGCAGCGCCAGCCACACGGTGCCGAATTCCGAGCCCTGCGATTTGTGCACCGTCATCGCGTACACCGTGTCGTGCTCCGGCAGCCGCGCCGGCGCCACTTCGCGCCAGTCGCCGTCCGGGGTAGGGAACAGCACCCGCAACCGTTCGCCCTGCTGCACGGTAATGCCGATGTCGCCGTTGAACAGGCCGATGCTGTAGTCGTTGCGCGTCACCATGACCGGCCGCCCCGGGTACCAGTCGCTGCCCGGCTGCTTGCGGCCCTGCCGTTCCAGCTGCTGTTCGATGGCGGTGTTGATGGCCGCCACGGTATGGCGCTCCGCCGCCAGCAGCATGAATTCGCCAAACGCCGCGAACAGCGCCGCCGCTTCCGCACCGGCATCCAGCGCCTGCCAGTAGCCGGCGCGTTGCGCCATGAGGCCGGCCCCGTCCGGCAACGCCGCCAGCTGCGCCACGTCGTCCGCGGCACCATCGCTCAGCAGCTGCTCTACCTCCACAAGGTTGGCCGCATTCACCGCCCGCGCCAGGCGGCCGATGCCGGAGTGCTCGCCAAAGCGGTGGCTTTTCGCCAGCACCACCACGCTGTCGGCCAGCAGCGCGCGGTCGTCCACCTGCCCCGGCAGGGTAAAGCCGGCTGCCTGCAGCGCGGCGGCGGTGTCGCCGTGCCAGGCCTGGCGGCTGCAGATGTCGCCCAGCACCGCGCCGGCATCCACCGAGGCCAGCTGGTCCTTGTCGCCCAGCAGGATCAGCCGCGCATGCGCCGGCAGTGCCGCCAGTGTCTGCGCCATCAGCGTGAGATCCACCATCGAGGCTTCGTCCACCACCAGCACGTCCAGCGGCAGCGGGTTGGCCGCATGGTGGCGCGGGCGGGCGCTGCCCGGCACCAGGCCGATCAGCCGGTGCAGGGTCTGCGCCTTGTCCGGCAGCTGGGCTCGCACCGTGTCGGCCACCGGCAGCGCGTCGCGCGCGGCGCGCACCGATTCGGTAAGCCGCGCCGCCGCCTTGCCGGTGGGGGCGGACATCGCCATCACCAGCGGCCGTGGCGACAGCGCCGCCAGCGCCGCCAGCAGCCGCACCACGGTGGTGGTCTTGCCGGTGCCGGGGCCGCCGGAGATGGTCAGAAAGCGCCGCTGCAGCGCCAGCCTTGCGGCCAACCTTTGCCAGTCCGGCGCCGCCGGCGGGCCGAACAGCGCATCCAGCAGCGCGTCGATGTGTTCATCGCTGGCCGGCAGCGGCTGCGGGTCGCGGCTCAGCGCCGCCAGCGCGGCGGCCAGTTGTTCCTCGTCGCGCCACTGTCGGGCGAAGTACAGCCGCCCGGCGGCATCGACGATCAGCGGGGTGTAATCGCCCGGCTTGCCGGCCAGCGGCGTGCGGCGCAGCAGCGCGTAGTCGTCGCCGGACAGGCCGGAGAGGCAGACGTGGCCGGCACCCTGCGCGTTCACCAGCCGCTGCAGCAGCGGCTGCAGCGCCGGGCCGTGCGTGGGGTCGAGGCGGGCGAACAGGCCGGCCAACTGCGCCGGCAGCAGGTTTTCGATGCTGCTGTTTTCCATCAGTTACCCAGCCGTGCTTCCAGCGCCTCGCACACCGTGGTCAGCACCTTGATGCGCGCGTAGTACTTGTTGTTGGCCGGCACCAGCGTCCACGGCACGGCGGTGGTGCTGGTGCGGTCTATCATGTCGCACACCGCCAGCTTGTAGTCGTCCCACTTGTCGCGGTTGCGCCAGTCTTCGTCGGTGATCTTGAAGCGCTTGAAGCCGGTATCCTCGCGCGCCTTGAAACGCGTCAGCTGTTCCTCGGCGCTGATCGCCAGCCAGAACTTGAGCACCACGGCGCCGTTCTCGTGCAGCTGGTGCTCGTAGTCGTTGATCTCGTAATAGCCACGCATCCAGTCCGGCGTGGCGGCAAAGCCTTCCACCCGCTCCACCAGCACGCGGCCGTACCAGGAGCGGTCGAAGATGGTGACCTTGCCCTTGCCCGGCACGTGGCGCCAGAAGCGCCACAGCCACGGCTGCGCACGCTCCTCCTCGGTGGGGGCGGCGATGGGCACCACGCGGTAGCGCCGCGCATCCAGCGCCTGGGTGATGCGGCGAATCGCCCCACCCTTGCCCGCCGCGTCGTTGCCTTCGAACACCAGCACCAGCGAATGCTCGGCAAACTTCGGGTGGCGGGTGAGCTTGTTCAGCCGCCCCTGCAGCGCTTCCAGCTGCTGCAGGTAGTCGTTCTTGGACAGCTGCTGGTCTAGCGGCAGCGATTCCAGCAGCAGCTTGTTGTCCAGCGGCGGGGTGATCGGCGCCGCATCCGAGCGCGGCTGCCAGTTGTGGTCCATCTCCAGCCGTTGCTTCAGCGCCGACAGCAGCGCGCGGCCAACGGTAAGGCTGCGGTAGTTGGCGTCCTCGCCGTTCACCACCAGCCACGGCGAATTGGAGGTGTTGGTGAGGCGCATGATGTGCTCGGCCGCCTTCTTGATGCGGTCGTACTGCTCGAAGTGCTTCCAGTCCGCCTCGCGCACGCGCCAGGCGGTGGCTGGGTCCTTCTCCAGCGCCTTGAAGCGTTTTTTCTGCGCATCGCGTGTCAGGTGCAGCCAGAACTTGAGCACCAGCACGCCATCGTTGGTGAGCATGCGCTCCAGGCGCAGGATGTCGAACAGCTTGCGGTCCAGCCCGTCGCGGCTGCCGCCATCCACGCGCTCGAACATGGCGTCGGAGTAGTAGCTGCCAAAGAACATGCCGATGCGGCCCTTCTGCGGCAGCTCACGCCAGTAGCGCCACATCCACGGCCGCTCGCGCGCGTCGTCATTGGGCTTGTCGAAGGCGGCGGTGTGAATCAGCCGCGGGTCCAGCCATTCGTTGATCTGGTTCAGCGTCTCGCCGCGGCCGGCGCCGTCCATGCCGTGGATCAGGATCAGCACCGGGCAGTCGGCACGCTGCTTCAATTCGTACTGCGCATCCAGCAGTGCCTCGCGCAGCGCAGCCTCCTCGGCCTTGTAGGTGCTCTTGTCGATAACGTGGCCCAGCTCGGCGGATTCGAACATGGTGGTCTTCCCGGTATTAGGTTGGCCGCATGAGGCTGGCGGCAATGATGACGTGATTGTAGAACGGGACGCAGTGTGGCGGCAGACGGTGGTGGCGGTGTGAAGCCCCCCCCCTGCCTGCCCAGCGGTACGACATAAAACCACACGGCAGATACAATCGCTTGTCATCGATCAAGCAAGTCTCTACAAAACCGGCTGATGCGTGCCTGGCGGATATAGGCTGCCAGCTACAGTGCATCCCCTACAGCGCTGCCCCGCAGGGCCTCCCCACGCAACCCGCAAAGATGGATAACCATGAAAATCAGCAGCCTGCTTGTTGGATGTTGTCTCGCTGCCTGCGCCACCATGGCCAGCGCATACGAACTGTTTGATAGCGACAACTCGGCCGAGCTGGTTCCGTTCAAGCCGATTCCCGCTGATGCGAGCCTTGGCGGCTACCCCTTGCTGCCCGTCGGCGACACCCAGTTGCTGGGGCTGTTCAAAGGCAGTTGGGGCTCGTCCCCCAACTTCATACCTTCCGGTCGCGCCTACCTGATCGTGGTTGCCAACCACACACTGGTGGCAACCGTCGATATGTCGGCCAACCTGGGTACCAACTCATCGTACGACAACTGGACCGACGAGCCCTGCAAGCGGAACGACTACTTGTGGAAGCAGTCGCTGGGCGGCGACTTCAGCAACGTCAACTGCGCCACCATCAACCATAACGTGCGATTTTTCAGCTCGCCCACCGGCCAGTTTCAGCAATACCTGGTCTGGTTGCGGGCAAAACACATCCAGCTTCCCCCGACTGTGCTCAAAGCCGAATTTACCCGCTATGCCAGCAAGGGGCGCCGACTGAGCTACAAGATAGAGGTCAACCCCGAATACTTTGGCCTGCCACGCGACGCGGAACCGATCTGGGGCGCCAGCGGCTGGTACAAGGACTTCATCGGCCAGGACCCCAGGCGCGTGGCCTTCGTTGCCCGGCTGAGCGAGTGGGCACAAAACGTACAGGTTCACATGAACGCGGCCTTCGGCAGGCATGAGGACGCCTTCAGCGACGTGCCGCCCCTGCTGCAATTCCTGCAGCACGAAAATATCAGCAGCACGAATTGATGCCCGTGTAGCGCAGCCCGGATACGCGCAGCGCATCCGGGCGACGAAATGCCCTACCCGGCGCGGAACAGCCCGTCCAGCGCATCCAGCAGCGCATCGGACGGCGCATCGCACCACACGCCCTTGCCGCTGCCGTCCACCCCGCGCAGGTAGAGGTAGCGCACGCCGCCCAGGCGCAGCTGCGGTGCGCGCTGCGCCAGGTAGCGGCGCAGCGCCACGCTGTAGATCAGGTATTGCAGGTAGTAGTGTTCGCGGGCGATGGAGGCGGCCAGCGCCGGCTGGCCATAGGCCGCGTAGCCGTCGCCCAGGTGGTTGGACTTGTAATCCACCAGCCACAGCGCGTCGCCGGCGATGAAGGCCAGGTCGATGAAGCCTTTCAGATAGCCCTGCACCCGCTCGAAGCTGAGCGTGGCGGCGGCAGCGCGCAGCGGCTCGGCCAGGCCGTTAGCCGGGTCGGCGAGGATGCGCTTGAGGGCCGGCAGGTTCAGGCCATCGGCCGGCAGGGTGAACTCCATCTCCACCCGCCGCCGCGCCGGCGGAATGTCCGCCAGCCGCACGCCGGGGGCGATCTCGCTGTTGATGCTGCTGGCCAGCATCGCCAATGCCGCGTCCTGCCACAGCGGGTCGAAGCCGTGCTTCTGCAGCGCCTCGGCCACCGCTTGCGGCCAACCTTCCGGCCGGGTGAAGTCCACGCGCTCGAACATATCGTGCAGGCAGGTACCGGCGCGGGCGCCGCGCGGGAAGCTGAAACGGTCCCGCGCCAGCTCGGCATCCGGTTCCTGCAGCGGGCCGTGGTCGTGGTCCGGCGCCTCCGCTGCCGCCGGCAACGGCGCGCTGCCGTGCAGGTGGCTGGTCAGGTGGGTGAAGCTGCTGATGCGCCACGGCGTGTACAGCGGGCGCTCTACACGCGCCAGCTGCGGCTGGAAGCCCGCCTGCTGCAAGGCAGGCAGCGGGTTGAGCGCCACATCCACTTCGCGGCAGGCCGCCGCGCCGGCAATGCCGGCAGCGAACGCCGCCAGGTCGGCATGGATGGCAGCATCGGACAGCTCGCCCTGCTCCAGCGCGGCCAGATCCGCCGCTGCGCCGCCGTGCAGCAGCCAGGACAGCGCCGCGGTCTGCATCTTCTGCACATGGCCCCACAGCAGGTACTGGCGGTGCTCGGCGCGGGTCAGCGCCACGTACAGCAGGCGCAGTTTCTCGGCCAGCATTTCACTGCGCGCCGCCTGCCGCGCCTCGTCGCTCACCAGCGCCTGCGGCGCCAGCCAGGAGGAGTCGCCGTCGCGGTAGCGCCAGAAGGTGGTGTCGCGGCGCTCCAGCGCGCCGTCCCACAAGAAGGGGCAGAACACCAGCGGGTACTGTAGGCCCTTGGAAGTATGGATGGTGACGATCTTCACCAGCTCTGCATCGCTTTCCAGCCGCAGCAACGCCTCCTCGCCGGCCGGCGGGCTGGCCACCTGGCCTTCGAACCACGCCAGCAGCGGCGCAATGCCGGCCACGCGCTCGCTTTCCTGCTGCAGCAGCTCGGCCAGGTGGCCGAGGTTGGTGAGCCGGCGCTCGCCGTCCGGCAGCGGCAGCAGCCGCGCCGCCAGCTGCTCGCGCGCCATGAAGCCGCGCCAGGCGGACATGAAGCCGCGTTGCTGCCACTGTTTGTGATCCTGCTGGTTGGCCGCAAGCCGCACTTCCCACGCCGCCTCGTCCTCGGTCAGCGCCAGCAGTTGGGCGGCATTCAGCCCCACCAGCTCGCTGGCGCACAGCACCTTGAGCCGGCCCTCCGCCGCCGGCTCGGCCCAGGCGCGCAGCAGCACCAGCAGCTCGCCGGCCTCGGCGCTGGCAAACACGCTTTCCTGCGTCAGCGCCACCGCCTGCACGCCACGGGCGCCCAGTGCCGCGCGCACCGCGTCGCCCTGGCGGTGGGTGGCCACCAGCACCGCCATGTCGCCGCCGGCCAGCGGCCGTGCCTGGCCGCCCTTCTCCAGCTGCGCCCTGCCGTCGCGCGCCAGCGCCAGCAGCCGCGCAATCTCGTGCGCGGTGGCCTCGGCGGCGTAGGCGGTGGCATCGCCCTTGTTGATGCCCTTGGGGTTGTCGCTGGCAGGAAAGGTGAGCAGGTTGAAGGCGGCATCGCCGTCGTCCAGCAGCAGCCGGCTGCCGCCAGCCGGCGCCGCCGCCACCGGGTGGTAGCCGATGCCGTCCAGCAGGAAGGGCTGTGGCCGCGCGAACAGCCGGTTCACCGCGTCCACCAGCGGCTGCTGCGAGCGGCGGTTGGTGTCCAGCGTGTACTGGCGCTCGGCCGGCGCGTCGTCGCGCGCACTCAGGTAGGCAAAGATGTCGGCGCCGCGAAAGCTGTAGATGGCCTGCTTGGGGTCGCCCACCATGAACACCGGCCTCCCCTGCTGCACAAAGGCACGGCGGAAGATGCGGTACTGCAGCGGGTCGGTATCCTGGAATTCGTCGATCAGCGCGATGGCGAAATCGCCGGCGATGCGTGCGGCCAACCTTGGGCCGTGTTCGGCATCGTCCAGCGCCGCGGCCAGATCGGTGAGCAGGTCATCAAAGCCACGGCTGCGGCTGGCGCGGCGCTGCTCTACCGCGTGGCGGTCTATCCACTGGATCAGCTGCAGCTTGAGGCCGGCAAGGTGGCGATCCAGCGCGGCAGCGTAGCGCTCCCACGCCATCAGCCAGTCTTCCACCAGCCGGTACAGCCGGTGCTGCGGCGCGGTGGCGCCCTTGCTGGCGCCGGCGTCGAGCTGGCTCTGGCCGAGCCGCCCCAGGTCCTTGGCCTGGCTGGACGACAGCTGCGGCAGGCTGGCATCGGCCACCAGCAGCTGCAGCAGGCGCAGGTAGCGCTGGCACTGCGCCGGTTTGTAGCTGGTCTGCTTCAGCCCCTGCGCGGCCAGCAGCAGCTCGCCGCCGTCGGCCAGCGCCGTGCTGTCCGCCTGCAACGGCGCCCAGGCCGCGGCGGCGGCATCGCGCAGCGCCAGCAGCTCGCCGCTGTCCAGCGCCGGCAACTGCAAATAGGGCTTGGACAGATAGGGCCGCACCTCGGCCAGCCAGGCGTCCGGGGTGTCGCCGTTTTCGGCCAGCACCTGCGCCAACTGCGGCTGGCCCACGATGTGCTGGCGCCAGAAGTCATCCGCCAGCTGCTGCAGGTCGGCCTGCTTGTCCACCTCCAGCGTGGCGGCAAAGGTCTGGCCGCTGTCGAACGCCGCATCGGTGAGCACGCGCTGGCAGAAGCCGTGGATGGTGTAGATGGCGGCAGCGTCGAAGCCGTTGATGGCGGCGCGCAGCCGCTCGCGCGTCAGCGCCGGATCGCCTGCGGCCAACCTGTCGGCCAGCGCGCGCAGGAAGCCGTCGTCGGTCTGCCCGCCGTCCAGTACCAGCGCCAGTTCCACCAGCCGCCGCCGCAAGCGCTCGCGCAGCTCGGCGGTAGCAGCCTTGGTGTAGGTAACCACCAGCAGCTTGTCCAGCGACGGCGGCGGCGAGCCATCCGGCGCGTCCTCCAGCAGCAGCCGGGTGTACAGCGCGGCGATGGTCCAGGTCTTGCCGGTACCGGCCGAGGCTTCGATCAGATTCACGCCCGCGAGCGGGCAGTTGAGGGCGTCCAGGGGATGCATATCAGTCGTTATGGCTTTCAAGAGCGGCCACCAGCGGCCGCAGCAGCGTTTCCGCCAGCTGGGTGAACAGCGGGTCGGACAGTGGCTCCAGGTGGCGGAAGGCCAGCAAGTTGGCCGCATCCTGGCTTTGCGGCGCGCTGTAGTCGCCGACGAAATCCGGGTCCCACTCCGCCTGCGCTTTCTTCATTTCCTCGCCCGGCTTGGCGCGGGCATAGGCCAGCGAGGTGCGGGCGAACAGCGGCAGCGGCTGGCGCTGGCCCTGCAGATAGCGCGCCAGCCAGGCCGCCAGCAGCGCGGGCGCCTCCAGCGGCATGCCCTCCCCGTCCGCCGCGCCAAAGCCGTGCACGCCGTCGTCGGCATACAGCCGGCTGTCCGCCGCCACGCCGGGCACCGCTGCGGCCAACCTGATCAGGTGCTCCAGCCACAGGCGGATGATTTCGGTGGCGTAGGCCTTGCGCGGCACCACGCGCTGCAGCCCTTCCGGGCGCAGGCCGGCCAGCTCGCCCAGCAGGGTGACGCCGCCGATGTCCAGCCGCACCGGCTGCGGCGGCAGCGGCGCGGACAGCAGGCTCTGCGGCAGGCGGCTGGCGAAGCGGGCGCTGGCGGCGCGTTCCTGCGTCAGGCAGGCGTCGCCCAGCGCGGCATCCGGCAGCAGCCCCTGGCCCTGCAGCCGCGCCTCGGCCACGCGCAGCGGTTTGCCGGCCAGCATGGCCTGCACCAGGGTGTCGCGCACTTCGCCACGACTGTCGCGCTCGATGCTGAATGGCTCGCGCCCCGGCAGTTCGTCGGCCAGTCGCTCCAGCTTCAGCCCCAGCCTGTCCGCCAGCCAGGCGCGCACCGGGTTCTGCCAGAAGCGCAAGAAGTCGGCGATGTGCACCACCGGCGGTGGCGGGGCATCCAGCTCGGCAGCAAACGGCTGCGGCGTGGCCGGCGGCTGCAGCAGTGCGTCGGCCCACAGTGGCTCGTAGCTGGGCAGCGTGCCGTCGTAGTAGCGGCGCGAGAACGGCTGCAGCGGGTGGCGGGTGGTGATGGCGGTGGAGATGTCGCCGCCGCGCATCGCCGCCAGCGTATCCAGCAGCTCGGCCACCAGCGGCGATGGCGGCAACGGCTCGTCGCTGCGCACGCTGCGGCCAACCCAGCTCAGGTACAGGGTGTCGCGGGCGGAGAGGATGGCTTCCAGGAACAGGTAGCGGTCGTCGAAGCGGCGCGAGCGGTCGCCCTTTTTCGGGTGCCGCGCCACCAGGTCGAAGCTCACCGGGCGCTCGTCGCGCGGGTAGGCGCCGTCGTTCATGCCCACCAGGCACAGTACGCGGAACGGGATGGAGCGCATCGGCACCATGGCGCAGAAGGTGAGGCCGCCGGTGAGGAAGCCGCCGCTGGAGGACATTTCCAGCTGGCGCAGCACTGCGTCGCGCACCACCGGCAGCGGCACGCTGCCGTCGAAACCGGCCAACGCGGCATCGGCGGCCAGTTCGTCGGCAATCTGGTGCAGTAGCTGCAGCGCCGCCTCGCCGTCTTCGTCCACCTGGAACAGCTGCGCGGCGGCGTTGCGCAGGCGCTCGGCCCAGTCGGCGATGGATGCCGGCTGCGCCCACAGCCGCGCCAGGCCATCCAGCTGCTCGAACAGCGCGGCCAGGCTGGCCAGCCGCGCGGCCACCTGGCCCTGGGCGGCGCTGTCCGGCAGCAGGTCGCCGAACAGTGGCATGCCGTCGCCGGCGAGGCCGGCCGGCAGCACGGTGCCCAGCAGCAGGCGGTCCAGCCCCCAGCGCCAGGTATGTGCCGCTTCGTCCGGCAGCCCCAGTTCCGCCTTGTGGGCGGCATCGCGCCCCCAGCGGATGCCGGCGCCGCGCACCCAGTCGGTGAGCAGGGTCACGTCTTCGTCGCGCAGGCCGAAGCGCGCCAGCAGCGGCTGGCAGTCCAGCAGTGCCAGCACGTCGGCGGCGGCAAAGCGCGAGTCGGCCAGTTCCAGCACCGCGCCGAAGGTGGCCAGCAGCGGCACTTCGCGCGCGATGCGGCGGTCGGCGATGCTGTAGGGGATGGACGGCGCGTCGGCGCGGTAGCCGAATACCGCATCGATATACGGTGCGTAGCTGTTGATGTCCGGCGTCAGCACCGCGATATCGGCCGGGGTGAGCGTGGGGTCGGCGGCCAGCATCGCCAGCAGCTGGTCCTTGAGCACTTCCAGCTCGCGCATCGGGCTGTGCGCGATGTGGCAGACGATGGAGCGCTCGTCTGCCGGTGGCACAAGGTTGGCCGCAGGCGCCGCCAGCTGCAGGATGTCGCGTTGCAGCCGCGGCAGCAGTGCATTGCCCTCCGGCGCCACGAAGGCGGATACCGGCTCGTGGATGCCGCCGGCGATTTCATCGAAGAAGTCGCGCCCCTGCTGCCCCAACGAGGCCAGCAGCGGGTGGCCGCTGTCGGCCTGCTCGCCGTGGGCGAACAGCTTGAGCTGGCCGCGGGCATCGATGATGTCGCCCCAGTAGGCTTCGCTGGGGTTGAGCAGGAACACGTTGACCTCGGTGAGCTCGGCCATGCGCTTGAGCAGCGCCAGGTACATCGGCGCCAGGGTGGCGATGCCGAATACCGACACCCGCTGCGGCAGGTGCTCGCGGCGCAGCGCGGCAAAGAAGTCGTCCAGCATCGCCACGCGGTGGCGACCGGGCACACTGGCGGCCAGCTGCTGCCACAGCGCCGCCTGCCAGGCTTCATCCTCGCCCAGGTCCAGCCGCTGGCCGGCCTGCCAGGCGCGTATCCACTCCGGGCGGAACACCAGGTATTGGTCGTAGATGTCGGCGATCTTGCCGGCCAGTTCGTGGCAGGCCAGCGCGCCGCCCTGCAGGTAGCGCGTCAGCGGGGTGAACGGCTCGCCGTGCAGGGTGGGCAGCAGCGCCATCAGCCGCCAGGTGAGCACCTCGGGCGCGAAGGCGGACTTGGGCGGCAGCTCCGGCAGCACGGTTTTCATCAGCCGCCAGCCAAAGCCGGCCGGCAGCACGAACTCCATATTCGCCGTCAGCCCGCGCGCGCGCGCCAGCTGCAAGGTGAGCCAGCGCCCCATGCCGCGGCTTTGCACCATCACCACTTCCGGCGCGAACGGATCGTCCAGCGGGCTGTCAGTCAGGTGGCGGTAGAGGATGCCCAGCGCTTCCAGGCGGTTGGATTGATACAAGTTGAGCGGCATGGCGCGATGATGGCGTAGTCATCAGGACACGGCAGTTTAGCATTCCACCGTTGCACGCCGAGCCGCTATCATCCGTGGCGGCGCCCAGCGCCATCATTTCTAGGGGAACACATGGATTACCAGACGCTGAAACACACCCACGCCGGCCTCGCCTACCTGTCGGTGACGCTGTTCGCGCTGCGCGCGGCGCTGTCCTACCTGAAGCCGGCACTGCTGCAGAGCAAGCTGCTGCGCATCGCGCCGCACGTGGTGGACACCGGCCTGCTGGCTGCCGCCATCACCCTGGCAGTGTGGGCCGGGCTGTCGCCGCTGGAGCAGCCGTGGCTGGCCGCCAAGATCGTGGCGCTGATCGCCTACATCATTCTGGGTACGCTGGGGCTGAAGCGGCTGCAGGGCTCGCCGCTGCGCGGGCCGGTGCTGCTGCTGGCGCTGGCGATGCCGATCTACATCATCGCAGTGGCCAAGACCAAGATGGTGTGGCCGTTCTGAGCCTGCCGGCCATAAACAAGTTGGCCGCACGCCCGGCGGGCATGCGGCCAACTTGTCACTCACCGCAACGGCGTGCGGCGATCAGCGCTGTTCGGACACCGTGATTTCGATGCCGCCAGTCCAGCTGGCGGCCAGGTTGTACAGCCAGGCGGCGATGAGGGTGCCGATGAAGCCCCCTACCGCGTACAGCAGCGGCAGCACCACCACCATGATGCCCACCGGCTGATGCTCGCCCGGGACCAGCAGCATCACCGGCACCATGATCAGCAGCATGGGCAGGGAAATCAGGAAATACAGCACGGCCAGGGTCTTGGCCGATTGCAGCGGCGAAATCTTGCTCAGTCGTTTCTTCATGTTCAGCCTCTCCGTGTGTTGTGCGGGCATTGTGTGTAGCGGGGCCGGCCCATGTCCGGGCCGCTCAAGACATTAACATTTGCCATTGTCATTTTAAAGCACACACTGCCGCCCTGGCCGCCGGATCGTTTTCGCCGCCACAAAAAAAAGCGGCCGGTTCGCAGTGAACCGGCCCCAATGGACAATAGCAGGTCAAACTCACAAGTCGGCAGCGCCCCCCGGTGCTGCCATCTTGCTTTCGGTAGCGCGCCAGCCGCAGCTGGCGCGGCAAAGCTTTACACGCCCAGGCGGTCGCGCATGCCGTACCACCAGGCACCCATGGTCAGCATCGGCACACGGAACAGGCGGCCACCCGGGAACGGGTAGTGCGGCAGGTTGGCAAAGGCGTCGAAACGCTCGCTCTGGCCACGAATGGCCTCGGAGATGATGCGGCCGGCCAGGTGGGTGTAGGTCACGCCGTGGCCGCTGCAGCCCTGCGAGTAGTAGATGTTGCTGTCCACGCGGCCAACCTGCGGCAGGCGCGACAGAGTCAGCGAGAAGTTGCCGGTCCAGCCGAACTCGATCTTGACGTTTTCCAGCTGCGGGAAGGTTTTCAGCAGCTTCGGGCGCACCAGGCGCTCGATCTCGCCCGGGTCGCGGGCGCCGTACACGGTGCCGCCACCGTACAGCAGGCGGTTGTCGCCGGTCAGGCGGTAGTAGTCGAGCAGGAAGTTGCAGTCTTCCACGCAGTTGTCGCCCGGCAGCAGGGTCTTGGCCAGCGCCGGGTCCAGGCGCTCGGTAGTCACCACCTGGGTGCCGCACGGTAGGGTTTTTTCCGCCAGCTGCGGAATCAGGTTGCCCAGGTAGGCATTGCCGGCCACCACCACGGTGTCGGCCACCACCTCGCCCTGCGCGGTTTTCACCTTGGCGGGCTTGCCCTTCACCACGTCCACTACGGCGGACTGTTCAAAAATCTGGCCACCCAGCGATTCGAAGGCAGCAGCTTCGCCCAGCGCCAGGTTCAGCGGGTGGATGTGGCCGCCCCAGGTATCCAGCAGCGCGCCGGCGTACTGGTCGCTGGACACGATGTTCTTCATGCCGGCCCGGTCGATCAGCTTGAGGCCGGTGTGGCCGTAGCGCTCCCACAGCGCCTTCTTGGCCGCCATTTCGTCCAGCTGCTTCTGGGTGAAGGCGGCAAATACGTTGCCGTCTTTCAGATCACACTGGATATCGTATTTTGCGATGCGTTCGCGGATGATCTTGCCACCTTCGAAGGCCATGGCACCCAGTTTGCGGGCGGCCTCGGCACCGTGGCGGGCTTCGATCACATCGATATCGCGGCTATAGCTGTTGACGATCTGGCCGCCGTTGCGGCCGGATGCGCCCCAGCCCACGCGGGCGGCTTCCAGCACCACGACCTTGAAGCCGGCTTCGGCCAGGTGCAGCGCGGTGGAAATACCGGTGTAGCCGGCGCCGATCACGCAGACATCGGCACGCAGGCTGCCACGCAGCGCCGGGCGTTCCGGCGACGGGTTGGCCGAATACGCGTAGTAGGACCCGGTGTGGTCGATGGTCTGGTTCATGACAGCTCCTCGTATTATTTCTTAAACATTGCAGTGCAGCACGGCGGCTTGTGTTGAATCATTATGCAATAAATGCCGCCTTACGTCTAATATGTTAAACATAGCAGACAAAAAAAAGCCCGGCAAGCCGGGCGTGTGCGATTGCTCTCGCTTACACTTCGTGCGAATCACCCAGCGCCGCGCGCTTGGCGGACAGGTCCACGCCGGGCAGATCGCCGACGATATCCGGGTGTTCCAGCAGTTTTTCCAGCACGAAATCCACGAACACGCGGGTACGCGGTGCAATGTGGTCGCGATGCGGGAAGCAGATATAGATGGAACGTTCCATCGATACGAAGTCGGTGAGCACCGCCTCCAGCCGGCCGGCACGCACATCGGCCAGCACCTCGTGCGCCGGCAGCTGCGCCACGCCCAGGCCCAGGCGCGCCAGTTCGATCACCGCATCCACATCGTTCACGGTGTAGGTGCCGGACACTTCCAGCGGAATGCGCTCGCCGCTACGCTCGAATTCCCACTTGTACAGGCGGCCGGAGGTGGGGAACTGGAAGTTGATGCAGTCGTGTGCCGACAGCTCTTCCGGGTTGCGCGGCTTGCCGTGCTCGTCCCAGTAGCCCGGCGCAGCCACTACATACTGCGGAATGTGCGCCAGGTGGCGCGCCACCATGCGGCTGTCCGGCATCATGCCCACGCGCACGCCCACGTCGTAGCCGTCCTCGATCAGGTCGCTGAAGTGGTCGTCCATGCCGAAGAACACGCGGATCTTCGGGAAGCGGGAGCAGAACTCCTCCATCAGCGGCAGGATGAAGCGGCGGCCAAAGGCATTGGGCAGGCTGATGCGCAGATGGCCGGCCGGTTCATCGCGGCTGGCCTTCAGTTGCTGGATGGCGGAATCAAGATTGTTTACCGGGCCGCGGCACTGCGCGTAGAAGCGGCGGCCGTCCTCGGTAAGGGTGAGCTGGCGGGTGGTGCGATTGAACAGCCGCACTTCCAGTTCCTGCTCCAGGCGGGCAATGCTTTGGCTGACGGCCGCCGGCGACACCCCAAGCTTGCGGGCAGCATCGGAAAAGCTGCCGTTCTCGGCAGTGGTCATGAAGACCATCAGGGCTTTTAAAGTATCCATCAGGGTTGATCTCGTAACAGAGGTAAGGCAGTGCGCCTTGTGCACGCCATTTGAAAACGTGTCATACACAAAAGCGGATGCAATTTACAACTTCTCTGTCAAATATAAGTGAAAAAAAGCATTGCTTAAAGATATTTAAGGATCAGCTGATAAATGCCAGCAGCGTAAATGACACATAGGACAGATTTGCTGATTTACCGGCCTTCCGGCCAGTTTGCAAAGTGATGCCGTTTTGCAACAACAAGTTCCCGCTGCCAGCCTTGTTTTGTGTTGAGCCCCGATAATCTGCGATGGCATCCATGCAAAAAACTCATGCAATGAAGAAATTCCGTTGGGACGCCCACATTGCTTCGCTAAGATAGCTGTTCAAAATAACCATACAGAGGAGAGCCAGGTGACAAAGGGTATTCCGTTTGCCTGTGGCCATGTCTCCAACGGCTTGACGCACACACAGTTGACTACCTTGCTGCAATGGTTCCACACCTTGCCGCAACTGGATTCTGAACAGCAGCTGCAATGCTACCTGGACAGCCTGGCCGAGGAGAGTGGTACCGGCACCCTGCAGATTCATCATGGCCCGGTAGCCAACCAGGGCTGGCTGGGCACGCCGCGCCGCTTCTGTGCCGGCACCGTGCCGCTACTCAGCCACGGGCCGGATTGCCAGGGCGTGGGCCTGGGCAGCGAGGTGCAGTTCTTCGGTGCGGAAAACGGCGAGACCGTTGCCTGCCTGTCGCTGCACAACGACGGCCACCTGACGCAGCTGCGCGTGGACAGCACCCTGCCCGGCGCCGAGCTGCGCATGCTGGGCAGCCTGCTGCCGCACCTGCACCGCGCGCTGCAGCGCATCAGCCCGGCGCCCAGCAGCGGCAGCAACCCGCTGTCGCACCGTGAACGCGACATCTTCTACTGGATGATGCACGGCAAGACCAACTGGGAAATCGCCACCATTCTCGACATCAGCGAGCGCACGGTGAAATTCCATGCGGCCAACATCATCCGCAAGCTGGACGCCAACAACCGCATCCACGCCATCGTGCTTGGACTGCAGAAAGGCCTGGCGGCTTAACACGCCAGGCCGCCACACCAGCGGGGCGCCCGTGCCAGGCACGGCGCCCCGTTTTTCATCCGGCCCCGCTTGACCACGGTCAACGCCGGGTGCGCCTTCCCTGCCGACAATCCTGCCTTTGCTTTTTTGACGCTGGAACCGGCATGACCATCTCGCATACTTTTTCCCCGTTGATCATCCGTGATCGCCAGCTGCTGCCCATCGTGCAGGGCGGCATGGGGGTGGGCATTTCCGCCAAGCGCCTGGCCGGCGCGGTGGCGCGCCAGGGCGGCGTGGGCACCATTGCCAGCGTGGACCTGCGCCACCTGCACGACGACCTGCTGGCCGATGCGGCCAACCTGCAGGGCCAGGACGCCATCAACCGCCTGAACCGCATCGCGCTGGACCGCGAAGTGCGCGCCGCGCTGGCAGCCGCAGACGGCCACGGCCTGGTGGCGGTGAACGTGATGAAAGCGGTGGACGACCACGCCGCGCTGGTGCGCCAGGCCTGCGAATCCGGCGCGCACGCGGTGGTGATGGGCGCCGGCCTGCCGCTGGACCTGCCGGAGATGACCGCCGACCACCCGGAGGTGGCGCTGATCCCCATCCTGTCCGAATCGCGCGGCATCGGCATCGTGCTCAAGCGCTGGATGAAAAAGGGCCGCCTGCCGGACGCCATCGTCATCGAGCATCCCAACCATGCCGGCGGCCACCTGGGCGCCGCCAGCATCGCCGGCGTCAGCGACGGCAAGTTCGATTTCAAGCGCGTGCTGGAGGAAACCTTCGAGCTGTTCCGCGGCCTGGGGCTGGAGCGCGAACGCATTCCGCTGATCGTGGCCGGTGGCGTGAACAGCCATGAAAAAGTGCAGACCTACCTGGGCGAATACGGCGCCAGCGGCGTGCAGATCGGCACCGCCTTCGCGGTGACCGAGGAAGGCGATGCCCACATCGACTTCAAACGCACTCTGGCCGGGGCCAAACAGGAAGACATCGTGGAATTCATGTCGGTGGCCGGCCTGCCGGCGCGCGGCATCCTCACCCCGTTCCTGAAAAGCTACCTCAAGCGCGAGGACAAGCTGCAAGCGGCAGCCCGCGCCGACCCGCAACGCTGCACCCAGGCGCTGAACTGCCTGTCGGTATGCGGCCTGCGCGACGGCCTGGCCAAGGTCGGCCAGTTCTGCATCGACCTCAAGCTGGCAGCCGCCTTCCGCGGCGAAGTCAGCAAGGGGCTGTTCTTCCGCGGCAGCGAACCGCTGCCGTTCGGCGATGCCATCAAGAGCGTGCAGGACACCATTCGCTACTTCCTCAGCGGCGAGCAGCCACTGGATCTCAACGCCTGAGCCGGCCCCGCGCTACTTGCGGCCAACCTTGCAGCATGGTCAGGGTTGGCCGCATTTGTTACAGTCTAACGACTGTCATTGCCCTGCTACCCCTGCTGCCATGAACGCCTTCACCAGCTGTAACCCTGCCTCCGGCGAAGTGGTCTTCACCCGCCCCGCCCTCGATGCCGACTGCCTGCCACCATTGCTCACCGGCCTGCGCCAGGCGCAGCACCGCTGGTCGCGGCTGGATACCGTGGCTCGCACCGAGCGCATGCTGCTGCTGGCCGACCGCCTGGCGGCGCAGCGCCACGCGCTGGCGGAACTGGTATCGCTGGAAGTGGGCAAGCTGCTGCGCGAATGCCTGGCCGAGATCGACAAATCGGTACAGCTGATCCGCTACTACGCCGAACTGGCGCCGCGCCTGCTGGCGCCGCAGGACATCGCCACCGGCGCCAGCAAGAGCGGCGTGGCCTTCGAGCCGCTGGGTCTGGTACTGGCCATCATGCCGTGGAACTACCCGGTGTGGCAGGTGCTGCGCTTCGCGGTGCCGGCGCTGATGGCCGGCAATGCCTGCCTGGTGAAACCGGCGCCGTCGGTGCCGCAGAGCACCGCGCTGCTGCTGGACATCGTGCGAGATGCCGGGCTGGACGTGCTGGACGTGGCGTGGATCAACCACGATGCGGTGGACGACGCCATCCGCGGCGTGGACGCGGTGGCCTTCACCGGCTCCACCGGCACCGGCCGCCAGGTGGCGGCCATGGCCGGGCGCCACCTGAAAAAATCGGTGCTGGAGCTGGGCGGCAGCAACCCCTTCATCGTACTGGCCGATGCCGACGTGGAAACCGCCGCCACCGAGGCCGCGCACTCGCGCTTTCGCGACGCTGGCCAGAGCTGCAACGCCGCCAAGCGCATGATCGTGGTGCCGCAGGTGGCCGATGCCTTCATCGAAGCCTTCATGGCGCATGTGCAGGCGCTGGTGCCCGGCCACCCGGCGGATACCGCCACCACGCTGGCGCCGCTCACCCGCGCCGACCTGCGCGAGGCGCTGCACGCCCAGGTGCTGGACGCGGCGCACAACGGCGCGCGCCTGCTCAGTGGCGGCGTGATGCCGCACGGCGTGGGCTTCTACTACCCCGCCACGGTACTGGACGACGTTACCCCGGCTTGCCGCGTCTACCACGAGGAAGTGTTCGGCCCGGTAGCCAGCATCCTGCGCGCCCGCGACGAAGCCGACGCCATTCGCCTGGCCAACGACACCCCGTTCGGCCTCGGCGCCACCATCTTCAGCGCCGATACCGAACGCGCCTGGCAACTGGGCCGCGACATCGAAGCCGGCGCGGTGTTCATCAACCGCTACACCAGCTCCGACCTGCGCCTGCCCTTCGGTGGGGTAAAAGCCTCCGGCTACGGCCGCGAGCTGTCCGAGTTCGGCCTGTACGAATTCGTCAACGTGAAGACCTACTGGCAGAAGTAGCTACCGGGCCAGGCCAGGGTGGGCAAAGCGTAGCGTGCCCGCCAGTGACTCCCGCCGGTGGGCATGGCCCATGGCCTTTGCCCACCCTGCGTGTGACGAAGTACACGTTGGCCGCAAGCCTGCCCATGCCGCCGTCACAAGACAGTTGGCCGCCAGCCGGCGCGCCCCGTATCATCGCCGTTTTGCAGCCCGACGGCCTTTCACCATGAGCAATCTGATCCTGTACGGCAACCGCGACTCCGGCCACAGCTACAAAGTGCGCCTGGCGCTGGTGCTGGGCGATGTATCCCATGAATACCGCCATGTCGATCTGGCCACCGCGCGCGAGGCGCGGCCGGAGGAGTTTCGTGCCGCCAGCCGCTGGAGCGAAGTGCCGGCGCTGGTGGTGGACGGCGTGGCCATGGTGCAGTCGGACGCCATCCTGCAGTGGCTGGCGGAAAGCGAAGGCGTGCTGGCCGGCCGCCCCGGCGACAAGCAAGCAATCCGCGAATGGCTGTGCTGGGAGGCCAACCGCATCGGCCTGTCGCTGCCCAACCTGCGCTTTGCCCGCAAGTTCGAGCCACAGCCACCGGCGGTGCTGGACTGGCTGGCGGCGCGCTGCCAGCACGATCTGGACACCCTGAACAGCCATCTCGCCGGTCAGGACTACCTGCTGGCCAGCGGCTTCAGCATTGTCGACGTCTCCGCCAGCGCCTACCTGTGGTGGGCCGCCGATGCCGGCATCGATGTGCAAGCTTGGCCGCATATCGCCGCCTGGCTGGCGCGCATCGCCGCCCAGCCCGGCTGGGAACACCCGGACACGCTGATGGCGCCGGATATCGCCGAGCCGGAAGCGGAAGCCGCCGACTAGCCATGCCCGCCACGCAGCGCATCTGGCTGCAGCGCGCGGCCCCGGCCAAGCCGGCCTTCGGCGCGCCGTGCAACGGCTGCGGCGTGTGCTGCGCCAGTGCGCCCTGCCCGCTGTCGCGGCTGTTGCTGCGCCACCGCCACGGCCCCTGCCCCGCCCTCATCTGGCAGGCGGATGCCGCGCGCTACCACTGCGGCCTGCTGACGGCGCCACGGCAGTATCTGCACTGGCTGCCCGCCGCGCTGCTGCCGGCATTCGGCCGCCTGGCGCGGCGCTACCTGGCAATAGGCCACGGCTGCGACGCGGCGGTTGAAGCCTGGCCGCAAGCGGCGGATGATGCCGCCGATTGACTCTTTCCCTGTGAAAGCCCTGCGATGACCGATCTCGTCTCCCGCCTTGCCGCCATCGTCGGTGCGGCCAACCTGCTCACCGCCGAACACGAAGTGGCGCCCTTCGTCACCGACTACCGCGGCCGCTACCACGGCCGCCCGCTGGCGGTGGCGCTGCCGGCCAGCACTGCCGAGGTGGCGGCGCTGGTCAAACTGTGCGCGGCGGAGCACCTCGCCATCGTGCCGCAGGGCGGCAATACCTCCACCTGCGGCGCCGCCACGCCGGACAGCAGCGGCCGCCAGCTGGTGATTGCGCTGCGGCGGCTGAACCGGCTGCGCGCGGTGGACGTGGCGGGCCGCGCCATCACCGTGGAAGCCGGCATGACGCTGGCGGCGGTGCAGCAGGCGGCGGCGGATGCCGGCTGCCTGTTCCCGCTGTCGCTGGCGTCGGAAGGCAGCTGCCAGATCGGCGGCAACCTGGCCACCAATGCCGGCGGGCTGGCGGTGCTGCGCTACGGCACCATGCGCGAGCTGGCGCTGGGGCTGGAGGTGGTGCTGCCGGACGGCACGGTGCTGGATGCGCTGTCCAGCCTGCGCAAGGACACCAGCGGCCTGGACGTGAAGCAGCTGTTCATCGGAGCCGAAGGCCAGCTGGGGCTGATCACCGCCGCCACGCTCAAGCTCTACCCGCAGCCCACCGCCCGCGCCACCGCCATGCTGGCGGTGGACAGTGCCGAGCAGGCCATCGCCACCCTTACCGCGCTGCAGAACGCCTTTGGCGACCGGCTCACCACCTTTGAAATGATGTCGGAAGCCTGCCAGCGGCTGCTGGACAAATACCAGCCGGGTAAGGTGCCGTTCTTTGCACCGTGGGCGCTGCTGGTGGAACTGTCGGACAGCGGTGCGCCGGCCACGCTGCAGGCGGCGTTCGAGGGCTGGCTGGCGCATGCGGCCAACCTTTGCGACGGCGTGCTGGCGCACAGCGAGGCGGAGCGCGTGCGGCTGTGGCAGCTGCGCGAGGACATGTCGGAAACGCAGAAGCGCGACGGCTCCAGCATCAAGCACGACATCGGCGTGCCCAGCTCGGCAATACCCGCCTTCCTGGCCGATTGCGACGCGGCGCTGCAGGCGGCCTTCCCCGGCGTGCGCATCATCGCCTTCGGCCACGCCGGCGACGGCAACCTGCACTACAACATCAGCTACACCCGGCCGGGCAATGCCGCGCTGTTCGACGACGAGGACGCGGTGAACGCCATCGTCTACCAGCATGTGTACCGCCACCGCGGCACGCTGGCCGCCGAGCACGGCGTGGGCCAGCTCAAGGGCCACTGGCTGGCGCGCTACAAGGACCCGGCGGCGCTGGCGCTGATGCGCAGCGTGAAACGCGCCATCGACCCGCAAGGCATCATGAACCCCGGCAAATGGCTGTAAGCGGCACGCCTGCCGCATGAACATGCGGCAATGACATTGTTTTGTCGGGCTTTGCGACTACCCTGAATTTATAGAAGTCCGTCCGGGAGCCGCATGTCATGACCTCATCCCTCGCCAGCGACCCGCTGCTGGCGGCACTGCTGGACAGCGCCCCCATCGGCATCGCGGTGCTGGATCTGGCGCTGCGCTACTGCCATATCAACCAGCTGCTGGCCGATTCCAACGGCCACCCCGTGGCCTATCACCTGGGCCGCACCCCGCGCGACGTGCTGCCGGACGTGGGCGAACGGCTGGAGGCCATCATGCGCGACGTGATGGCCAGCGGCCAGGCGCGCTGCAACTTCGAGGCGCGCGCCGAGGTGCCGCCGGGCTCCGGCCATTTCCGGCTGTGGAACGCCAGCTACCATCCTTACCTCCAGCAGGGCCGCATCGCCGGCATCGTCGCCATGGTGGAAGACGTCACTCACGCCCGCGACACCGAGCGCCGCCTGCGCCAGAGCGAGCAGCACGTGCGCCGGGTGCTGGACAAGCTGTTTACCTTCGTTGGCGTGCTGGCGCCGGATGGCACGGTGCTGGAAGTGAACCGCGCCCCGCTGGAGGCCGCCGGCATCAGCCTGGACAGCGTGCGCGGCCAGAAGCTGTGGGACACCTTCTGGTGGAGCTTCAGCGAGGAAATGCGCCAGCTGGCGCACGAAGTGGTGGCCACCGCCGCCAGCGGCGAGACGGTGCGCCGCGACATCCGCGTGCGCATGCTGGACGACAGCCGCGTGACGCTGGACTTCATGCTGGCGCCGCTGCGCGACGACAGCGGCGAGATCACCCACCTGGTGGGTTCGGCCAACGATGTCAGTGACCGCACCCGCAGCGAAAACGCGCTGCGCCAGAGCGAAACCCACTTCCGCCAGGTAGTGGAAGCCACCCCGGACGCACTGATGATGGTGGACCGCCACGGCGTGATCCGGCTGGTGAACGGCCGCATGGAAGAGCTGTTCGGCTATACCCGCGAGGAACTGGTCGGCCAGGGCTTCGAACACCTGCTGCCGGACAGCGTGCGCAACCAGCACCAGTCGCTGGTGAAGCATTTCTTCGCCAGCCCCTCCACCCGCGACATGGCCAACCGCAAGCCGCTGTTCGCGCTGCGCCGCGACGGCTCCGGCTTTCCGTGCGAGATCGGCCTCAACCCGCTGGAAATCGACGGCCAGCTGCTGACGCTGGCCTCCATCACCAACGTCACCGCGCGCTACCAGGCGCAGCAGGCCATGGAAAAGGCGCTGGCGGAAAAAACCGTGCTGCTGGGCGAGGTGCACCACCGGGTGAAAAACAATCTGCAGGTGATCTCCAGCATGCTCAACCTGCAGGCGCGCAATGCCGCCGCGCCGGTGCGCGTGGCGCTGGTGGAAAGCCAGAACCACGTCAAATCGATGGCACTGATCCACCAGCTGCTGTACGAACGCAGCGACTTCTCGCGCGTGCCGCTCACCACCTACCTGGAGCGATTGCTGATGCTGCTGCAGCACTCCTTTGCCGACAACCGCAAGATCTCGGTGCAGTTCGCGCCGCCACCGGAGGAAGTGTTCCTGGAGCTGCAGCAGAGCATTCCGCTGGGGCTGCTGGTGAACGAGATCGTCACCAATGCCTTCAAGCACGCCTTTGCCGGGCGCGAACAGGGCACGCTGCGGCTGCAGCTGCAGCCGGGCAGCCCGGACAACAGCCTGGAAGTGGCCGACGACGGCGTGGGCCTTCCCGCCGGCGTGGAGCTGGGCGAAAGCCGCACCCTGGGCTTCCAGCTGCTGCCCATGCTGGCCGACCAGCTGCAGGGCCGGCTGACGGTACACAGCCAGCCGCAGCAGGGCACCCGCTTCGTGGTGCACTTTCCCTCGCTGGCGGCGGGAGAAACGCCATGAGCCACCGCATACAGATCGTGGAAGACGAGCGCATCGTGGCGCTGGACCTGAAGGAGTGCATCCGCAGCCTGGGCTTCGAGGTGGTGGACATCAGCGCCTCCGGCGAGCGCGCCATCGCCCGCGCCCGCGAGCTGCGCCCTGACCTCACCCTGATGGACATCCACCTGGATGGCGAGATGAGCGGCACCGAGGCCGCCGCCGTGCTGCGCCAGGAGCTGGACATCCCGGTGGTGTTCCTGACCGCCTACGCCGAGGAAAACACCCTCAAGGCGGCAGAGGAAAGCGCCCCCTACGGCTACCTGCTCAAGCCCTTCGAGCTGCGCGAACTGAACGCCACGCTGCGCATGGCGTTTTCCTGCCGCGCCGCCGAGGCGGAAACCCGCGACCAGCACCGCCGGCTGCAGATGGCCATCGACACCGCCAAGCTGGGCATCTGGGAATGGGACGACCAGCAATCCACCTTCTTCAGCCAGGGGCATCTCCAGCAGCTCACCGGCATCCACCCCGGCACCCTGCGCGACAACGCGCCGTCGTTCATGCGCCTGCTGGCCAAGAACGACCGCGATAAGCTGCTGACCATGCTGCAGCAGCGCGGCCAGGTGGAAATGGTAGCCAGCATGCAGCGCCCGGACGGCGAAGCGGCGTGGGTGGAGCTGAATGCCAAGCAGTTCCAGGGGCAGAACCAGGGCCAGACCAAGCTGGTGGGCGTGCTGCGTGACGTGACCGAGCGGGTGCAGATGGAAGAAAAACTGCGCCAGGCCAGCGCGGTGTTCCACACCACCGCCGAGGGCATTGCCATCGTGTCGCCGCAGCGGACGATACAGATCGTCAACCCGGCCTTTCTGCGCATGACCGGCTACGGCTTTGCCGAGGTGATGGGGCAGGATATCGACGAGCTGCTGCACGAGCGCCGCCACAGCGGCGAGTTCTACCTGCAACTGGCCGAACAGATCAACGGCCTGTGGAACGGCGAGATCCTGTGCCGGCGCAACGGCGGCGAGCTGTTCCCGGTGTGGGAGCACATCTGCGCGGTGCACGACGAATACCAGCAGCTGTCGCACTTCATCATTGCCTGCTCGGATATCTCCGGCATCCACAATGCGCAGCGCGAACTCAACCACATGGCGTTTCACGACGCGCTCACCGGCCTGGGCAACCGCCACCTGCTGCAGGAGCAGCTGGAAGTGGAGCTGGACCGCGCGCTGTGCCACCAGCAGCCGCTGGGCCTGGTGTTCATCGACCTGGATGGCTTCAAGCTGGTGAACGACAGCCTGGGCCATGCCGCCGGCGACCGCCTGCTGCAGATCGTGGCGGCGCGCATCAAGGAAACCATCCGCCGCGGCGACCTGGCCACCCGCTTCGGCGGCGACGAATTCTTCATCGTCTGCCCCGGCAGCGGCGAGAACGAATGCATCCAGCTGGCCAACCGGCTGATCAACCGGCTGGAAGAGCCCATCCTGCTCACCGACGAGCCGGTGGTGATCAGCTGCAGCATCGGCATTGCGCTGTTCCCGCATAACGGCCAGGAAATCGACAAGCTGCTGCGCGCCGCCGACAGCGCCATGTACGAGGCCAAGATCCAGGGCAAGCGCCGCTGGTGCCTGTTCAACGACGGCATGGCCGACAAGGTACGGCTGCGCATGCAGACCGAGCAGCATCTGCGCCAGGCGGTGCGCCGCCAGTCCTTCGAGCTGCATTACCAGCCGCTGGTGACGCTGGGCGATGACGCGCTGGCCGGCTTCGAGGCGCTGGTGCGCTGGCGCGACGGCGAGCAGCTGATCATGCCGGACCAGTTCATTCCGGTGGCGGAGGAATGCGGGCTGATCCACGACATCGGCGAGTGGGTGCTGCGCAGCGCCTGCACCCAGGCCTGCGAGTGGCAGGAACGCTACCAGCTGCCGCTGCGGGTGGCGGTGAACGTGTCGGCACGGCAGTTCGCGGCGCCGGATTTCGTGCGGCGGGTGGGGCTGATCCTGCTGGAAACCGGGCTGTACCCGCACCTGCTGGAGCTGGAAGTCACCGAGAGCACGCTGCAGATCATGGAAGACAGCCAGCGGGTGCTGGGCGAATTGAAGGCGCTGGGGGTGAGCATCGCCATCGACGACTTCGGCACCGGCTATTCCTCGATGGCACTGCTCAAGCACCTGACCATAGACCGGCTGAAGATAGACCGCTCCTTCGTGAAGGACACCCCGGAAGCGGTGCGCGACTGCGCCATCTGCCGCGCCATCGTCACCCTGGCGCACAGCCTGATGCTGAGCATCACTGCCGAGGGGGTGGAAACGGCGGAACAGGCGAACTTCCTGTCCAAGATCGGCTGCGACACCGCGCAGGGCTACCTGTTTGCCAGACCGCTGGCGCCGGACGCGCTGGTGGCCTACCTGGCCGACTGGGAGCAGCGCAATGGTGGCGGGGATACGCCCGGCGAGCAGGCAAAAAAAATCCCCTGAGGGTTTCCACAGGGGCCAACACGAGGAAGAAACATCACACCGGCGAGGGGCCGGCAGATGCTTCGAGGGGCTAACACCACAAAAACCTTTCGGTTTGAGTGCGCTGCACAATTTAGCGTAATTGCTCTAGCTTGTCCATTGCTTCATCAGGTACTTAGGTAACGTTGCGTACGCTCGCAGCGCTGCCGTTCATTCCTTTACCGGCCGTTTTGCCAGCATCCGCTGCAGGCTGCGCCGGTGCATGCCCAGCGCCCGCGCGGTGGCCGACACATTGCCGCCGTGTTCGGCCAGCACCCGCTGCAGATACTCCCAGCTCACCCGCTTCAGCGACATCGGCGCGCAGGCCAGCGGCGCCTCCGGGTTGGCCGCAAGCTGCCCCAGCGCCGCCAGGATGTCGTCCACCGTGGCCGGTTTGGCCAGGTAGTTCACCGCCCCCAGTTTCACCGCCTCCACCGCGGTGGCAATGCTGGCATAGCCGGTGAGCACCAGCACCCGCGCCGCCGGCGCGGCGGCCAGCAGCTGCGGCAGCAGGCGCAGGCCGCTGTCGCCGGCCAGGTTGAGGTCGAGGATGATGCCGTCCGGCGCCGCTTGCAGCGCGTCCAGCGCCGCCGCTGCGCTGGCGACATGCGTCACGGTCAAGCCACGGCGGGCCAGGCTACGCGCCAGCACCGTGGCAAAGGTGGCGTCGTCGTCGATGATCAGGATGCTGTTCATGCGCTATCCGCTTTGCCCGTCCAGCGGCAAGCGCACGATGGCGCGCACCCCGCCGGCCGGGTCGTTGTCGAGTTTCAGTTCGCCACCCAGCTGCGACAGCGTGGCATGCGACAGCAGCACGCCCAGGCCCAGCCCGGCCGGCTTGCCGGAATCCAGCGGCGCCAAGCCGGCCTGCTGCAGCTGCGCCGCGCTCAGGCTGCCGCGGCGGTTGTGGATATCCAGCCGCAGCCAGGCACCCTCCACCGCCACGCTCAGCTCCACCTCGCAGCTGTCAGCCGCGCCGCTACCGGCGGCATCGGCAGCGTTGTTGAGCAGGTTGAACAGCGCCGGCCAGAAGCGTGCATCCAGCCGCAGTGCCGGGCCGCCTTCCAGCAGGCCAAGCCGCAGCAGCCGCACCTGCGGCCGTGTGCTGTGCCAGCCCTGCAGCTGCAGTTCCAGCTGGCGGCACACCGGCAGCACTTCGCCCTCGCCGCTGCTGCCGGCACGCAACTGCACCAGCGCCTCACGGCACAGCTGCAGCTGACGCTGCATCAGCAGCAGGTCGTCGCGCTGCGCGCCGCTGGCGTCGTGCAGCATCTCGTCGCACAGCAGGGTCAGCGTGCCCAGCGGGGTGGACAGCATGTGCGCCGCCGCCGCGGCCTGCACCCCCAGCCCTACCAGCTGTTCGTTGCGCAGTTGTGCTTCGCGCGCCGCCGCCAGCGCCGCCTCGCGCTGCTGCAACTGCGCCACCAGGTAGGACACGAACAGCGTCAGCAGCAACACCGACACGGCGAAGGTCAGCCACATGCCGACCTGGTGCAGGCGGAAAGCGTAGGCGGCATCGTCGCCGGCCAGCGGCCAGGGCAGATGCCAGGCGAACAGCTGCGCGTAGGCGCCCAGGCTGGCCAGCGCCAGGCCCCAGGCCTGCCGCGCCGGCAGCAGCAAGGCGCCGAACAGCACCGGCAGCAGGTACAGCGAGGCCAAGGGGTTGGCCGCACCGCCGCTGAACGCCAGCAGCTCGGTCAGCACCAGCACATCGCCGGCCAGCCCCAGCGCCAGCAACTGCCGCGGGCCGAGCGCGCGCCGCGCCAGCCAGGGCAGCGACAGGTTGAGCAGCGCCAGCGTGGTCAGCGCCTGCCACAGCAGCAGCCACGGCAGCTGCAGCTGGCGGGCAAACGCCAGCAACAGCAGCAATAGCGCGCTGCCCAGCATGGCCCAGCGCAGCAGGTACAGCCGCTGCGACACGGCCTCCAGCCGGCCGGCAGACAGGAAAGGGGAAACAGGGGAAGTCATGGCCGGCACTTTAGCATTGCCGCTGCGCGAGTACTGCCACTGCCGCTTGCGGCATTTTGTCGCACGGCAAAAACAAGCCGCCCGACAGGCGGGCGGCAGGCAGTTCGCTTGGAGCGCGGGAACGCCTTCCCGCAGCCGCCACTGTAGCGGGTGACCGGCGACGGCGGAATGCGACACCTTGTCGCAGTGGCGCGGGTACGCTGCCGGCCAGCCACGCGGGTATGAACCGCGGGCTCAACCCGCCCTACAGCCGCGCAATCACTGCATCGCAAAAGCTGACCGTACCGGCACTGCCGCCCAGATCCGGCGTGCGGGTGCCGGCCGCCAGCGTGGCGCGCACCGCCTGCTCCAGCCGTGCGGCCAACTCTGGCAGCCGCCACCAGTGGCGCAGCAGCATGGCCAGCGACAGCAGGCTGGCCACCGGGTTGGCAATGCCCTGCCCGGCGATGTCCGGCGCCGAGCCATGCACCGGCTCGGCAATGGCGGCCTGCGCGCCCAGGTTCAGCGAGGCGGCCACGCCCAGGCCGCCGCCGAACGCCGCCGCCAGGTCGGACAGGATGTCGCCGTACAGATTGGGCGCCAGCAACATATCGAAGCCCTGCGGCGCCTGCGCCAGCTTCAGCGCGGCGGTATCCACCAGCAGCTCGTCCACCGCCAGCTGCGGGTAGCCGGCCGCCACCTCACGCGCCACGTCGCGGAACAGGCCGTCGGTGAGCGGCATGATATTGGCCTTGTGCACGATGGTAAGCCGCCGCCGGCCCTCGGCCACCGCCAGCTCGCAGGCGCTTTGCGCCACCCGCTGCGAGGCGGCGCGGGTGATGCGCTTGATGGCGGAGGCGGTGTCGCCGTCGGACTGCTCCTCGCCGATGTACAGGTCCTCGGTGTTCTCGCGCACGATCAGCAGGTCGATGCCGTCGACGCCGCAGCCGGGCAGGCTCAGGGTTGGCCGCAGGTTGGCGTGGCAGCCCAGCTCGCGGCGCAGCTGCACGATGGGCGAGCGGTAGCCGGCCACCTTGTGCGCCGGCGAACTCACCGCTCCGAAGATCACCGCGCCGCAGTCGCGCGCTGCCGCCAGCGTGGCAGCCGGCAGCGCGGTGCCGTGCTGGCGGAATGTGTCCCATCCGGCTTCCGCCGCTACCGTTTGCAGCGCCGGCAGCAGCGTTTGCAGCACCCGCAGCGCCTGTGGAACCACCTCGCGGCCGATGCCGTCCCCGTTTATCACGCACAGTTTCATGCCCTGATCTCTCCCGCTTGTTGTTGCACAGCAACATAACCTGCGCGTCCGGCGGCGGCAAGTTGCCGGGCGGATCGCCCGCCAGGGCGGCGTTTAGCCAAATTTCGAGAATTACTCTCATTACATAAATTGAGTAATATCAAAAAAGCAATAAAGACAGAACCTTTCCGTCCAAGCAGTTATTTGGAAGCTGGGGTAGAATACGCGCCTGTTGAATTACTGCCGCATGTAGAGACAAACACACATGGCTACCCTCACGACCGAAACCGTCCAGTCCGTTCATCACTGGAACGACACCCTGTTCAGCTTCACCTGCACCCGCGACCCGGGTCTGCGTTTCATCAACGGCCAGTTCGTGATGATCGGTCTTGAGGTGAACGGCAAACCGCTGATCCGCGCCTACTCCGTGGCCAGCGCCAACTGGGAAGAACACCTAGAGTTCTACTCCATCAAGGTGGCAAACGGCCCGCTGACCTCGCGCCTGCAGCACCTGCAGCCGGGCGACAAGGTGGTGATCTCCGGCAAGCCCACCGGCACCCTGGTGCAGGACAACCTGCTGCCGGGCGCCAAGCACCTGTTCCTGCTGTCCACCGGCACCGGCCTGGCACCGTTCATGTCCATCATCAAGGACCCGGAAGTCTACGACCTGTACGACAAGATCTTCCTGATCCACGGCGTGCGCTGGGTGAACGAGCTGGGCTACCACGACTACATCACCAAGGAACTGGCCGAGCACGAGTACCTGGGCGAGCTGGTACGCGAGAAGCTGGTCTACTACCCGACCGTTACCCGCGAGCCGTTCCGCAACCAGGGCCGTCTGACCGACCTGATCAAGAGCGGCGAGCTGGCCAAGCAGCTGGGCATCCCGCAGCTGAACCCGGAAACCGACCGCGCCCTGCTGTGCGGCAGCCCGGCAATGCTGGACGACACCTGCCACATTCTGGACGAACTGGGCTTCCACGAATCGCCGCGCATGGGCGAGCCGGGCCACTACGCCATCGAGCGCGCCTTCGTCGAGAAGTAATAGAAGTAACAACAAGCCTGGCCCTTGCGGCCAACCTTGTTCCCGTAACACCCCGTCCCGTACGGGGTGTTTTGCTGTCCGGAGCCCGCCATGTCCCACCCCGCCGTGCCATTTCGCGATGCCCTGCGCTTCTGGCTGAAGCTGGGCTTGCTCAGCTTCGGCGGCCCCGCGGGACAGATCGCGCTGATGCACCGTGAGCTGGTGGACAACAAGCGCTGGATTTCCGAGCAGCGTTTCCTGCACGCACTCAACTACTGCATGCTGCTGCCGGGGCCGGAGGCACAGCAGCTGGCCACCTACCTGGGCTGGCTGATGCACCGTACCCGCGGCGGCGTGGTGGCCGGGGTGCTGTTCGTGCTGCCCTCGCTGCTGATCCTGATTGCGCTGTCCTGGCTGTACATGGTGTTCGGCCAGCTGCCGCTGGTGGCCGGCGCCTTTGCCGGCATCAAGGCGGCGGTGCTGGCCATCGTGCTGCAGGCCGCCTGGCGCATAGGCAGCCGCACGCTGAAGCACCCGCTGCTGTGGGGCATCGCCGCCGCCGCGCTGCTGGCGCTGGCGCTATTCGCGCTGCCGTTCCCGGCCATCGTGCTGCTGGCCGGCATGGCCGGCTGGCTGGGTGCCAGACGTTGGCCGCAGGTATTTGCCGGCGGCAAGGGGCACGCCGCCAGCGGCGCGCCGGACGACAGCCAGGCGCTGATCAACGACCACACCCCGCCACCGCCACATGCCACCTACAGCCACGGCAAGCTGCTGCGCCTGATCCTGAGCGGTGCGCTGTTGTGGGGGTTGCCGATGCTGCTGGCCGTCAGCCTTGCCGGCAGCCAGCACACGCTGCCGCAGATGGGCTGGTTCTTCACCAAGGCGGCACTGCTGACCTTCGGCGGCGCCTACGCGGTGCTGCCCTACGTCTACCAGGGCGCGGTGACGCACTTCGGCTGGCTGAGCCCGGGGCAGATGATGGACGGCCTGGCGCTGGGCGAAACCACGCCGGGGCCGCTGATCATGGTGGTGGCCTTCGTCGCCTTTGTCGGCGGCTACGGCGCGCCGCTGTTCGGCGCCGGCAGCGCGAGCATCAGCGGCATCGTCGCCGCCAGCTGGGTCACCTGGTACACCTTCCTGCCATCCTTCCTGTTCATTCTCGCCGGCGCACCGCTGGTGGAGCACACCCGCGGCAAGCTGGGCTTTACCGCGCCGCTTACCGCCATCACCGCCGCGGTGGTGGGGGTGATCGTCAACCTGGCGCTGTTCTTCGGCCGGCACCTGCTGTGGCCGCACGGACTCGCCGCCGGCATCGACTGGTTCGCCGCGCTGCTGGCCGCCGCCAGCCTGTGGGCGCTGGTAAAGGGCGGCCGCGGCGTAATCCCGGTGATTGCCGCCTGTGCCGGCATCGGCCTGCTACGCGCGCTGCTGGCCTAGATCGGCAGCAATCTGCAGCAGGTAATCCACCACCGCGCGCACCCGTGGCGAGCGGTAGCGGT
Organism: Vogesella sp. LIG4; assembly: GCF_900090205.1. Lineage (NCBI taxonomy): Bacteria > Pseudomonadati > Pseudomonadota > Betaproteobacteria > Neisseriales > Chromobacteriaceae > Vogesella > Vogesella sp. LIG4. The sequence goes on along the minus strand of NZ_LT607802.1, from coordinate 1,657,734 downwards.
CGGCGTGGTACACCAGCCAGCAGCTGCCCTGGTAGCGCCCCAGCAACTGCCAGCCCGGCAGCACCTGCTGCAGGCTGCCATCCGCCAGCTGCTGCCGTACCGAGAAATCCGGCAGGCAGGCGATGCCCAGCCCCCACTCGGCTGCTTCGCGCCGCATCTCGCTGTGGTTGCTGGCATAGCGGCCGCGCACATTCACCACCACCCGCTCGTTGTCGCGCATCAGGCACCATTCGTCGTCGCCCGGCAGCTCCGCCAGCTGCAGGCAGCTGTGGCGCACCAGCTCGGCCGGATGTTGCGGCGTGCCGTTGGCCGCCAGGTAGGCCGGCGCGGCGTACAGCAGGGTACGCACCTCCATGAACGGCCGCGCCACGTAGCCGGGCGGCGGGTCGCCCAGGCGCAGCGCGATGTCCACGCCGTCGGCGATCAGGTCCACCACCTGGTCGGTTACCTGCAACTCCAGCGACAACTGTGGATAAAGTTGCAGCAGGCCGGGCAGCTGTGGATGAATCAGCTGCCGCAGCGCCGCCTTGGGTGCGGCCAACCTTACCCGGCCGCTGACGCTGCTGGCGTGGTGCGCAGCGCCGTCGCAGGCGGCGCGGGCCGCCTCCAGCATGGCGCGGGCGTGGCGCAGCACCTCCTGCCCGCCACTGCTCAGCCGCAGCCGCCGCGTGCTGCGCTCCAGCAGCTTCAGCCCCAGCGCCGCCTCCAGCCGGGCAATCTGCCGGCTCACCGCCGACGGCGTGCTGCCCTGCAGCCGCGCGGCGGCGCTGAAGGAACCCGCCTCCACCACTTCCACCAGCACTGCCAGGTCCGCCAGCAGCGGCAATAGCTCACTTGTTCTCATGGCGCAAAAATCCTGTGCCTGAATGGCCGATTATCAATACCGGCATGCAGTTTCATACTGGTAGCCAACACATGCAAGGAGCCCGCCATGAACCGCATCCTGATTCCCGCCGAACTGTTGCTGCTGCTCACCGCCGCCATCTGGGGCGGCAGCTACAGCATGGTGAAGAGCGCGCTGGCCTTCTACCCGGTAGCCGGCGTCATCGCGCTGCGCTTTCTGCTGAGCGCGCTGTTGCTGCTGCCCTACTGGTTGCGGCTGCCGCGCGCGCAGCAGGCTGCCACGCTGCGAGCGGCGCTGCCGATAGGCGCCGGGCTGCTGACGGTGATCCTGGTGGAAACCTATGGCGTGGCGCACACCAGCGCCGGCAACGCCGCCTTCCTGATCAGCCTGTGCCTGCTGCTGACGCCGCCGGTGGAATGGCTGTGGTTCGGCAAACGCCCGGCGGCGCGGCTATGGCTGGCGGCCATCGTGTCGCTGCTGGGCACCTGGCTGCTCACCGGCATGGCGGCCGGCCGCTTTGCCAGCGGCGATGCGCTGATGCTGCTGGCGGCGCTGCTGCGTGCCGTGCAGACCTGCCTTGCCACCCGGCTTACCGCCGGCAAGGGTATCGACATGCTGGGCCTCACCGGCGTGCAGAGCGCGCTGGTGGGCGTCGGGGCACTACTGCTCGCGCTACTGCAGCCCGGCGGGCTGCCGCCGCTGCCGACAGTGGCGCCGTTCTGGCTGGCCATTGCCTTCCTGGTGCTGTTCTGCACCCTGTTCGCCTTCTGGGCGATGAACCGCGCGCTGGCCGACTCCAGCCCCAGCAAGGTGGCGCTGCTGCTGGGCAGCGAGCCGCTGTGGGGCGCGCTGTTCGCGGTGGCCTGGCTGGGCGAGCCGCTGGCCGGCAGCGGCTGGATCGGCGGCCTGCTGATCGCCGGCGCGGCGCTGTGGCAGGCGCTGCCGGCACGGGCGGTGCGTAGCTGATGGGCAGAAAATGCTTGCGGCCAACCTTATCGCAACAAGGTTGGCCGCCGCGTGGCAAAGCCGCTCTCCCAGCAAGTAGGGCGGGTTGAAGCAACGGTTCATCCCCGCGCAAGCCGCCAACTCTGCGCGGGTATGGCCTGCGGCCAACCCGCCCTACCGCGAGCCAATCCACATATGCCGGTCGGAACCGGCGACTTCAAACATCATCCGCGTAGCGGATACAAAACCGGATAACGCGGTAAACGTTGGGCTTCGCTACGCTCAACCCAACCTACGGGCTGGCACCACAACGCCGTGCTGACGGCTGCCTTGCTCCTGGGTGGATGCGGCCAACATCACACTGGTGGGCACGCTGCGCTTTGCCCACCCTACGAGCCGGCTGAACCGAACCGACTTGCCCCAATCCCGTTGGCGCGAGCGCGGGCAAAATGGTGCGCCCCAGGTTTTAAGACGCCGATCTGTCTGAGTCCCGAGCCGTTAGCGAGGGACGAGTTCGGCGGCGCCTGGGGCGTGCCTTTTTGCACGGGGTTTCGAGCAGCCCCGGGTCGCCTTTTCTTTGGGTACTTTCTTTTGGCAAAGCAAAAGAAAGTACCCCGTGCGCCGGGCGGAACCGGCTACTTCAAACATCATCCGCGCAGCGGATTCCACACCCGACAACACCACCAAACCAACCCGGTAAACGTTGGGCCTCGCTACGCTCAACCCAACCTACGTGCTTGCGGCCAACCTTCAAAGTTGGCCGCAAGCATTGCAGAACAGGCTCACGTCCTCGCGAGCCAAAGATCGTAATCAGCTCAATCCTGCGCCAGCGGCGACAGCGCCCGGCGCACGGTGTCTTCGTCCAGCGCCGCCGAGCACAGCTCGATGAAGCGGTAGGCGAAGCTGCGCAGGTAGTGGCCGCGGCGGATGGCGACGCGGGTGGTCTGGTGGCCGAACAGCGGCTCGCCCGGCACTACCCGCACCTGGCTGTCGCGCTGCGCATCCACCGCCATCGAGGCGATGATGCCCACGCCCAGCTCCAGCTCCACATAGGTCTTGATCACGTCGGCATCCAGTGCCGCCATCACGATGTCCGGTGCCAGGCCGGCATCGGCGAAGGCGCGGTCGATCTGCGCGCGGCCGGTAAAGCCCTGGTGGTAGGTGACGATGGGGTAATCGGCCAGTGTCTCCAGCGACAGCGGCTGGCCATGCAGCGGGTGTTCCGGCGGTGCGATCACCGCGTGGTGCCAGCTGTAGTAGGGGAAGGACACCAGCTCCGGCACCTCGGCCACCGCCTCGGTGGCGATGCCGATGTCGGCTTCGCCGGCCAAGAGCAGGCGCACCAGCTCGTCCGGGCTGGCCTGGTGCAGCACCAGGTGTACCTTGGGGAAGGCCTTCTTGAACGCGGTCACCACCTTGGGCAGCGCGTAGCGCGCCTGGGTATGGGTGGTGGCAATGGTGAGCTGGCCTTCGTCGCGCTGGCTGAACTGCTCGGCCAGGCGCTTGATGTTGCCGGCATCCAGCAGCATGCGCTCGACGATGGTGAGCAGCTCCTTGCCGGGGTCGGTCAGGCCGAGAAAGCGCTTGCCCTTGCGCACGAACAGCTCCACGCCCAGCTCGTCTTCCAGGTCCTTGATGTGCTTGGAGACGCCGGACTGCGAGGTGAACAGCGCATTGGCTACCTCGGTGAGGTTGAAATTCTGCCGCACTGTCTCGCGGATGATGCGTAGCTGCTGGAAATTCATGCGGCACCTGCCGTTTCGTTGTTGGCGAACACGCGCACGCTGCGCGGCTTGAGTCGTACCGGCTGCCCGGCCTGCAGGCCGGCGGCAAGGAGGCTTTCCGCCGGCAGTTCCACGTCGAACTGCTGGCCGGCCAGCTCGTCGCGACCCTCCAGCTCCACGCGGGTGAGCGCACCCAGCGTCAGCACGCGGCTGATGCGCGCCGGTATGCCCTCGCCCGCCTCCCTGGGGATGATATCCAGTTCATGCGGCCGCACGAAGGCGATCACCCGGCCATCGTAGCCCGGCTCGCTGGACAGGCGGGCGCTGCCCACCGCGATGCCGCCGGCACTGCCGCTGCCCTCGAAACGGTTGGCCGCACCCAGGAAGCCATAGACGAAGGGCGTGGCCGGCTGGCGGTATACCTCGCCCGGGCTGCCGATCTGCTCCACGCGGCCGTGGTTCATCAGCACCACGCGGTCGGCCACTTCCAGCGCTTCTTCCTGGTCGTGGGTAACGAAGATGGAGGTGATGTGCAGCTCGTCGTGCAGGCGGCGCAGCCAGCGGCGCAGCTCCTTGCGCACCTTGGCATCCAGCGCGCCGAACGGCTCGTCCAAGAGCAGCACGCGCGGCTCCACCGCCAGCGCGCGCGCCAGGGCGATGCGCTGGCGCTGGCCGCCGGACAGCTGCGCCGGGAAGCGGTCCGCCAGCCAGTCCAGCTGCACCAGGCTCAGCAACTCATGCACCTTGCGCTTGATGTCCGCCTCGCTCGGGCGCTGGCTGCGCGGCTTCATGCGCAGGCCGAAGGCCACGTTGTCGAACACCGTCATGTGGCGGAACAGCGCGTAGTGCTGGAACACGAAGCCCACCTGGCGCTCGCGCACGTGGGTGTCGGAGGCGTCCTCGCCATCCAGTAGCACGCGGCCGCTGTCGGCCTGCTCCAGCCCGGCGATGACGCGCAGCAGCGTGGTCTTGCCGCAGCCGGACGGCCCCAGCAGCGCCACCAGTTCGCCGCTGGGGAAATCCAGCGAGAGATTGTCGAGGGCGACGAAATCGCCGAATGCCTTGTGTATGTTCTGTACCTGGATGCTCATCTTGTTTCTCCGTTGCCGTCTTGCGGCCAACCTAGTCCCGAGCGCTCACTGGCCCGGGTGATGTATTCAATTGCGCGTGGCGCGCCACTCCACCCAGCTCTTCACCGCCAGCGTCACCAGTGCCAGCAGTGCCAGCAGGCTGGCCACGGCGAAGGCGGCAGCGAACTGGTACTCGTTGTAAAGAATCTCCACGTGCAGCGGCAGGGTGTTGGTCTCGCCACGGATATGGCCGGACACCACCGACACCGCGCCGAATTCGCCCATCGCCCGCGCATTGCTGAGAATCACGCCGTACAGCAGCGCCCAGCGCACATTCGGCAGCGTCACATACCAGAACACCTGCCAGCCGCGCGCGCCCAGCACCACCGCGGCTTCTTCCTCCTCGCGGCCCTGCGCCTGCAGCAGCGGAATCAGCTCGCGGGCAACGAAGGGCACGGTGACGAACACGGTGGCCAGCACGATGCCCGGCACCGCGAAGATGATCTTGATGTCGTGGCCCAGCAGCCAGGGGCCTACCCAGCCGTGGCTGCTGAACACCAGCACGTACACCAGGCCCGCCACCACCGGAGACACCGAGAACGGCAGGTCGATCAGGGTGATCAAGAGCTGCTTGCCGCGAAAATCGAAACGGGTGATCGCCCACGCCGCCGCCACGCCGAACACCAGGTTCAGCGGCACCGAGATCAGCGCCGCCAGCAGGGTGAGCTTCACCGCCGACAGCGCGTCCGGCTCCAGCAGCGCGGCAAGGTAGGTATCCCAGCCCTTGGCCAGCGCCTCGGCGAACACCACTGCCAGCGGCAGCAGCAGAAACACGGCGAAGAAACCCAGTGCCAGGCCGAGAATGGTGTATTTCACCCACGCCGGCTCACGGGTGGCCTGGCGGCTTTCCAGCAGCGCTGCGCGGTCGTGCTGGGCATAGAGATTGGAAACGGCGCCGGCCATCATGCACTCCTTCCGCTACGTTTCGCCTGCCAGGCCTGCAGGCCGTTGATAGCCAGCAGCAGCAGGAAGGACAGCACCAGCATCACCCCGGCAATGGCGGTGGCGCCGGCATAGTCGTACTGCTCCAGCTTGCTGATGATCATCAGCGGGGTGATCTCCGACACCATGGGGATGTTGCCGGCGATGAAGATCACCGAGCCGTACTCGCCCACCGCGCGGGCGAAGGCCAGCGCGAAACCGGTCATCAGCGCCGGCTGCAGCACCGGCAGGATCACGTGGCGGAAAGTCTGCCAGCGGTGCGCGCCCAGGCTGGAGGCGGCTTCCTCCAGCTCGGTCTCCAGGTCTTCCAGCACCGGCTGCACCGTGCGCACCACGAAGGGCAGGCCGATGAACACCAGCGCCACCAGCACCCCCAGCGGCCCGAACGCCACCTTGATGCCCAGCGGCTCCAGGTAGCGCCCCAGCCAGCCGTTGCCGGCGTACAGGGCGGTAAGCGCGATGCCGGCCACCGCGGTGGGCAGCGCGAACGGCAGATCCACCAGCGCATCCACCAGCTTCTTGCCGGCAAAGCGGTAGCGCACCAGCGCCCAGGCCAGCAGCAGGCCGAACACGCTGTTGATGGCCGCCGCCAGCAGCGCCATGCCGAAGCTGAGCCGGTAGGACGCCAGCACGCGCGGCGCGCTCACCGCCGCCCAGAAGCCATCCAGGCTCAGGCCGCTGGCGCGGAAGAACACCGCCGACAGCGGAATCAGCACGATCAGCGACAGATAAGTGAGGGTAAAGCCCAGCGACAGGCCGAAGCCGGGCAGCACACGGGGCAAGGTAGCGGCACGGCTCATGCGGCGGCTCCTCGGGTGGTCGGGTTCATGGTGCGTCCTGTGGCTATATAACTGGCCACAGGATATTGGCCGGCCCCTTATTCGAAAAATAAGGATTTCTTCGTTGCTTATTCAATAACTGAAAAAGCGGAATGTGGCGTATTGATATAGCGGGTGGTTTTAAAAATTGATGCCGGGCGTAGCCGGCGCGTAGCTCGGATGCTCGGCTTAACCGGCGTTCCATCATCATCGTCGCCATCGCCAATCACGGCACAAGGTTGGCGGCAAGCGGATGCAACTGGCTATCATCAATGCCCAACCTCGCAAAGCTTGGCCGCATGACACTCCCATTCCAGACCCCAGCATGCCAATAAGTGAACAGCACTCACCATGAACACTCCCCCTATCGACATTCAGCAACGCCAGGCTCGCCAGCAACTGCGTGCCCTCTGCCAGGCCATGCTGGCCGGAGAGCTGTCCTTTTTTGAAGGCGCACTTCAGGCCCATGCCTTGCAAGGGCAGACGGGTATTACCGAAGACGACCCGGACATTCGGACACTAGCTGTGATCGTCTCCGAAACAGACCACCTGCCACCTCGGGCCATCCAGCACCGCTGGTCGGCAGCGGCACTTGCCCGATTACAGCCGGAATTCATGAAAACGGAAGAATGGGCCAGGAAATTTGCTGAGCAGGCATGCAGTAGCCTGGTGGCCCGACTGTCAGACTGAGCACGCAAGGTGAGCAAAAACGTTGGCCGCATAAGCCCAGAACAAGGTATGCGGCCAACGTTGTGAAGCGCCCGATTGCCCCACGGGAAGCGCCGGCAAAACAGCGCGTAGGTTGGGTTGCGCGTAGCGAAGCCCAACGTTCACCGCGTGGTTTTGCGGGTAGTTCTGTATCCGCTGCGCGGATGATGATTTAGGTGCCGGTTCCGCCCGGCGGACAGGTTAAGGGGGCCACCGCGGCCCCCTTAACAATCCCCGGCGCCCCGGCGGCTGCTCGAAACCCCGTGCAAAAAGGCACGCCCCAGGCGCCGCCGAACTCGCCCCTCGCTAACGGCTCGGGACTCAGACAGATCGGCGTCTTAAAACCTGGGGCGCACCATTTTGCACGGCTCGCGCCAACGGGATTGGGGCACGTCGGTTCGGTTCTGCTGTTTGTTTTGTGGGCATAATTGTCGGGTGGAGGTCTGCCGTAGGGCGGGTTGGCCGCAGGCATACCCGCGCAATGTTGGCGGCTTGCGCGGGTATGAACCGTTGGTTCAACCCGCCCTACCGTTGGCGGCGCCACTCGTAGAGACGAAACAAAAACGTTGGCCGCATCAACCCACGACCACAACATGCGGCCAACGTTGTGTAGCACCCAAACTGCCCCACGGGGAGCGCCGGCAAAAACGGTATCCGCAAGGTTTTAAGCGGCCGCTTTGTCTGAGCCGCGCGACGTTAGCGCGCGGCGAGTTCGGCCGCGCCTTGCGGGTGCCGTTTTTGCCGGGGTTTCGCGGACCATTGGGGCGAGCGGGGGTGGAGGGGGGCGGCGGCACGCCCCCCCTCCCCGTACGCCGGGCGGAACCGGCGACTTCAAACAACATCCGCGCAGCGGATACAAAACCTGACTCGGTAAACGTTGGGCTTCGCTGCGCTCAACCCAACCTACGCACTATTTTTGGAAGGTTGCTTTGGTGGAAGCGCCTAACCTCGTAGGGCGGGTTGACCACAGGCCATACCCGCGTGAGGTGATTGGCTGTGCGCGGGTATGAACCTATGGTTCAACCCGCCCTACAAGAAACGGAACAAGAACGTTGGCCGCATCACCATGCGGCCAACCTCCCCTCAGCACTCCCCCGCCAGCGGCTGGCTGGCCAGCCGGCTCAGTTCGGCCAGCAGCGGCGCCAGTTCGGTAGCGTCATCACTGCCGGACAGCAAATGCAGCCGCGCCTGCCAGGCGGCGGCGAGGCCGGCGGCCTGGGTGAGGCGCGGGTAACGCGGGTCGGGGCGGTGGCAGGCCACCAGTGCGGGATACGGCAACGCCCGCGCGCTCAGCGGGTCGCCCTGCGGCGACAGCAGCAGCGCGGCACGGCAGCGGCTGTCTGCGTCCACGGCCGCCAGTGCCGGCAGGCAGAAGTCGCCATGCGCCAGCAGCACGAACGGTGACGTGGCGGCCTGCAGCCAGACATCCAGCGCCGGCAGCGCTTCCAGCACGAACGCACCCTGCCCGCGCGCCAGCGCCAGCAGGGTGCGGCCATCGGCAAGCCCGCCGTCGGCAAGCAGCTGCAACGGCAGGCGGCTCAGCATCACTTCACCTGGATCTGGTCGAACACGCCGCCGTCGGCGAAGTGGGTCTTCTGCGCGCGGGTCCAGCCACCGAACAGCTGGTCGATGCTGAACAGCTTCACCTTGCTGAACTGGCCGGCGTACCTGGCGGCTACTTTCGGGTCACGCGGGCGGTAGTAGTTCTTCGCCGCCAGCTCCTGGCCTTCCGGGCTGTACAGGTAGCGCAGGTAGGCTTCGGCCACCTTGCGGGTGCCGTGCTTGTCCACCACCTTGTCCACCACGCTCACCGGCGGCTCGGCCAGGATGGACAGCGACGGGGTGACGATGTCGAACTTGTCGGGGCCGAATTCCTTCACCGACAGGTAGGCTTCGTTCTCCCACGCCAGCAGCACGTCGCCGATGCCGCGCTGGGTGAAGGTGACGGTGGCGCCGCGGGCGCCGGAATCCAGCACTTTCACGTGCTGGTACAGCTTCTGCACGAAGTCCTTGGCCTTGGCGTCGTTACCGCCCGGCTGTTTCAGCGCGTAGCCCCAGGCGGCCAGGTAGTTCCAGCGCGCGCCGCCGGAGGTTTTCGGGTTCGGCGTCACCACTTCCACCCCCGGTTTGACCAGGTCGTTCCAGTCCTTGATACCTTTCGGGTTGCCCTTGCGCACCAGGAACACAATGGTGGAGGTGTAGGGCGAGGCGTTGTTGGGCAGGCGCTGCTGCCAGTTGGGCGGGATCAGCTTGGCTTCGGTATTCAGTGCGTCCACGTCGTAGCCCAGTGCCAGGGTCACCACGTCGGCTTCCAGGCCGTCGATCACCGAGCGCGCCTGCTTGCCGGAGCCGCCATGCGACTGCTTGATGGTGACGGTCTCGCCGCTCTTGGCTTTCCAGTACTTGGCGAAGGCGGTGTTGAAGTCCTGGTACAGCTCGCGGGTGGGGTCGTAGGACACGTTGAGCAGGGTGACGTCGGCCAGCGCATGGCCGGACAGGGCAAACAGCAGGGTGGTGGCGGTGGCAAGGCGGGTAAGGCGCTTCATGGCGTGATCCCTATCAGTTGGTATGCGATGGGGAGAATCTAGCCAAGCGCCGCAGGGGCACGAACCAAGAAAATCTGCATTGCTTATCAACGCGGGATCGATAAGCAATGCACGCCGCACTCAATGGCCGGCAGTCAGCTCCACCGCCAAGCCGCCTTGTTCCCGGTTGTGCCAGGCCAGCGTCAGGCCATGCAGCTCGGCGATGCGGCGCACGATGGACAGCCCCAGGCCGCTGCCGCTCTGGCTCTGCCCCGGCGGGCGGAAGAAGCGCTGACCTACCTGCGCCAGGTATTCGGCGGCGATGCCGGGGCCGTTGTCCAGCACGCGGATCTGCCTTGGGCCGGCTTCCAGTACGATGCGGCTGCCCGCCGGCGAGTAGCGCAGCGCGTTGTCCAGCAGGTTGCGCAGCAGCAGGGTAAGCAGCGTGGCCTCGCCTGCGGCCAACGGTGCGCCGCTGATCTGCCGCTCGATATGGCTGCCGCGCTGTGCCGCCAGCTCCGCCACCTGCTGGCAGGCCTGCTCCACGATCTGCGCCCAGTCCAGTGGCTGGCTGGGCAGACCCTGCTGCTGTTCCAGCCGCGACAGCGACAGCAACTCGTCCACCAGGTGGCTGGCGCGGTCCACGCCCTGCATCACCTTGCCGGCGGCGGCATTGCGAGCCGCCGGTTCATCCAGCAGGGTCAGCAGCTCGGCCTGCACCCGCAGCGCGGCCAGCGGGCTGCGCAGTTCGTGCGCGGCGCTGGCAGTGAACTGCCGCTCGCGCTGCAGCGTGCCGGCGGAGCGGTCGATCAGGCCGTTCATGCTGTCGATCAGCGGCTGCAGTTCGCGCGGCACCTCGCGCGACAGCGGAGTGGCATCGTCCGGCTGGCGCTGGCGCAGCGCGCTGCGCAGTGCCTCCAGCGGCCGCAGGCCGCGGCCCAGCGCCCACCATACCGCGCCCAGCGCAAACGGCAGCAGCAGCAGCCACAGCAGGCTCTGCGTGCCCAGCAGGCCACGAATGATCTCGCGCCGCTCGCTGAGCTCCTGCGCCACCGCCACGGTACCCTCCACGCCGGACAGGTAGTACACCCGCCATTCGCGCCCGTCGTGCATCACGGTATGGAAGCCGGATTTGCCGCCGTGGTAGCTCAGCTCCACGCCTTCCGGGTCGGTGAGCAGCGGCTGCCCCTGCGGCCCCCACAGCGCGATGGCCTGGTGGTCGACATGATCCTCGCGCTGCACCGGCTCGCCGCGCTGGCGCAGCAGCACCGGCAGCGTGCTGTACAGCTGCTGTGCAAAGCTGCGCTGCTGGTTGTCGTACAGCTCGTAGACTTCGTGGCGGGCATCCAGCGCCATCAGCACGCTGGTGATCAGCCACAGCGGCGTGACCACCAGCAGCAGGCCGCGAATCAGCTGCCCGCGCAGGCTGGCCCTCACTCCGCATCCCCCAGGGTGTAGCCCAGGCCGCGGCGGGTCTTGATGAAATCGGCACCCAGTTTCTTGCGCAGGTGGTGGATGTGTACCTCCACCGCATTGCTTTCCACCTCGTGCGCCCAGTCGTACAGCTTTTCTTCGATCTCGGCGCGGCTGAGCACGCGGTTGCGGTTGTTCAGCAGCACTTCCAGCACCGCCAGTTCGCGCGCGGACAAGGCCACCGGCTCGCCATCCAGCGTGGCCTGGCGCGCCGCCGGGTCCAGGCTGACGCGGCCGTGGCTGAGTTGCGGCACGCTGCTGCCACTGCGGCGGCGCAGCAGCGCGCGCAGCCTTGCGGCCAACTCGCCAAGGGCAAACGGCTTGGTCAGGTAATCGTCGGCACCGGCATCCAGCCCGCGGATGCGGTCGTTCACCGCGTCGCGCGCGGTGAGCAGCAGCACCGGCTCCTGCCGGCCGGCCTTACGCCAGGCGGCCAGTACCTCCAGGCCGTCCATGCCGGGCAGGCCCAAGTCCAGCACCACCGCGTCGTAAGGCGCGGCGTGGATGCCGGACAGCGCCAGCTTGCCATCGCGCAGCCAGTCGCAGCTGAAGCCCAGCGCCTGCAAGCCGGCCTGCAGGCCGTCCCCGATCAGGGGGTCATCCTCGACGATCAGCACCCGCATGTATCACCCCTGACGCCATTCCTTGATGCCGGTAATCATGGCACGAACCAGGTTCACCCGCTCGATGCGGCTCATCACGATGGCGGCCAGCGCATGCAGGCCCACCAGTGCCATCAGGGTGTTGGCGATGGCGCCGTGGATGTCCTGCAGCATTTCGTCCTCGAAGTAGGCATCGGTGCGCAGCAGGTAGCCGGTAACGCCCAGCGACAGGATCAGCCCCATCAGCGCGAACATCATCAGCGCGCCCAGCGGGTTGTGGCCTACCACCTGCGGGTGCTGACCGCGCCTGATGGCGCCCAGGTGGTTTTTCAGCCGCGACGGGGTGGGAAAGAAGCTGGCGAAGCGGGCGTGCTCGCTGCCGATGAAGCCCCACAGCAGGCGCGCCAGCACCAGGCCGACGGCGATGTAGCCGCTCCAGCGGTGCGCCTGCTTGCCCTCTTCCAGGATGAACAGGTTGAGGGTGACGCAGCTCACCAGCGACCAGTGGAACACGCGCACGAACGGGTCCCACACCTTGGCGCGGTTGATGGCAAGTTGTTCCTGCATGGCGGACATGAAATTCTCCTGTGAAAGCCGGTTCGGCATGCCGCCTGGCGACGGCATGCTGGACAGACTCTGGGCAAGGTAAAGGCAATCAGTCTTCGATATCGCTTCTGACCGGCTTGCCGGAGACCGGGTCAAAATCGATCTCGACCTGCTTGTTGTCCCGGTTGCGACCCTCGACTTCATAACAGTTGCCGCTGATGCGGAAGCGGCTGATGCGGTAGCCCTGGCTGGCCAGCTGCTTCCTGAACTCGGCTTCCGGTTGCCACTTGCCCTTCGGCTGCGCCGGGCAGCGGGCCGCGGCAAAAACGCTGGCGGCCGAGGCCGCCAGCAAAACTGCAACAAACAGTCGGTTCATAACGTGGCATTCCCTGAGCGATGCAGCTGCACGCCTGCAGCTACGGAGGCAACTGTAGCCGGCCAGGCTTAACCGGCGCTTACAGCTGCTCACGATCTGCTGCGCGCGGTGAAAAGTTACACACCGTGTTCACTCAACTCCTCCTGCTATTCGGGTATCAGGACGAGAGCGACTTGCCCCAAGCCCGTTGGCGCGAGCCGGGCGAAATTGTATTAATTTGCCCCAGGTTTTAAGACGCCGATCTGTCCGAGTCCCGAGCCGTTAGCGAGGGACGAGTTCGGCGGCGCCTGGGGCGTGCCTTTTTGCACGGGGTTTCGAGCAGCGCCAATAGATATCAGGGCGTCGCCTTTTCTTTGGGTACTTTCTTTTGGCGAAGCAAAAGAAAGTACCCCGTCCGCCGGGCGGAACCGGCATCAAAATCATCATCCGCGCAGCGGATACAAAACTACCCGCAAAACAACACGGTAAACGTTGGGCCTCGCTTCACCGGGCCCAATCCAGATTTAACCGACGCCCGTGCTCAGCGGCGGCACCAGCCGCGGCTGATCGGCAGCGCGAACAGGCGCTGGTACACGCCCTGCAGCGTGTGCTGCAGGCTGCCGCCCAGCTGCGGCCACAGCCGTGCGACCACCAGGTTGGCCGCAGCCGCCATCAGCGCCGCCCCCAGCATGTCCAGCGGGTAGTGCACACCCAGGTAGATGCGGCCCAGCGCCACCAGCAGCGCCAGCACCAGGCTGCTGCGGCCCAGCCAGCGCCAGCCGGAAGCCAGCCAGGAGAAGGCGATGGCACAGCAGACCGTCATGTGGTCGCTGGGGAAGGAGGAATCCGCCGCGTGGTTGATCCAGTTCGGCGCCAGGCCGATGGCGAACGGCCGCGGGTGGTACCACAGGCTGCCCATGAGCAGGTTGCCCAGCAGTGCCAGCACGGTGACCGCCAGTGCGCGCAGCGCGGTGTTGCGGGTGCGCTCGTTGCCCCACAGCCACATCACCACCAGCATCAGCGGCAGGAAGTAGATCAGGTCTGCCGCGGCCAGCCGGGCAAGCGAGATGTGCCAGGGTGCGGTGCCGGCCTGAGCGGCAATGGATTTGAAAACGGCGATGTTCAGCGCTTCGAGAGACATGGTGGGTTCCTAACGGTTACTGCGTGCGACAGGCGGCATACATGTCCCGCCCTTTTTCATACAGGCTGGTCTGCACATCCATCAGCCCGAGTACGGTGTGAAACAGGTTGTCCTGGCTGTAGCGCTGGCGGCTGCCCTGCTGCAGGCAGCCTGGCGTCATGCCGTCCGCCGCCAGCCACTGCGGCGAGAACCAGGCCAGCATCGGGATGTGCTTTTGCGCATCCGGCGCCACGATGTAGGGCGTGGCGTGCAGGTACATATTGTTTTCGCCCAGCGATTCGCCATGGTCGGACAGGTAGAACAGGCTGCCGGCCACCCGCTTGTCGGCCTGCAGCCGGGCGATGATCTGCGCCAGGATGTGGTCGGTGTAGCGGATGGTGTTGTCGAAGGCGTTGACGATTTCCTGCCGCCCGCACTTCTGCAGCTCGCTGGTGCGGCACTCCGGCTGGAACGCCGCATACTGCGGCGGGTAGCGCTTGTAGTAGGCCGGGCCGTGGCTGCCCTTCTGGTGCAGCACGATCACGGCATCGTGGCGCAGGTGCTTGAGGCGGCTATCCAGCGCGCCCAGCAGGATGTCGTCGAAACATTCCTCGCTATTGCAGTACTTCGGGTCCTGGTCGTCGTAAAGCAGTTCGGTGCTCACCCGGTTGCACACTTCCTTGCAGCCGGAGTTGTTGTCCAGCCAGGCCACATCCAGCCCGCTGCGCTTGAGTACGTCGAGCAGGTTTTCCCGGTGTCGCGCCTCGTCGGTATCGAACTGTTCACGCGGCAGCGAGGAGAACATGCACGGCACCGACACCGCGGTTTCGGTGCCGCAGGACCAGGCATCCGGGTAGTTGATCAGCCCGCTTGCCTGCGACAGCTCCGGGTTGGTCTGGCGGGCGTAGCCGTTGAGCGAAAAGTGGTCGGCACGGGCGGTTTCACCCACTACCAGCACCAGCACGCGCGGCTTGCTGCCTTGCGGCCAACCTTTGCCGCGCCTGGCGTCCAGCCCGACCTGCTGCAGCGGCTGCGCCTTTTCGTAGCGGCTTTGCAGATAGGACGACGTGGCCTGCAGGTAGTTGGTAGGCGTAATCACGAAGCGCAGCTCGCGGTTGTTGCGGAACAGCGAGGCAAAGTCCTGGTAACCCACCATGGCCACGCCAAGCAGCACACCGCTGCTCACCAGCAAGGCCAGCAGGCGGCAGCCCAGCTCGCGCAGCACCGGGCGGAAGCGCAGCGGCGCCTTCCACAGCCACAGGCTGGGCAGGCCGCCCAGCAGCAGCACGGTGAGCACCATCTTCACGGTGATGAGGTCGCGCACCTCCGCGCCGTCGGTCTGCATGGCGTTGCGCACCATGTTCATGTCGATCAGCACGCCGTACTGGCTCATGAAATAGCTGATGGCGGCGGTAAGCACGAACAGCACGGTCAAGAGCGGGCGGCCGATGCGTGGCCACAACAGCAACAGCAGCAGCAGGTTGATGAAGGCGGTAAGCAGCACGAAGGCCAGGCCCAGCATCTTCACGCCGTGCCCGTCCAGCGGGCCGACGATGGCCAGCATGCGCTGCCAGAACGGCAGGTTGAACAGCGCGACAAACAATATTGATGCGGCCAGGGCCAGCCACTCTGCCCGCTCGGGGCGGAAGAACTTCTTCATGACTTTCGCTATACGAGGAATACACCTGCGGCCAGGCGCAGGCGGGTATTGAAAACCACTTGCATTAATGCAAGCTTAAGAGCATCGACAGGCACCCCGCCGCGCAGTTTCTTGGCAGCCTGTCACCTTGCCGTCACCCACCGCTCATGGTGCTGTCACAGAACGGTCGCACCATCTGGCCATCCGACCGGCACGAGAGTCACCATGAGCCACCGCTACCGCACCATCTGGCTATCCGATATCCACCTTGGCACCAGCGGCTGCCAGGCCGCCTTTCTGCTGGATTTCCTCAAGCACAACGAGTCGGACACCCTGTACCTGGTGGGCGACATCATCGATGGCTGGCAGCTGAAGAAATCCTGGTACTGGAAGCAGGCACACAACGATGTGGTGCAGAAAGTGCTGCGCAAGGCGCGCAAGGGCACCCGCGTGGTGTACGTGCCGGGCAACCACGACGAAGCAGCCCGCCAGTATACCGGACTGGATTTCGGCGGTATCGCCATTCGTGGCGAGGCCGAGCACCACACCGCCGACGGCAAGCGCCTGCTGATCATCCACGGCGACGAATTCGACGGCGTGATCCAGCATGTGAAGTGGCTGGCCTACCTGGGCGACAGCCTGTACACCGTGATCCTGGAGCTGAACCGCCACGTCAACTGGCTGCGGCAGAAGCTGGGGCGGCCGTACTGGTCGCTGTCGCAGTACCTGAAGCACAAGGTGAAGAACGCGGTGAACTTCATCAGCGATTTCGAGCACATCCTGGCGGCCGAGGCGCGCCGCCGCGGCTTTGACGGCGTGATCTGCGGCCACATCCACAAGGCCGAAGTGAAGGATATCGACGGCATCGTCTACGGCAACTGTGGCGACTGGGTGGAAAGCCTGTCGGCGCTGGTGGAACACCACGACGGCCGGCTGGAGGTGCTGTACTGGACGCACCTTGCCGCCCAGAGCAGCAGCGCGACCATGCCGCAGCCGGTGGCGGATATCGATATCGCCGCCGACCCGCTGTCGGCGCACAGCAGCGAGGAGCACAGCGCATGCGCGTAATGATCGTAAGCGATGCCTGGCTGCCACAAGTCAACGGCGTGGTGCGCAGCCTGCTGGAAACCATACGCGAGCTGCGTGCCCTGGGCCACGAAGTGGCGCTGATCACCCCGCTGGGCGGCGAGCACGATGATGGCGACGGCTTTGCCACCATGCCGCTACCCAGCTACCCGGACATCCGCATCTCACTGTTCCCCTACCGCAAGGTGGCGCAAAGGTTGGCCGCATTCGATGCGCACGCGGTGCACATCGCCACCGAAGGCCCGCTTGGCTGGGCGGCACGCCGCTGGTGCCTGCGCCACGACCAGCCGTTCAGCACCGCCTATCACACCCGTTTTCCGGAATACGTTGCCGCCCGCACGCGGCTGCCGCTGGCCATCAGCTACGCCTTCATGCGCCGCTTCCACGCCCCGGCCGCCGCGGTGATGGCGCCCACGCCCAGCATCGTGCGCGCGCTGCGCCAGCGCGGTTTCAACAATGTGGTGCTGTGGGGGCGCGGTGTGGATACCTCGCTGTTCAGCCCTGGCGAGCGCGACCGGCTGGAAACCGCGCCGCCACGCTTCGTCTACATCGGCCGCGTGGCGGTGGAAAAGAATATCGAAGCCTTCCTGCAGCTGGACCTGCCCGGCAGCAAGTGGGTGGTGGGCGAAGGCCCGCAGCTGGAAGAATTGCGCCAGCGCTACCCGGCAGTGCACTTTGCCGGCGTGTTTCCGCAGCACGAACTGGCGCGCTTCTACCGCGCGGCGGACGTGTTCGTGTTCCCCAGCCTTACCGACACCTTCGGCCTGGTGCTGCTGGAGGCCATGGCCTGCGGCACGCCGGTAGCGGCCTACCCGGTGGCAGGCCCGCTGGACGTGGTGGGCGACAGCGGCGGCGGCGTGCTGCACAACGACCTGCACAGCGCCTGCCTGCAGGCGCTGCGGCTGGATCGCGACCACGTACGCCAGGTGGCGGAGCGCTTCTCCTGGGCCGCCGCCACCCGCCAGTTTGCGGCCAACCTCAACCCGCGCACCGAAACACCGCATGCCCCCCGGCTGAACGCCGCCCCGCGCAGCTAAGAACGCTGCCCTGCTGCCGCACAACGGTGGCAGGCCCATCACAACGGCCGCTGCAGCCTGCAGCGGCCGCCCGAGCTGCCACCAGGCGGCAAGCCTCCCCGGTGTTGCATCATCTGCCCCGGCTGCACAGCCAACTACCCCTGCACTCCGCCGCCCATTCCCCTTGCATCTGCCATGAGCGATGCCCAACACACATGCCAAGTGGCTTTCCAGCGACATTGAGTAGTTTTACTTACACGAAAAATATATATACATATTGAAGTATCTACCTATTAGATAGAAAAATTAACAGATATTTCCAACCAGGCCGGCCTCCCCACCGTGCCACCCCGTGGAGTGACCCGCCATGACCCACCCCGTACCTACATTCCTGGGCCGCCTGCTGCCCGCCAGCCGGCGAAAGCAGATGGCGTCGCCGTTGCTGGAGCAGCACAGCGACGCCGTACTCGTGCTCGACGCGCAACAGAACATCCGCTACGGCAATGCCGCCGCCGCCAGCCTGCTGGGCATCAGCCGCCAGCAGCTGCCCGCCACGCCGCTGGCGCGCCTGCTGCCCGAGCTGCCGGACGCCGCCACCGTGGCGCGCGACGGCAGCCGCGCGTACCCGCTGCAATGCGCTGACGGCAGCCGCCGCTGGGTGCAGCTGTCGCAGGCCGAACTGAATGGCGAACGCGTGCTGTTCCTCAAGGACGCCAGCGCGCAGCACGAGCACGGCGAACGTGCCGAGCAGGCGCTGGAACAGGCGCTGGACGCGGTGGTGAGCATCGACGAGCGCAACAACGTCACCTTCTTCAACCGCGCGGCGGAAACGCTGTGGGGCTACCGCCGCGACGAGGTGCTGGGCCGCAACGTGAAGATGCTGGTGCCCAAGCTGCACCAGCCGCAGCACGACCACTACGTGGACAGCAACCGCAGCAGCGGCCAGGACAAGATCGTCGGCACCAGCCGCGACGTGGAGATCGAGCGCAAGGACGGCAGCCGGGTGTGGGGCAACCTGTCGCTGTCCAAGATCCGGCTGCAGGACCGCATCGTCTACACCGCCTTCGTGAAGGACATCAGCCGCGAACGCGCCGCGCGCGAGGTCATCAACCAGACGCTGGAGCAGGCGCAGGACGCGGTGGTCACCATCGACAGGCACAACAACGTCACCTTCTTCAACGCCGCCGCCGAACGGCTGTGGCGCCTGTCGCGGCAGGAGGTGCTGGGGCAGAACGTGAAGATGCTGGTGCCGATGGCCATCCAGCCCAATCACGACAACCTGGTGAACGCCAACCGCAGCACCGGCCACGACAAGATCGTCGGCACCAGCCGCGAGGTGGAAATCGAGCGCCGCGACGGCAGCAAGGTGTGGGCCAGCCTGTCGCTGTCCAAGGTGCAGGTTGGCGACGACATCACCTACACCGCCTTCGTGAAGGACATCAGCCGCGAACGCTCGGCGCGCGAGGTCATCAACCAGACGCTGGAGCAGGCGCAGGATGCGGTGGTGACCATCGATCACGATAACAAAGTGACCTTCTTCAACCGCGCGGCGGAAAAACTGTGGGGGCTGGAGCGGCGCGAGGTGCTGGGCCAGAACGTGAAGATGCTGGTGCCGATGGCGATCCAGCCCAATCACGACAACCTGGTGAATGCCAACCGCAGCACCGGCCACGACAAGATCGTGGGCACCAGCCGCGAGGTGGCAATCGAGCGCCGCGACGGCAAGACGCTGTGGGCCACGCTGTCGCTATCCAAGATCATTCTCGACGACGGCATCGGCTACACCGCCTTCCTGCACGATGTCAGCACCGAGCGCGAGGCGCGCGCCGCCACCGACCACGCCATGCGCGCGGTGATGCATTCCAGCAGCCAGATCGGCCAGATCGTCACCGTGATCAACGATATTGCGGCGCAGACCAATCTATTGTCGCTGAATGCTTCCATCGAAGCGGCGCGGGCCGGCGAGATGGGCCGCGGCTTCGCGGTGGTGGCGGATGAAGTGCGCAAGCTCGCCAACCGCTCCGCCGAATCCGCCGAATCCGCCGGTGAAATCGGCGGCCTGGTGGATGCCACCAAGCAGCGGGTGGGCGAGCTGGCGGATTCGCTGGAGCTGCTGGCACGCTGAGCGTGCGGCCAACCTTCAGGCCGGGGCGTGCTCCGGCTTGCGGGCGCCCAGCTGGCTCAGCAGCACGCTGGCCACGATCAGCGCGGCACCGCCGACATTGCCGGCCGTCATCGCCTCGCCGGCCAGCCAACCCACCACGCCACCCCACACCGGCTCCATCGCGTAAATGATGGTGGCGCGGGTGGCCGGCACCGTGCGCTGCGCCCAGTTGATCATCACCTGGATCAGCGCCGTGGTGCAGCCCAGCCCCAGCACGCACAGCAGCAGCACCGGGTGCCATTGCGGCAGCGCCTCGCCGGAGACCAGCGCCGACCCCAGCGACAGCAGTGCCACGGTCAGCAACTGCACCAGCGCCATGCGTCGCGCGTTGCAGCCCACGGCAAAGTGGCTGATCAGGCAGATTTCCAGCGCAATGGTCAGCGTGGAAACCAGCGTGAGCGTCTCGCCCAGCCCCAGGTGGATGCTCAGGCCATTCACCCCCGCCAGCAGCAGCAGGCCGATAAAGGCCAGCAGGATGCCGCCCCAGGCCGCCAGGCTGGGGCGCTCGCGGAACAGGATCAACTGCAGCAGCGGCACCAGCGGCACGTACAGGCCGGTGAGGAAGGCCGAGGTGCTGCTGGGGATATAGGGCAGGCCCAGGGTCTGCAGGTTGTAGCTACCGTACAGCACCGCCCCCACCGCCATGCCGCCCAGCCACTCGCCACGGGTAATGTTGCGCAGCTCGCGTCGGCACAGCAGCAAGGCCAGCAGCGATGCCACGCAAAAGCGCATGCCGACGAAACTGAAGGCGCCGGCCCAGTGCAGCGCAGTCTGCACCGCCAGGAAGGAGCCGCCCCACAGCATGGTGACCACCACCAGGGACAGGTCGGGTAGCAGGGAACGGGCAGGCGGGCTGGCGCTGGCGCTGGCGGCAAGGGTGGACATGGTATGGGCTCGGGTGTAGGGTGAGTGCTCGATCCTGTGCACTATAGTGCACATATCTATA
This sequence comes from Vogesella sp. LIG4, assembly GCF_900090205.1. Taxonomy (NCBI): domain Bacteria; kingdom Pseudomonadati; phylum Pseudomonadota; class Betaproteobacteria; order Neisseriales; family Chromobacteriaceae; genus Vogesella; species Vogesella sp. LIG4. The sequence continues at coordinate 1,637,151 of NZ_LT607802.1, read as the reverse complement.
AGTGAGCAATATACTGCACAATGAATGATCACTCTACGCAGCAAGTGTGCAACCACGTGGCGCACAATCTGCGCGATGCACGCCAGCGCCTGGGCTGGAGCCAGGAAAAACTGGCCACCGCCGCCGATGTCAGCCGCCGCATGCTGGTGAATATCGAAGCCGGCGCCAGTAATGTGAGCATCGCCACCCTGGACCGGCTATCCGGCGCGCTGGGGCTGACCTTCTCCGAACTGGTGCGCCCGCCGGGCAGCGAGGCGCCGGTGCGGGTGTGGCAGGGCAACAGCCAGGACAGCCACGCCACCCTGCTGCACAGCCTGGCGTTGCCGAACTGCACGCTGGAGCTGTGGCAGTGGCAGCTGGCGCCCGGCGACAGCTACCAGGCCACGCCGGACCCGGCCGGCTGCGGCGAGATCGTGGAGGTGTACAGCGGCACGCTGCAGCTGCGCTATGCCGACACCGCGCTGACGCTGCTGGCCGGCGCCACCGCCGGCTACAGCACCGGGCAGGGCTACCGCTACCACAACCCGGGGCGAACCCTGTTGCGCTTCCAGCGCAGCATCGTGATGCCGGCGCCGCTGCTGCCGTGATGCGGCCAACCCTGCTGCCACGCAGCATGCCAAGGGTATTTTCAGGGGCTTGATACACATCAATTAACACCAGATGGTGCGTTCATACAATTCTCCAAACACAAGATATTGGAGCAAACATGAACGCACGCCCCAGCCACCACGTCGATGCCGTCAGCAGCATCAACGAATACCTGTCCCGTGCCGACTGGCGGGTACAGGCCAATGCCAACCAGGGCTACAGCCTGGGCGGCATGATCCTCAACATCGCCGGCAAGCTCACCGCCGAGTACTGGCTTAACGAGGTGTTTCCGGCCGAAGCCGCCAGCGCTCACCGCCACGGCGACCTGCACATCCACGACCTGGACATGCTGTCCGGCTACTGCGCCGGCTGGTCGCTGCGCACCCTGCTGCAGCTGGGCTTTGCCGGCGTGGGCGGCAAGGTGGAATCCGCGCCGCCGCGCCACCTGTCCAGCGCCTGCGGCCAGATCGTCAACTTCCTTGGCACGCTGCAGAACGAATGGGCCGGCGCGCAGGCGTTCAGCTCCTTCGATACCTACCTGGCGCCGTTCGTGAAAAAGGACGCGCTGAGCTACGCGCAGGTGCGGCAATGCATGCAGGAGCTGGTCTACAACCTGAACGTGCCCAGTCGCTGGGGCACGCAGACACCGTTCACCAACCTCACCTTCGACTGGGTCTGCCCGGAAGACCTGCGCGAGCAGATTCCGGTGCTGGGCGGCGAGGAGATGCCGTTCCGCTACGGCGACTGCGCGGCGGAAATGGCGCTGATCAACCGCGCCTTCATTGAGGTGATGCTGGCCGGCGATGCCTGCGGCCGCGCCTTCACCTTCCCCATCCCCACCTACAACATCACCCGCGACTTCGACTGGTACGGCGACAACACCGAGCTGCTGTTCGCCATGACCGCCAAGTACGGCCTGCCCTACTTCCAGAACTTCGTGAACTCCGAACTGGAGCCGCACATGGTGCGCAGCATGTGCTGCCGCCTGCAGCTGGACCTGCGCGAGCTGATGAAGCGCGGCAACGGCCTGTTCGGCAGCGCCGAGCAGACCGGCTCGGTAGGCGTGGTCACCCTCAACTGCGCACGCCTGGGCCACCGCTTTGCCGGCGACGAGGCCGCGCTGCTGGCCGAGACCGACCGTCTGCTGAACCTGGGCCGCGAGGTGCTGGAAGCACGCCGCCGCGTAGTGCAACAGCACATCGACGGCGGGCTGTACCCGTACACCCGCCACTTCCTGGGCAGCCTGCGCAACCACTTCTCCACCCTGGGGGTGAACGGCATCAACGAGATGATCCGCAACTTCAGCGCGGATCAGCACGACATCACCAGCGACCAGGGCCACGCCTTCGCCTGCCGCTACCTGGACCACATCCGCGCGCGCATGGTCGAGTTCCAGCAGGCCACCGGCCACCTGTACAACCTGGAGGCCACGCCGGCGGAAGGCACCACCTACCGCTTCGCCCGCGAGGACAACAAGCGCTACCCCGGCATCCTGCAGGCCGGCACGCCGCAGCAGCCCTACTACACCAACTCCAGCCAGCTGCCGGTGGGCTTCACCGACGACCCGTTCGAGGCGCTGCTGCGCCAGGACGAGCTGCAGCGCAAATACACCGGTGGCACCGTGCTGCACCTGTATATGAGCGAGGCGGTGAGCAGTGCCGACGCCTGCCGCCAGCTGGTGCGCCGCGCGCTGGAAAACTTCCGCCTGCCCTACATCACCATCACCCCGACCTTCTCGATCTGCCCGAGCCACGGCTACCTGTCCGGCCGCCACGACTACTGCCCGAAGTGCGATACCGAGCTGATCGAGAAAAAGCGCCGCGCCGCCTGCTGCGACTAAGCAGCACCGGCTCCGCAGCAAAAAACCATGCCCACCGCCGCCATGCGGCCAACCTGAAAGGAAACCCCATGCAGAACCAGCAAGCCATTGAACTGAAAGACGAAGAACGCACCCGCTGCGAGGTATGGACGCGGGTAATGGGCTACCACCGCCCGGTAGCCTCGTTCAACACCGGCAAGCAGGGTGAATTCCATGAACGCCGCCACTTCGACCAACAGCGCGCCGGCTGAGCGCGCCCGCATCGGCGGCTGGCAGCCGTTCTCCGCCTGCGACTGGCCGGGCCGGCTGGCCGCAGTGGTGTTCCTGGCCGGCTGCCCGTGGCGCTGCGGCTACTGCCACAACCCCGCGCTGCTGCAACGCCGCCACGGCCACCACCGTTGGCCGCAGCTGCGCGAACAGCTGCAACGCCGCCGCGGCCTGCTGGATGGCGTGGTGTTCTCCGGCGGCGAGCCGCTGTCCGACCCCGCCTTGCCGGCACTGCTGGCCGAGGTGCGGGCACTGGGCTTCGCCACCGGCCTGCACACCGCCGGCGGCTACCCGCACCGGCTGCAGCGGGTGTTGCCGCTGCTGGACTGGGTGGGGCTGGACATCAAGACCCAGCCCGGCCGCTACGCCGCGCTGACCGGCAGCGGCGGCAGCGGCGCCCGCGCCTTCGCCTGCCTCGACCTGCTGCTGGCGCACGGCACCGCCTTCGAATGCCGCAGCACCATCCACCCGGCACTGCACAACGACGCCACCCTGCTGCAACTGGCTACCGACCTGGCCCGCCGCGGCGTGCGCCGCTACGCCTGGCAGCTGCTGCGCCCCGGCCCGCAGCTGCCGCAGCCGTTCGCTGCCATCGCAGCAGGTTGGCCGCAAGCCGGCTTGCAGCAGCAGGTAGCGGCGATGTTCGAGCACTTCGAGGTGCGATCGGGATAGCAGGGCACCGCCAGGGAAAATAACCGGCTCATGCGCGGTTTTTTGCTCATTGCGGCATTGCCACGCTGCCCGGCGCAAGCGTAAGGGCACCTCGAAAAAACCCGATTGCCAGCGAGACAAGGTACGAACGCAACTACCTACGCGACATCTGGTGGATATGTCGGAAGGAGCAGTCGTGCGCAATACAAGCATCGCAACGCAAGCTGGAGTTTTCGAGGTGCCCGTCAGCGAGTGGGGGATGCTCACTCACGCCCGGCATATATCGGGCTGGCGACCCCCATAGTGCTTCATTGTTTTGGCGCGATATTGAGCTTGAACCATTTCTCGCTCAGTTTTTTTACCGTGCCGTCCGCCAAGGCGGCCTTGATTGCCACATCAAACCTGGCCTTCAAATCCGTGTCGGCCTGCCGGAAGCCAAGCGCCTCCCCCACACCCCAGATAGGGCCGCCGATTTTTGGCCCGGTAAACGCCAGGGTTTTATTATCCGGCCTGGCAAAAGCCGAAACAAAGTAAGTGGCATCGTCAAAAGCGACATCAATGCGGCCAGCCTGCAGGTCCATATCATGTTCCGCCGCTGTCTTGTACTCGCGAATGCTGGCAACTTCCTTGAAGTTGGTATAAATGAACGGTGCAAACGCGGTGCCCGTCTGGATACCAATGGTTTTACCTTTCAATTCCTTGCGCAGTAGATCCATGGCCGGCTTATCCGTCGCTGCCCGCCCAGTCAGGCTAATCTCCTTGCCCGTTCCGCTCAGGTTGGCGGAACGTCCGTTTTTCAAGGCGGCAAACACTGCCGGCGTACTGGCATAGGGCACGGAGAAGGCTATCTCTTTTTTGCGCTCCTCCGTCACCGCCAAACCGTCCATGATCACATCGAACTTGCCCACTTTCAGCCCGGCAATCATGCCGTCCCAGTCCTGAGCGATCAGCTTGCACTTCACTTTCATGCGGGCACAGAGATTTGCGGCCAACTCCGGCTCGAAGCCACCCAGCGACCCATCCGGGTTGGTCAGATTCCACGGCTCGTATGCGCCCTCCAGCGCAATGGTGACGCTTTGCCAGTCCTTGGCCTCCGCCTGGCCGGATAGCACTGAAGTAGCCATGGCGGCCATTAATGCCAGCGTTGTTGCAGACAGTTTGGGTGCATGCATGTCTCGTTCTCCGATGTGTGTTACGAGCGTGTTGTCCAGCCAATGGACTGGGCCGTTTCTGCCGCGGCACAGGGAACCTGTTTACGGCTTGATTTTTTGGAACCGGGGCGGTGCGCCAGCTAGCTACTGCCGGTCACTGCCACAAAAAACACCACCTTGAATTGAGTAATCTCAATGTACATAAATTAATTCTTTACCACAACAGACGAAATTGTTATGGTTGCCATAGATTTTCTTTTGAAAGAACAAGTCATGGCCGCTCTTCCTCCACTCAATGCCGTCAAGGCTTTTGAGGTTGCCGCGCGTACCGGCAGTTTCGTGCTGGCCGCGGCAGAACTCTGCGTTTCTTCCGCGGCAATCAGCCAGCAAGTACGCAATCTGGAGACATTCCTGGGGAAGCAATTGTTTGTGCGCAATGGCAATCGCATCACGCTGACGGATGCAGGCCATGCCATTTACCCGCAAACCTCGCGTGCGCTCAGTGATATTGCCGCGATGACACAACGGATACAGGAAGGAGAACTGCGGACGCGTCTGGTGGTGAGCGTGCCATTTTCACTGGCGGAGATATGGCTGACACCCAAGTTGGCCGAACTGCTGGAGGTCTACCCGCAGATGTCGATCGACATCCGGGTTGAAGATGACCCGGTTGACCTGGCACGCAACAATATCGATTTGCGCATCAGCTATGGCGATTACCATTACCCGGCGCTGAAGATGACGCCGCTCATCCACGACGAAGTGCTGCCAGTGTGCACACCCGAATTCTGGTATCGCTATGGCAACAATGACTTCAGCCTGGCGGACATTCACGAAAGCATGTTCATCCACACCAACTGGGGCCCGAACTACGCCTCACATCCAACCTGGCATGACTGGTTTTCCAAGACGGGTAACCCGCGCCACCTGGATACCTCACGCGGGCGGCGGGCCGGGCTTTCCAGCCTGGCAACCTCCATGGCCCGCATGGGGCTGGGCATCGCCCTCGGACAGCGCATCACCGCGCAGACCGACCTGGAGGCCGGCCGCCTGATAGCCCTGTCGACCACCTCGATCAAGCTTGGCCACCCCTACTGCGCATTCACGCCGAATGCCATGGCCGAGCGCACGGAAGTCCGCCGGCTATTGCAACTGCTGGGCAACAAAGCAGCCTGACCCTCCCCACATGGCCATAAGGCGCCGGCTCCGGCGTCTTATGGTCGCCAATGCGCCGCGCCAGCAGGCGTGCGGCGTTACAGCGCGCCTGCGCTGTGATCAGTCCGTTTCCTGGCCGCGGCTCCGCGCCAGCTCCCCCCGCCACCCTCGGCCCAAACAGTATGCAATCAGCCCCATGTTGGCCGCATCCGCGCCTGGTGGCGGCAATACCTGGGCACTGGTGATCCAGTTGCACCGCCCTCCCAAAGCGCGGCCCGCAGCACGCACATAAAGTTTTTCTTGTGCAAGAGCAATAATTTATGCCGTTGATATTAAGTTTTCTTTTATGTAGATTCTGGCCACCACATCTGCAGCCCATTTTTTCAGCAGCGATGCGGGGTTCGCGATGCCTTGTAGCAAGCGTCTCGCGGCAGCCCCGGTGCTCTGCAATGTGAAACCACCCGACCCTCACAGGCTGCCGATTGCCGCAACACAACCGGATAAGGCGGTGTACCTGGGTCTGTTCCGAATGGAGATGAGCATGCGAGAAATTATCGATCTTGACCGCTACCCACTAGACCGGGAGGGCAGCGCAGAATGGCAGGCGCTTGTTGCCAGCGCCACTGCCGAACTGGCCAACACCGGGATGTTCAACCTGGAAGGCTTTCTGCGCCCAGGTGTTGCGCAAAAAGCGGTAGCGGAAATCCGCCCGGTCATGGACACGCAATCCCACACCCACAAACGTGTGCACAACATCTATTTCAAACCCGACATTCCCGAGTTGCCCGCCGGGCACCCCGCACTACGCAAGGTGGAAACCATCAACCACACCGTATGTGCGGACCAGATTGCCACCAGTCTGGTTCAGACCATCTATGAATACCCGCCCCTGCTACGCTTCCTGGCCGCCACCATGGGGAAAGAAGCCCTGCACTTGATGCAGGACCCGCTGGCACGGATCAACATCATGTCTTATCGCGCGGGCGAGGCCCTGAACTGGCATTTCGACCGTTCTGAATTCACCACCACCCTGTTGCTGCAGGAGCCCCAGCAAGGCGGGCATTTCGAGTACCGCACCAACCTGCGGTCCGACAACGATCCAAACTACGATGGCGTGGCCAGACTGCTCGAAGGACAGGACAGGCAGGTGCAAAACCTGGAAGTGAAAGCCGGCACCCTGAACGTATTCCGCGGCAAGAACACCGCGCACCGCGTGACCACCGTGCAAGGGAATACCGATCGCATGATTGCCGTCTTCTCGTACTACGAAAATCCCGATGTGATGTTCAGCGATGAGGAACGGCTGGGCTTCTATGGCCGCACCATCTGAACGCGCAGCGGGTGCCAACGCCGTGATTGGCAGATTGCCGTGAGGCCGTTCAAGGCGACCTCATACCTAGGAGACTTACCATGCTTCGACTTTACGATTTCGAGCTTTCCGGCAGTTGCTACAAGATTCGCCTGTTCCTCAGCATCCTGGGACTCAACTACCAGAAAACACCCGTCGACTTCATCAACAAGGAGCATAAGAACGCGCAATACACTGCGCTGAATCCTTTCGGTGAAATTCCGATTTTTGAAGACGGCCCGCTGCGCCTGCGCGATGCCCAGGCCATCCTGGTCTACCTGGCCAAAAAGTACGATCAGACCAAGCGCTGGTACCCGGAAGATGCAGAGTCGGCGGCACGCATCAGCCAATGGCTTGCCACCGGGGGCGGCGAAATCATGAATTCCGCAGCGGCCCGCCTGGTAAAGATATTGAACTACCCGCTGGATCTGGAAAAACTGCAGGCCGGCGCCCATCGCGTCTTCAAGATCATGGATGAGCACCTGGCCGGGCGGCAGTGGCTGGCGCTGGAGCAGCCCACCATCGCCGATATTGCCTGCTTCCCTTACACCGCCATGGCGGGCGAAGGCGGCATAGATCTCGGCGCCTACCCGAATATCCAGCGCTGGATCGAACGCATGAAGCAATTGCCCAACTTCATTCCAATGCCAGGCATTCCGGAGAGCACTCTGGAGCGTGCCGCAGGGGGCTGACCCGGGGCATCATTGATTCACATCTCTCCATTTGACTGCTCCTGCGCCCTGGCGCGGAGCAGTTTTTTTTTGCCTGACAGGTAGCCGCGCCAATCGCACGGCTACTCCCCGCGCAGCTCCTTCAAGTACTTGTACACCGTCGCCCGCCCCAGCCCCAGCACGCTGCCGATGTAGTGCGTGGCGCTCTTGCCGTTGAAGGCTCCCTCGGCGTACAGCGCCGCCACCAGCTCGCGCTTGTGCTGGCGCGTCAGCGTGTTCAGCGCCAGCTGGCGCTCGTGCAGCCAGGCGTGCATGAAGGTGTTGATGCGCTCCTGCCAGTCGTCGCGGAACAGCTCCGCCGGCTGCTCCACCAGCCCGGCGCCCTTGAGCAGCATATCCAGCATGCCGTGCATGTTCTCGAACACCGCGATGTTGAAGTTGATGCACATCACCCCCAGCGCCGTGCCGGCATCGTCGAACAGTACCGAGCTGGTGCAGCGCATCTTGCGGCCGTCCCAGTTCAGCTTTTCGTACGGGCCCACCGTGCGCTCGTCTATGGTGCGCTCGATCTCCTCCAGCGCTGCGTCATCCCCCACCTCGCGCCGCGACAGGTTGTTGGCCAGGTACAGCACGCGCTGGGTTTCCAGGTCGTGGATCACCACCTCGGCATAGGGGAAGAACAGCCGGGCGATGCCGTCTGCCAGGTGCTGGTAGCGCGCCAGCAGCAGTTGCTGGCGGGATGCGATGTGGGCGCTCATGGTTGCGTCGGGGGTAGAGGACACGCGGATAGTGACCGATGTGCTCAGGCCGGACAAGTGGCCGCGTGGCGCTGCCAGATGGCGTGGGCGATGGCCACGTCCTGCAGCCCCATGCCGATGGAGCGGAAGAACACGTGGCGGCTGTAGTCCGGGCGCGGCGCGCGGCCGGACACCAGCGCGGCCAGGTCGCCGCACAGCGCTACCGGGTGCCAGCAGCCGCGTTCGGCAGCCAGTACCATTTCGCCGGCGCGGCCGGGGGTGCTGGCGGCATGGTCGCAGTACACGTCCATGCCGGCCAGGCTTTCCGGCGGCACTTCGTGCGCGTTGACGGCATTGGTGCTGATGGAGGTGATCAGCGCCGGCTTGCCCAGCGTGGCCGGGTCCAGCACCGCGGCGGCGGACGAGGTGCACAGCATGATCACGTCGGCGCCGTCGGTGGCGGCAGCCAGGCTGTCGCAGCAGCGCACGCGCGCATCCAGCGCGCTCAGTTGCTGCTGCAGCGCAGGGTTGGCCGCAAGATCCGGCGCGTACACGCGCACCTCGCGCCAGTCGCGCAGCGGCAGCGCGTGGCGCAGATGCGCCTGCCCCAGCGCGCCGCAGCCGATCAGCACCAGCACGCGGCTGTCGGCCGGTGCCAGTTCGTCCACCGCCAGCGCGGTGGTGCCGGCGGTGCGCTCGGCGGTGAGTTCGCCGGCGTCGCAGAACAGCAACGGCTGGCCGGTCTGCATCGACATCAGCGCGGTCCAGGCGGTAATCACCGGCTTGCCACCGGTAACGATGTACGGCGACAGCTTGGCGCCGAACACCTGCTCGCTGGCCAGTACGCCCTGGTAGGTGATGAAATCGCCGCTGCCTTGCGGGAACAGCGTCAGCGTCTGTGCCGGCTGTACCGCCTGCTCGTCGGCCAGCGCCGCGAACAGGCTGCGCAGGGTGGCGGCCAGCGGCAGGCCAGCCAGCAGCGGGCGGATCTGTTCGGCGTTCAGAATCATCGGCGGGCGTTGGTGCGAGGTGGTCATGAGCGTCTCCCGGCGCGATGCGCCTTGTGTCCATTGTGGAAATTCTGTCCACGCAGTCTAGCAGCGGCCAACAAAAAATAGAAATAAATTGTCCACTATGGATTTTTTGTCTACATTAACACCACCCCAACGAGATGCGGCCCACCGCGCACGATTCACGGGAAGACCAAGCAATCACCTCTGGAGAAGCCACATGACTCGCCGTACCCTTCACAAGCTCGCCCTGCCCCTCCTCGCCCTGCTGGCCATGCCGGCCATCGCCCAGACCACCATACGCATGGGGCTGGAGCCGCTGTACCCGCCGTTCGAAAGCAAGCAGGCCGACGGCCAGCTGGTCGGCTTCGACATCGAAGTGGGCAAGGCGGTATGCGAACGCATGGCGGCCAAGTGCAGCTGGGTGGAAACCTCGTTCGAGGGCCTGATCCCCGGCCTGAAAGCCCGGAAGTTCGAGGTGATCAACTCGGCGATGAACATCACCGCCAAGCGCCGCGAATCCGTCGACTTCACTACCCCGATCTACATCGTGCCGATCCAGATGGTGGCCAAGCGCGGCAGCGGCCTGCAGCCCACCGTGGCCAGCCTGAAAGGCAAGACCGTGGGCGTGCTGGAAGGCGCCACCCAGGAAGACTTCGTGCGCAAACACTGGGAGAAGAACGGCGTGAAGATCGTGGCCTACCGCGACCAGGCGCAGATCTACCTCGACCAGGCCGCCGGCCGCCTGGATGCCAGCGTGCAGGAAGCGCAGAACGCCACGGATGGCTTCCTCAGCAAGCCGCAGGGCAAGGACTTCGATTTTGCCGGCAAGGTGCTCAGCGACTTCGCTACCCTGGGTGAAGGCACCGGCTTTGGCGTGAGCAAGGACAACAAGGCACTGACCGCCGAGCTGAACAAGGCCATCGCCAGCCTGAAGAAAGACGGCACCCTGAGCCGCCTGTCGATGAAGTTCTTCAAGCGCGACATCATCGCCAAGTAAGGCGGGTACCGGGTTGGCCGCAGCATGCGGCCAACCCGGAAACCTGCGCGCAAACCAGATTCCGTTGCCATGGCCGCTGCCCACAGCGCCCATGGCAACCGCATCTGATAAAGAGCAGCAATATGGATTTCGACATCATCGTCCTGGGCGCCGGCATGATCGGCGTCTCCACCGCCATCGCCCTGCAGCAGCGCGGCCAGCGCGTGGCGCTGCTGGACCGCCGCGCCCCCGGCGAGGAAACCAGCCACGGCAACGCCGGCCTGCTGGAACGCGCCGCCGTGACGCCTTACGGCTTTCCGCGCGACATCGGCAGCGTGCTGCGCATCGCCCGCAACCGCAGTGCCGACGTGCGCTACCAGCCATCCACCCTGCTGCAGAGCACGCCATGGCTGTGGCGCTACTTCCGCGCCTCCGCCCCGCATCGCCTCGCCGCGGCCGCCCACGACATGCTGCCGCTGATCAGCCGCAGCCTGGACGAACACGCCACCCTGCTGACCGCCGCCAATATGCAGCAGCTGTGCAGCGACGACGGCCTGTACGAGGCCTACCGCACCGAGGCTGGTTTCGAACGCGAGGCCGACAACGCCCGCCGCATCGCCGCCGAACACGGCCTGCGGCTGCAGATCCTGGACGCCGCCGCGCTGCGCGCCGCCGAGCCGGGACTGGGCGAGGGCTTTGCCGGTGCGGTGCACTGGCGTGACCCGCAACGCGTGGCCGACCCCGGCGCGCTCACCCGCGGCTACGCCGCCTATTTCCAGACCCTGGGCGGCGTGTTGCTGCAGCAGGAAGCTACGTCGCTGACGCCGGACGGCAGCGGCTGGCAGATTGCCACCGTGCAGGGCACGCTGCGCGCCGCGCAGGTGGTGGTGGCCATGGGGCCGTGGTCGGACGACATGTTCCGCCCGCTGGGCTACCACATCCCGCTGCAGGCCAAGCGCGGCTACCACATGCACTACCGCCCGCAGGGGCCTGGGCTGCAGTACACCGTGGCCGACGTGGAAGGCGGCTTCGTGGTATCGCCGATGCAGCGCGGCCTGCGCATCGCCACCGGCGTGGAACTGGCGCGCCGCGACGCGCCGCCCAACTACGCGCAGCTGGAGCAGGCGGAAGCGCTGGCGCGCGGGCTGTTCCCGCTGGGCGAACGGCTGGACGCCACGCCATGGATGGGCAGCCGCCCCTGCCTGCCGGACATGCGCCCGGCACTGGGCGCCGCCCCGCGCCACCGCGGCCTGTGGTTCAACTTCGGCCACGCCCACCATGGTCTGACGCTGGGGCCGGTATGCGGCCAACTGCTGGCGCAGCTGATCTGCCACGAAACGCCGTTCACCGACCCGACGCCGTACGCGCCGGCGCGCTTCCTGTAGCGCCCTCGGCTCTCGCACACCAAGCGGCCCATGACGGGCCGCTTTTTTCGTGCCGGCAGTCACGTGTAGGGCGGGTTGGCCGCATAAGTGCGTAGGTTGAGTTGAGCGTAGCGAAGCCCAACGGTTGCCGCGTTATCAGGCTTTGTATCCGCTGCGCGGATGATGATTTTGATGCCGGTTCCGCCCGGCGGACAGGTTAAGGGGGCCACCGCGGCCCCCTTAACAATCCCCGGCTCCCCGGGGCTGCTCGAAACCCCGTGCAAAAAGGCACGCCCCAGGCGCCGCCGAACTCGCCCCTCGCTAACGGCTCGGGACTCAGACAGATCGGCGTCTTAAAACCTGGGGCGCACCATTTTGCACGGCTCGCGCCAACGGGATTGGGGCACGTCGGTTCGGTCCCGCTGTTTGTTTTGTAGGCGTAATTGTCAGGTGGGATCTGCCGTAGGGCGGGTTGGCCACAGGCCATACCCGCGAGAGGTGGCTGGCTGTGCGCGGGTATGAACCGTTGGTTCAACCCGCCCTACAAGAAACGGAATAAAAACTTTGGCCACATCAACCCACGCCCACAACATGCGGCCAACGTTGTGTAGCACCCAAACTGCCCCACGGGGAGCGCCGGCCAAAATGGTGTTCCCCAGGTTTTAAGACGGCAGCTGAGCCGTTTGACGTTAGCAAACGGCGAATTGCCGGCGCCTGGCAAATGCCTTTTTGGCCGGGGTTTCGCGGACCACCCTATCAAACCATCCGGCGAGCAGGGGTGGAAGGGGCGGCGGCACGCCCCCCTCCCCGTACGCCGGGCGGAACCGGCGACTTCAAACATCATCCGCACAGCGGATTCCACGCCTACCCAAAACACCAAGCCACAACCACTACGCGCTAAACGTTGGGCTTCGCTACGCTCAACCCAACCTACACGCTACCCGTAGGGCGGAAGCCCGGTAACACCGGGCGTTCCGCCGTTCGCCCCCAGCAGCGCACAAAGTTGGCCGCAAGATGCTCGCAACACGGCGGAACGCCCCTGTGGGGCTTTCGCCCTGCGAGAGCGTAAGACTCCCCCACCCCACACCTCCCACTTTTTTCACCCCCGCGTCACAATGTGTCGCTGCAGTTTGAGCAGCTGTCGCTACAGGTGGCAGAGCGCCACGCCCGCACCGGTAAGGTATCCCCCGTCGTACCCGTGAAGTCGTCACCACCAAGGAGATGAGACATGAAGCTACGTACCACCGGATTGCTGCTGTGCCTGGCCAGTGCCCCGCTGCTGGCTGCCGAACCCGAAAGCTGCCGCAACGTGCACTTTGCCGACGTGGGCTGGTCGGACATCGCCGCCACCACCGGCCTCGCCAGCGTGGTGCTGCAGGGCCTGGGCTACACCCCCAGCAAGACCATCGCCTCCGAGCCCATCGTGTTCGCCGGCCTGAAGAGCAAGCAGCTGGATGCCTACCTCGGCTACTGGGACCCGTCGCAGACCCCGGCCATCAGCCCCTACGTGCAGGCCAAGGCGCTGCAGGTGCTGCCCACGCCCAACCTGGACGGCGCCAAGTACACGCTGGCCGTGCCCAGCTACGCCGCCGACAAGGGCCTGCGCACCTTTGCCGACATCGCCCGCTTCCGCAAGGAGCTGGACGGCAAGATCTACGGCATCGAAGCCGGCAGCCAGGGCAATGCCCAGATCAAGAAGATGATAGACAGCAACGAGTTCGGCCTCGGCGGCTTCAAGCTGATCGAATCCAGCGAGGCCGGCATGCTGGTGGAGGCCACCAAGGCCTTCAAGCAGAAGCGCATGGTGGTGTTCCTGGCCTGGGAGCCGCACCCGATGAACTTCATGATGAAGCTCACCTACCTGTCCGGCGGCGACAAGCAGTTCGGCCCCAACTACGGCGGCTCCAAGGTGTACACCGTGCTGGCCAACGACTTCCAGCAGCGCTGCCCCAATGTCGGCAAGCTGGTGGGCAACCTCAAGTACACGCTGGACATGGAAAACCACGTCATGGCGCCGATCATGCAGAAGATCGACCCCAATACCGCCGCCCGCCAATGGCTGCAGCGCAACCCGCAAGTGCTGACACCGTGGCTGGATGGCGTCACCACCTATGACGGCAAGCCGGGCCTGCCCGCCGTCAAGGCCTACCTCGCGCAGCAGTAAGCCTCCCTCTCCTTCGCTACACCCCACCGCGCCCCGCTGGCGCGCGGCAGGAGAGGCTTTGCCCTGAATCCCTTTGCCCTGAACCCTAGGAGCACCCATGAACCAGGAAGTGATCGTCACCTGTGCGGTGACCGGCTCCGGCGATACCGTCGGCAAGCACCCGAACCTCCCCGTCACCCCGCGCCAGATCGCCGATGCCGCCATCGAGGCGGCCCGTGCCGGCGCCACCGTGGTGCACTGCCATGTGCGCGACCCGCACACCGGCAAGGGCAGCCGCGACCCCGCGCTGTACCGCGAACTGGTGGACCGCATCCGCTCCTCCGGCGTGGACATGATCCTCAACCTCACCGCCGGCATGGGCGGCGACCTGCAGATCGGCCCCGGCGAAACACCGATGGCCTTCGGCGAAGGCACCGACCTGGTAGGCGGGCTGGAGCGGCTGATCCACGTCGAGGAGCTGCTGCCGGAAATCTGCACCCTGGACTGCGGCACGCTCAACTTCGGCGACGGCGACTACATCTACGTCTCCACCCCGGCGCAGCTGCGCGCCGGCGCCAAACGCATCCAGGAACTGGGCGTGAAGCCGGAGCTGGAGGTGTTCGACACCGGCCACCTGTGGTTTGCCAAGCAGATGCTGAAGGAAGGGCTGCTGGACGATGCGCCGCTGTTCCAGTTCTGCCTTGGCATTCCCTGGGGCGCGCCGGCCGACACCACCAGCATGAAGGCGCTGGCGGACAACCTGCCGCCGGGCGCCATCTGGGCCGGCTTCGGCATCGGCCGCATGCAGATGCCGATGGTGGCGCAGGCGGTGTTGCTGGGCGGCAATGTGCGCGTGGGGCTGGAAGACAACCTCTACCTGGACAAGGGCGTGTTCGCCAGCAACGGCTCGCTGGTGGAGCGCGCCATCGACATCGTGCAAAAGCTGGGCGCGCGCACGCTGACGCCGGAAGAAGGCCGCAAGAAGCTGGGGCTGAAGAAACGCGGCTAAAGGTTGGCCGCATACCGCACATCACACCGCCGGCCCATGCCGGCAGGCAGGAGACTCGACATGGCATTGATTACCGAACTGAAAACCTTCGCCGCCCTCGGCGTCGGCGTCATCGGCAGCGGCTGGGTGGCACGCGCACTGGCCAACGGCCTGGACGTGGTGGCCTGGGACCCGGCACCAGGCGCCGAAGCGCAACTGCGCGCCAATATCGCCAACGCCTGGCCGGCGCTGCAGCAACTGGGGCTGAAGCCCGGCGCCTCGCCGCAGCGGCTGCGCTTCGTCGCCACGGTGGAAGAAGCGGTGGCCGATGCCGACTTCATTCAGGAAAGCGCGCCGGAGCGGCTGTCGCTGAAGCAGGAACTGCACGCCCGCATCTCGGCGGCCGCCAAGCCGGACGCCATCATCGCCTCCTCCACCTCCGGCCTCTTGCCCAGCGAGTTCTACCGCGACGCGCAGCGCCCCGAGCGCTGCGTGGTGGGCCACCCGTTCAACCCGGTGTACCTGCTGCCGCTGGTGGAAGTGGTGGGCGGCCAGCACACCGCGCCGGAGACCATCGTCGCCGCCAGCCGCATCTACGCCGAACTCGGCATGCACCCGCTGCACGTGCGCAAGGAAGTGCCGGGCTTTATTGCCGACCGCCTGCTGGAAGCGCTGTGGCGCGAGGCGCTGCACCTGGTCAACGACGGCGTGGCCACCACCGGCGAGATCGACGACGCCATCCGCTACGGCGCCGGCATCCGCTGGTCCTTCATGGGTACCTTCCTCACCTACACCCTGGCGGGCGGCGACGCCGGCATGCGACATTTCATGCAGCAGTTCGGCCCGGCGCTGCAGCTGCCGTGGACCAAGCTGCAGGCGCCGGAGCTTACCGACGAGCTGATCGACAGCGTGGTGGCCGGCACCAGCGAGCAGCTCGGCCAGCACTCGATCAAGGCGCTGGAGCGCTACCGCGACGACTGCATCATCCAGGTGCAGCGTGCCATCGAGGCCTGCAAGGCCCGCCACGGGGTGTAAGCGGGGGCGAAAACCTGCCCGGCGGTACGGCTACACCGTAGGGTGGGTTGGCCGCAGGCCATACCCGCGCACAGTTGTCGCTTCACGCGGGAATGAACCTCCGGTTCAACCCGCCCTACCTGCTGGACGGCACCATTTTGCCCGGCTCGCGCCAACGGGTTTGGGGCAAGTCGGTTCGACCCTGCCTTTTGTGAAGTTAGCCGGATTGTTGGGTGAGGCTCACCATAGGGCGGGTTGGCCGCAGGCCATACCCGCGCACAGTTCCGCTGGTTCAACCCGCCCTACATGCCGGGCGCACCATTTTTCGATACCGTTCCAATACCTGAATGGAAACCATGCTTTCCTTACCCACACGGAGTGTGACATGACGGCACTGTGCCTTTATCGCAACAGCGTGCGCAGCGACTGGGTGGACTACAACGGCCACATGCGCGACGCCTACTACCTGCTGGCGTTCAGCCTGGCCAGCGACGCGCTGATCGAGCGCATCGGCCTGGACGAAGCCGAGCGCCAGCGCAGCCAGCGCTCGGTGTACACGCTGGAAGTGCACCTGAACTACCTGCGCGAGCTGAAGCTGGGCGAGCCGCTGCGGGTAGAGGCGCAACTGCTGGGCCACGACAGCAAGCGGCTGCATGTCTACTTCAGCCTGTACCGTGGCGACGATGCCGAACCGGCGGCGGTAAGCGAGCAGATGCTGATGCACATCGATACCGGCATCGCGCGTGGCGCAGCGTTCAGCCCGGCAGTGCTGGCGCAGGTGCAACAGTTGGCCGCAAGCAGTGCCGGGCCGTGGCCGGCCTACGCCGGGCGGGTGATCGCCCTGCCCGGCGCCGCCCGGCAAGGAGGTGCGGCATGAACGCCGCCGCCCCGCTGTGGCAGCCGCGCGGCGACAGCCTGCTGCAGCGATTCCAGGCGCAGGTCGCCGCCGAGCAGCAACAGGCGCTGCCGGACTACCACGCGCTGTACCAGTGGTCCATCCGCGAGCCGGCGGCATTCTGGCAGGCGGTGTGGCGCTTTGGCGGCGTGATCAGCCAGCGCGAGGCGGACTGCGTGCTGCAGGACGGCGAGCGCATGCCCGGCGCGCGCTGGTTCGTCGGCGCCCGCCTCAACTTCGCGCAGAACCTGCTGCGCCGCCGCGACGACGCCATTGCCGTGTACGGCGTGGACGAACGGCTGCAGCCGGTGGCGTGGCGCTGGCAGCAGCTGTACGACACCGTCAGCCGGCTGGCGCAGGCGCTGCGCGCGCACGGCATCCGGCCGGGCGACCGCGTGGCGGCGCTGGTGCCCAACAGCCCGCACACCCTGGCGGTGATGCTGGCCTGCGCCAGCGTTGGCGCGGTGTGGAGCAGCTGCTCGCCGGATTTCGGCGTGCAGGGCGTGCTGGACCGCTTCGGCCAGATCGCGCCGCGGCTGCTGTTCGCCAGCGACAGCTACCGCTACAACGGCAAGCGCATCGCGCTGGATGACAAGCTGGCGGCGCTGGCCGCCGCGCTGCCCGGCGTGGAGAGATTCATCGTGAGTACCAGTGAGGGCGACAGCCCGCAGCTGCCGGCCGGCGAGCGCATCTGCAGCTGGGACGACTTCATTGCCCCCTACCCGGCGGCCCTGATCGACTTCGAGCCACTGCCCTTCGATGCGCCGCTGTACATCCTGTACTCCTCCGGCACCACCGGCGTGCCCAAGTGCATCGTGCACGGCGCCGGCGGCACGCTGCTGCAGCACCTGAAGGAACACCAGCTGCACGGCGACCTGCGCCCGAACGACCGCCTGCTGTACTACACCACCTGCGGCTGGATGATGTGGAACTGGATGGCCAGCGCACTGGCCTGCGGCGCCGGCCTGGTGCTGTACGACGGTGCGGCGCTGCCGGCCGGCAATGAAGACCTGCTGTGGCAGCTGTGCGCTCGCTTGGGCGTGAGCCACCTCGGCGTCAGCGCCAAATACCTGTCGGCACTGGAAAAGGCCGGCGTGCAGCCGGCGCAGCACGATCTGGCGGCGCTGCGCGTGCTGTACAGCACCGGCTCGCCGCTGCTGCCGGAAAGCTACGACTACGTGTACCGCGCCATCAAGCCCGACGTGGCGCTGTGCTCGATCTCCGGTGGCACCGACATCGTGTCCTGCTTCGCGCTGGGCTGCCCGACGCTGCCCATCCACCGTGGCGAGCTGCAGGCGCGCGGGCTGGGCATGGCGGTGGAGGTGTGGAACGAGGCGCAGCAGCCGGTGGTGGGCGACAAGGGCGAGCTGGTCTGCGTGGCGCCGTTTCCGTCCATGCCGCTGGGCTTCTGGAACGATGCCGACGGCAGCAAGTACCACGCTGCCTACTTCGCCCGCTACGCCAATACCTGGGTGCATGGCGACTACGCCGAACTCACCGCGCGCGGCGGCATGATCATCCACGGCCGCTCCGACACGGTGCTCAACCCCGGCGGCGTGCGCATCGGCACCGCCGAAATCTACCGCCAGGTGGAAACCGTGCCACAGGTGCTGGAAGCGCTGTGCATCGGCCAGGACTGGCAGGGCGATGTGCGCGTGGTGCTGTTCGTGCGCCTGGCCACCGGGCTGCAGCTGGATGCGGCGCTGGAGGACAGTATCCGCCAGCGCATCCGCCAGCACGCCAGCCCGCGCCACGTGCCGGCGCGTATCGTGCAGGTGGCGGACATTCCGCGCACCCGCAGCGGCAAACCGGTGGAACTGGCAGTGCGCGACGTGGTGCACGGCCGCACGGTGCGCAACCAGGAGGCGCTGGCCAACCCGGAAGCGCTGGCGCTGTTCCGCGATCTGCCGCAGCTGGCTTGTTGATGGCAAGGCCCCCTAACCGTGCCCGGGCGCGATGGCGTTGCGGTCGTGGCTGGGGGTAGTGCCGTACTGCTTGCGGTAGGCGCGGCCAAAGTAGGTGGCCGACTCGAAACCGCAGGCCACGCCCACTTCCAGCACGCTCATATCGGTCTGGCGCAGCAGCTCGCGTGCCCGCTCCAGCCGCAGCCGCAGGTAGAAGCTGCTCGGCGTCTCGTCGAACTGGGCACGGAACAGCCGCTCCAGCTGCCGCCGCGTCACCCCCACGCCATCGGCCAGCTCGTCGCTGGACAGCGGGCACTCGGTGTTGGCCTCCATGGCGGCCAGCACCTGCACGATCTTCTTGTTGTGCACGCCATAGCGTGCGGCCAACTGCATGCGCTGGTGATCGCTCTTGGCGCGGATGCGCCCCAGCACGAACTGCTCCGACACCTGGGTGGCCAGCGCCGCGCCGTGGCGGCGGCCGATCAGCTCCAGCATCAGGTCCAGCGAGGCAGTGCCGCCGGCGGAGCTGATGCGGCGGCCATCGATCTCGAACAGCTCCTGGGTGACGTTGAGCAGCGGGAAGCGCTCGCGGAAGGCGGCAATCGCCTCCCAGTGCAGGGTCAGCCGCTGCTGCTGGAACAGCCCGGCCTCGGCCAGCACGAAGCAGCCGGTATCGATGCCGCCCAGCGTGGCGCCGGCCCGCTCCAGCTGCCGCAGCCAGCCATTCAGCCCGGCCGCGCCATGCGCCAGCGGGTTGAAGCCGGCCACCACGAACAAGGTCTGCACCGCCGCCACGCTGGCGAAGCTGCCCTCCGCCTGCAGCGACATGCCGTTGCTGGCACGCACCGATTCGCCATCCACGCTCAGCAGATGCCAGCGGTACAAGTCGCTACGAAAGCGGTTGGCCACCCGCAAGGGCTCGATCGCCGACAGCAGACCCAGCATGGAGAACTCGGGCAACAGCAGGAAATGGATGTCTTCGGACATGGCACGCCAGCGCTACGGAACAGGATGCCCAGCATACCTGCGCCCGCTGCCGGCCGGCAGCCCCGCGGGCCGGCGGCAGGCAGTGGCAAGTGACAACTGTTGCGGCCAACGTCGTGAAGCACCCGGCGGCGGCTCGGGGAGCGCCGGCCAACAGGGTGCTTCTCCGGACTCAGGGCGATGGTGCGTAGGGCGGGCTGAACCCGCGGTTCATACCCGCGCACAGCCAGCCCCCTCGCGCAGGTATGGCCTGCGGCCAACCTGCAGCCGCCATGAAAAAAGGCGATCCGCGGATCGCCTCTTGCTACACCCTTTGCTTCAGCGCACACTGCGCACCAGCACATCCGGCTGGCGGCAGCTGCGTGCCTCGGCGCGCTGCATCTGCTCGCTGCAGGCAACAGCGGCGCTGCCCTGCTTGTTGATGCACAGCCGCACTTCCTGCAGGAAGCGGCCGCTGCCGCTGCAGGCTACGCTGATGGCACTGGCCGGCAGCCAGGGGTTGGCTGCAGACAAATCGGCCTTGAGCTGCGGCAGGCTGCGGCGCAGCGGTTGCGCCGGCGCCAGGTAGGCAGCGGGGATGCGTACTTTTGCCTTGAGGCTGGCGGCCAGCTGGTGGAACTGCTGCTGGCTCAGCCCGCTGCAGCTGCCGTGCTTCTGCCATTCGTGGCGGAACAGCTTGCGGCTGGGGTAGAGGCCGGCGAACTGGCGCTCGATCTGCGGCTGCAGCAACTCGCTGCTGCAGTCGGCCGGGTAGCCGCGCTGGTATTGCGGCCACAGGCCATGCAGCACGAAGCCGTAGGAACGGCCGCACTGTTCGGCATCCTGCGGCCGCGCCGCGCAGTAATCCGGCGACCACGACAGGGTCAGCACGTAGAAATCGAAGCGTCCCGGTACGTCGCCGGCCTGTGCCGCCACCGGCAGCAAGCCGGTCAGCAGGAGGGCCAGGACGCCGATCAGTCGCGCTTTCATTCCATCACCGTCTTGCTGTAGCCGGCGCGATCGATATCCATCAGCTCCACGCACAGCTGCACCGCCAGCTCCGCCGGCCAGTCGCACACGCTCTGCAACGCGTCCAGCAGCTGCTGCGACAGCATCTTCTTCACCTCCGGCGGGCGGCCGGACAGCAGCGCCAGCTTCACATGCACAAAGGCATGGCCTGCCGGCTCGTCGCCCACCAGGAACACCGGCAGCGGCAGCGCGCGGCTCTTGATGTCCGGGCCGGCAAACTGGCCGCTTTGCAGCAGTACGTCATTCAGGCGCTGCAGCAGCTGCGGTGCCGGCAGTTGCTGCAGGTTGGCGGAATATTCAACAGTGAGATGCGGCATGGTGGAATCCTTGTGTCAGCCGAGGGTGAGTACTACCGGGGTGTGGTCGGACGGGCGTTCCCACTTGCGCGGGGCCTTGTCGATAACGCAGCCGCTGGCGCGCGCCTTCAGGCTGTCGCTGATCAGGATATGGTCGATGCGCACGCCCATATTGCGGCGGAACATCATGGCGCGGTAATCCCACCAGCTGTACATCTTCGGCTCCAGGTTGAAGTGGCGGAAGCTGTCGGTGAGGCCCATGCCGATCAGGCGGCGGAAGGCATCGCGCTCCGGCGTGGTGCACAGCACCTGCTCGTGCCAGCCTTCCGGGTCGTATACGTCGATGTCTTCCGGTGCGATGTTGTAGTCGCCCAGCAGCGCAAAATCCCGGTGTGCGGCCAACTCGGCGGCCACATAGCGCTCCATGTTCGCCAGCCACTGCAGCTTGTACTGGTACTTGGGCGAATCCACCGCCTCGCCGTTGACGAAGTAGGCGCAGATCACCCGCACACCGTCCACGGTGGCGGCGATCACCCGGCGTTGCTCGTCGTCGTAATCGGGGATGCCGCTGACCACGTCGCTCATGCTGCAGCCGTTCTTCACCAGGATGGCCACGCCGTTATAGGTCTTCTGCCCCAGCCATGCCGCCTGGTAGCCCGCCGCCTCGATTTCGGCCTGCGGAAACGCCGGCTGGTCGAGCTTCAGCTCCTGCAGGCACAGCACGTCTACGGGGTTTTCCGCCAGCCACTGCAGCACGTGCGGCAGGCGCACTTTCAGCGAATTGACGTTCCAGGTGGCAAGTTGCATGGGGTGCTCCGGTTCAGATTGCAGGGCGTCACCTTAGCGCGGCCGGCGCAGGCTGACAACGCGGCTAAAATTCCAAACACCTGCAGCGGCATCACGGCCAAAAATCAGCCAGTTATTGCAGTGCAGCGTCTAACAAAATAAACACCAAGCTTGCCAAGCCCCACCGAGGCCCCCTAGAATGGCCACATCTTCGTAACCGGAAGTTCCAATTGTTCTCTCGTCATTCGCGCCATCCGGCCAATCAGGCTCTCAACGAGTGCCCTACCAAGAACCCGCATCAGCGTCGCCTGGCCCCGTTGGCCGTCGACTTCTCCGTACGCTCCCCCGCCAAGCCGCAAGCTCATCGCCAGCATCCGGCCGCCCAGCCTGACCTGCAGTCCAAACCGCCGCGTTAGCGTCGTTTCCTGCCCGTTTCCCCATTGAATAGCGCCTGAGCCGCTACCCGCGCGCTCGGCAATATCTGCCTGCGTCCGGCGCCACCGCGCCCTGCCGCAGGCCACACATGCCCTCCGCCCCCTGGCCGCAAGCACGGCCCGCCCGCGGACGGGCAGGAAACCGCGTTCACGGCCCCCGCGCCGTGGCGCCAAGGACTCGCATCATGTCGTTCAGTAACTGGATTCTCTATCTTGGCACCATCGTTATGCTGATGGCGGCGCCCGGCCCGGGCCCGCTGCTTACCCTGTCGCACGGCGCGCAACATGGCGCACGCGGCGGCATCCCCAATGCGCTGGGCTTTTCCGCCGGTGCGCTGCTGCTGATGGCGCTGTCGGCGCTGGGCATCACCGCGCTGCTGTTCACCTCGCCCACCGCCTTCAAGGTAGTGAAGCTTTTGGGCGCCGGCTACCTGGTGTGGCTGGGCATTACCCTGTGGCGCAAGCCGTTCAAGCTGGATGGCGCCGCCGATGGCGGCCCCGCCTCCCGGCTGTGGAGCGGCTTCCGCCCCGCCTTTTTGCTCGCGGTGAGCAACCCGGAAGACACCATCTTCTTCTCCGCGCTGCTGCCGCGCTTTCTGGACCCCAGCCACAGCCTGTGGCCGCAGTACCTGGTCATGGCCGCCACCTGGGTAGTGGCCGACCTGGTGATTGCCGTGCTGCTGGCGGCTGCCGGTGGCCGCCTGGGCGAATGGCTGGCCCACGGCCAGCGCCTGAAGCGCTTCTCGCGCACGTCCGGCGGCCTGTTCATGATTGCCGGTCTGATGCTGGCCGCCGTACAACGCTGATTGCTTGCTTGCGCCAGTGGCGCCGGCTCTCCTTTGCCGCGACTTGCTCGCGGCTTTTTTCATTTGGCGCAGGCAAAAAAAGACCCCCGCATGAGCGGGGGCACAGTCAGTTCGCTTGCTGCCTTGAAGCATGCGACATGCTACAGACATGTGTCTGAACACCGACCGCGGCAATGGTTCCGCGCCAGCGGCATAAATTGTTGCCAGGCCCGGCCCAGGCAATATCAGGGCCGTTGCGGCATGGCTTCAGCCTGTGGCCAGCTCCGCCGCCAGCCGGTCCAGATTCTGCTCGTTGGCCGGCTCCACGATATGCTGCAGCGCCGCTGCCACCGCCGCGTCGTCGAACGCCTGCTCCCACAGCAGCAGCGTGCCGCCATCCACCGGCTGCAGGGTGATGGTCAGCTGGAAATGCGGCTGGCAGACATGGCGCAACACCAGCCGGCGCCCGGTCTCTATCACCGTGAATTCCGATTCGTTGGGATACACCGTGCCGTCCGGCCCGATCATCTCGAACACCCAGCGCCCGCCGGGGCGGAAATCGAATTCGGCAATGCGGTTGCTGAAACCCGCCGGCCCCCACCAGCGGGCGATGCGCCCGGCATCGGCCATGGCGGCAAATACCGCATCCGGGGTGGCGGCAAACTGGCGGCGGGTACGGAAAGTCGTGCTCATGGTGATGTCTCGCAGTGATTGCCGGCACGGCCTGGCCGGCGAAGGAGCTTCGTTATAGCAGCGAGGTTGATATGCAGCCTCACCGCGCAAGCAGTGGCGACCAAGACCCGCCATCACGCCGTCGGGCTGGCCGGTTTGAGAAACGGCGCCACCTTGCGCTGCAGCAACTCCACCAGCACCGGATCCATATAGCCGTAGTTGTCGGGAATGTTCAGCACGATCACCCGCTTGCCATTCAGGTAGCGCCGGAACTTGCGCGACAGCTTGCTGCGATGCGCCTTCTCCATCACGAAGACGATGTCCGCCCACAGCAATTGCTCCGGGCTCAGATAGACCTCGGCCGACTCATGCAGGCCGGCGGAATCGCAGGCAATGCCCGGATAGCAGGCAAACACCTGCTCGGCGGTGGGGCTGCGCAGGCGGTTTTGCGAGCAGAGGAACAGAATGTGCTGCATCGGGTGGCGATCCGGGAAGTTGTGGAAGCAGCTTGCGGCCAACGTTTTACCCGGCAGGGTGGACCTTGGACGTTGCAATGCTCAGGCCAAACCAGCGAGCGGTTCGGAATAAGGACGGATACTCATAACCCTGGCCCGCCGAGCAATGAAAGCGCAGCAAAACTGGTAGCAGTGCTCAAACTCGACATGCAAGATGTTATTGCTGCCATGCGGCCCATCGCTCAGTGCGAGGTTTACCGAGGTCACCACATTCTGTTGATTGAAGCCTTCGAGCTCAAATTCCGAAATGCCTTCAAACAGGAAGTGAATAACGGAGTCGTTGCGGAGTTTATAGCGGCCATCCTCGGCAAGCTCTGGTCCCATGATCCAGCCACGAAGGTGAATCTCGACAGACGGAATGCTCGTCCCGTCAGGCAAACGAGGCGACCGATCCAGAATAATGCGCAGCACTTCCCCATCATGAAAACTGGGCCACTGCCCGAACCGGGCAACAACCTGCTCGTACCCCTCGATGAACTCATATGCCTGCATGGGAACTCCATCAGAAAATTGCTACTGCTGGACAGCCGCTCGCCAGATAAGCGCAGCGCATCCGGGATGCACGAGACGTATTTCCCCGTGTGCACTGCACTAACCCGGGCTACTTGTTACTTGCTCAACCCAACCATTCGGCCAATGCATCTCCGCTGGCAAAGCCTAGCACTGTCAGTCTTGTCGCACTTTCGCCAAACCCAAGAGCAAAAACATCCTGGTCAGGTGAGTAAATCAACCAGCGCCCGTCCTGATGTGCAATGGCGCGAAGCTGTGATTGGCTTAGTTTTTCGTGTACCCCATAGTGGAACATTTCTCCCTGAATCGTAACTTTCACCGGATCAATAACGCAGCCAAGAAGCTGCTGTGATTTATTGGCAATGTATGTAGCCCGATCATGCTCAGGTGCAACCCAAGTATCAGAACCACAAGCGAAGGAGGCATTCAACACAGCAAAAGCTTGATCCTTGTTCATGTGACCTCACCGCAAAAATTAATCCGGCCATGTTGCAGCCAGCATGGCAAGCGCCTCCTTGCCACCTTAACGTCAAATCATATCTTGCCAGCATGACAAAAGGGCAAGCCCGTCACAGGCTTGCCCTTGTTCACACTGCCCTGCGGCCAACGTTGGCCGCATGCCGTTAAGCCGCGCTCAACCCGCCGCCGGCTCGCTCATGCCGCTGTGCCGCAGCAGTGCGTCGATCTGCGGGTCGCGGCCGCGGAAGGCGCGGAAGGATTCCAGCGCCGGGCGGCTGCCGCCCACTGCCAGGATTTCGTCCCAGAACTGGCGGCCCACCACCGGGTTGGCGCCGCCGGCCTCCTCGAACGCCGCGTAGGCATCGGCGGACAGCACCTCCGCCCACTTGTAGCTGTAGTAGCCGGCTGCATAGCCGCCGCCGAAGATGTGGCTGAAGCTGTTGGGGAAGCGGTTGTAGGCCGGCGGGCGGTTTACCGCCACCTCGTCGCGCACCTGTTCCAGCAGCGCCAGCCAGTCGATGCTGCCTGGGTCGGCAGCGGTGTAGAGCAGCATGTCGAACAGCGAGAACTCCAGCTGGCGCACCATCTGCATGCCGGACTGGAAGTTCTTGGCGGCGATCATCTTGTCGTAGAGATCGCGCGGCAGCGGCTGGCCGCTGTCGGCGTGGGCGGTCATGCCCTGCAGCACGTCCCATTCCCAGCAGAAGTTCTCCATGAACTGGCTGGGCAGCTCCACCGCGTCCCATTCCACGCCGCTGATGCCGGCCACGCCCAGCTCGTCCACGCGGGTGAGCAGGTGGTGCAAGCCGTGGCCGCATTCGTGGAACAGGGTGATGACTTCATCGTGGGTGAAGTAGGCCGGCTTGTCGCCCACCGGGCGGCTGAAGTTGCACACCAGGTAGGCCACCGGGGTCTGCACCCGGCCGTCTTTCACGCGGCGGCCGCGCACGTCGTCCATCCAGGCGCCGGGGCGTTTGCCGTCGCGGGCGTACAGGTCGAGGTAGAAGCCGCCCAGCAGCGCATCGCCCTGGAAGATTTCGTAGTAACGCACGTCCGGGTGCCAGGCAGCCACGCTGCGCGCAGCAAAGCGCACGCCGTACAGCTTGCCCACCACGCCGAACAGGCCGGCCAGTACCTTGGGCTCGGGGAAGTACTGCTTCACTTCGTGTTCGGAGAAGGCGTAGCGCGCCACGCGCAGTTTTTCGGCGGCGTAGCTGATGTCCCAGGCCTGCAGCTCGGCCAGGCCCAGTTCGTCGCGGGCGAAGGCTTCCAGCTCGGCGCGATCCTGCAGCGCGTAGGGTTTGGCGCGCTGCGCCAGGTCGCGCAGGAAGTCGGTAACCTGCTGCGGGCTTTGCGCCATCTTGGTGTACAGCGACAGCTCGGCGTAGTTGGCAAAGCCCAGCAGCTGCGCTTCTTCTGCGGCCAACTGCAGCTTCTCGCGGATCAGCGGGCCGTTGTCCTGCTCGGCGGGGCCGAATTCGGAGGCGCGCTTGGCGTTGGCCTCGTACAGTTTTTCGCGCAGTGCGCGGTTGTCGGCGTATTGCAGCACCGGGAACAGCAGCGGGAATTGCAGGCCCAGCTTGTATTTGCCCGGCTGGCCATCGGCCTCGGCCAGCGCCGCGTACATGGCCAGGCTGTCTTCCGGAATGCCGGCCAGCTCGGTCACGTCTTCGATGTACAGCGAGAAGCTGTCGGTGGCGTCCATCACGTGCTGCGAGAACTGGTTGGACAGCTCGGCCAGGCGGCTGGACAGCTCGGCAAAGCGCGCCTTCTGCTCATCCGGCAGCTCGGCGCCGGACAGGCGGAAGTCGCGCAGGTCGTTCTCGATCACCTTCTTGCGCGCGGCGCTGGCGCCGGCAAACGCAGGGTTGGCCGCAACGGCCTTGAAGCGGGCGAACAGCTCCAGGTTCTGCCCCAGCTCGGTGAAGAAGGCGGAGATGCGCGGGATCTCGGCGTTGTACGCCTCGCGCAGGCCGTCGGTATTGCCCATCACGCCGTTGAGGTGGCCTACCACGCCCCAGGCGCGCGACAGGCGTTCGGTGGCGTCGGACAGCGGCTCGGAGACCTCTTCCCAGCTGTCGCCGCCCTGCTTGATGACGGCGGCTATGGCGGTGCGCGCCTCGGCCAGCAGTACGTCCAGCGCCGGGGTGATGTGCTCCGGCTTGATGGTGTCGAAGCGGGGCAGGTCGGAGAAGTCGAGCAACGGGTTGGTCTGGCTCATGGCGGTTTCCTGTGGCAGCCGCGTGGTACGCGGACGATGTGGCATGCGGGCGCGAGCGGTATGATGGCACGCGTAATTTCTTCAAGATAAGGACAACTCGGTGAATCGCAATATCCGCAGCTACGACGGCCACCGGCCGCAGATCGACTCCTCCTGCTACATCGACCCGGCCGCGGTGGTGATCGGCGAGGTCAGCCTGGCAGCCAATGTGTCGGTGTGGCCGTGCGCGGTGGTGCGTGGCGACGTGAACAGCATCAGCATCGGCGCCGGCAGCAATGTGCAGGATTTTGCCATGCTGCACGTGAGCCACCGCAAGGAAAGCGACCCGCTGGGCGCGCCGCTGGTGATCGGCCGCGATGTCACCATCGGCCACCACGTCACCCTGCACGGCTGCACCATAGGCAACGAGGTGCTGATCGGTATCGGCAGCATCATCCTGGACCGCGCGGTAATCGAAGACCGCGTGCTGATCGGCGCCGGCAGCCTGGTGCCGCCGGGCAAGCGGCTGGAATCCGGCTACCTGTACCTGGGCAACCCGGTAAAACAGGTGCGGCCGCTTACCGAGGGCGAGCTGGCCTACTTCAAGTATTCCGCCGAACACTATGTGCGGGTGATGGAAAAGCACAAGGCCAGCCTGGCGCAGTAGGCTGCGGCCAACCTTCCCGCCCGGCGTCATCAGATCGTCACGCATCCGGCTTAAGGTAGGCCGGCCCCCGCCTGCCTGCCCTGCCCCGCCATGTAACACGTCATCGTAATGTAACGTGCCTTACATAAACTGCGGCTTCTCGATGAAGGAATGCAGCAATGACGCTAGTAAAACGCCTGTGGCTCACCGTGGTTCTTACCCTGGGCTGCCTGCTGGCGGTAGCACTGAGCAGCGGCCAGCAATGGCTGGCGCTGCGCAGCGAATTCTCCGGTTACAGCCGGCAGCAACAACTCTCCTCCGATCTGCAAACCCTTAAAGCCGACGTGCTGTCGCTGTCGCGCGCCGACCCGCTGCTGCCGGAAACCGCCGGCAAACTCGCCAATATCAACGGTGAAGTAGGCCGCCTGCTGCCGGCCATCGCCAGCGCGCTGCCGGCCGACGAAGGCCGCAACTTTGCCGCCAGCGCCGGCAAACACTGGCAAAGCTTCCACACCAACCTGCAATCGGCGCTGAAAATCGCCGAAAGCGCGCCGCAGGATGCGCTGTCGATTCCCGAGCAAGCCTACAACCTGAGCATCGTGCCGCTGGTGGCGCAGATCGACAGCCGGCTGCAGGCCGGTCGCCAGCAACAGCAGCAGGCCGAAGCCGACATGCAGCAGCGCATGCTGCGCCTGGGGCTGTGGCTGCTGGGGCCGCTGCTGTTGGCCAGCATCGTGGTCGTGCTGTCGCAGGTGCTGCTGGCGCGGCGCCTGAAGCAGCAGATTGCCGCCATGCAGCGCGCGGCGGACCGCCTGGGCGAAGGCGACCTCACCACCCGCCTGCCGCAACATGGCCAGGACGAGCTGTCGCAGGCTGCCAGCCACATCAACCGCTTCCTCGACAAGCTGGCCGAGCTGCTGCACAGCGTCAGCCGCAACGCCGCTGCCAGCGAGCGCGAGGCGCACGAAGTGCTGGCGATGACCAGCCAGGTCACCGGCATTACCCGCCAGCAGGCCGGCCAGAGCGAGCAGAGCCGCCAGTCGGCACAGACCATTGCCGGTGTATCCGCCAATATCGACCGCGCCATTTCCCAGGCGCTGGCCGACAGCCAGCAGGCCAATGACCAGGCCAGCCACGCCCGCCAGCTGGCGAACGACACCACCGCTACCCTGCAGGCGCTGTCGCAGCGCATCCACGGCGCGGTGAAGGAAACCGAACAGCTGAAAACCTCGATCAGCGATATCGCGCAGATCAGCACCATGATTCGCGACGTGGCCGAACAGACCAATCTGCTGGCACTGAACGCCGCCATCGAGGCGGCGCGCGCCGGCGAACAGGGCCGCGGCTTCGCCGTGGTGGCCGACGAGGTGCGCAAGCTGTCGGAGCGCACCGCCGACGCCACCGCGCGCATCTTCGACACCCTGCTGCGGGTGGAGGGCGCCACCACCGCACTGTGCGGCACCATGGACACCGCCAGCAGCGCCAGCAGCGACAGCACCCGCGCGCAGGAAACGCTGAGCGCGGCGCTGCAGGGCGTGGACGCGGCCATGTCCGGCATCCATCGCGTGCTGGAAGACATTGCCACCAGCAGCGGCGAGCAGAGCAACGCCAGCCAGAGCATCCTCGACCACGGCGAGGAAGTGTCGTCGCTGGCCAGCGAAATCTTCCAGCGCATGCAGCAGCTGGCACCGGCCATGCAGCAGCTCACCGATGCCTCGCAGCAGCTGAACCGCGACCTGGGCTGGTTCCGCATGCAGGGCGCCTGAGCGACCCACGCCATGAAAAAAGCTCCCTGCGGGGAGCTTTTTTCATGCGGCCAACCTTGTCGCCACCTAGTCGGCGGAACGCCCCTGCGGGGCTTCCGCCCTACTCCACAAAACAAAACAGGCTCCCCGAAGGGAGCCTGCCTGATCACACGTTGCGGCCAACGTTGGCCGCATGCAGCGGTGCTTACAGCACCGCCAGTGCAGCGTCGTAGTTCGGCTCGCTGCCGATCTCGGCCACCAGTTCGCTGTGCAGCACCTTGTCGCTCTCATCCAGCACCACCACCGCGCGGGCGGTGAGGCCGGCCAGCGGGCCGGAGGCCAGCTTCACGCCGTAGGCTTCGGCAAAGGCCGGGTTGCGGAAGGTGGACAGGTTCACCACGCCTTCGATGCCTTCAGCACCGCAGAAGCGCTTCTGCGCGAACGGCAGGTCGGCGGAGATGCACAGCACCACCACGCCCTCGCGGCTGGCGGCTTTTTCGTTGAACTTGCGCACCGAGGTAGCGCAGGTCGGGGTATCGATGGACGGGAAGATGTTGAGGATCTTCTTCTTGCCGGCGAAAGCGGCCAGGCCCACGTCGGCCAGGTCGCCGGAGGTGAGGCTGAATGCCGGAGCCTGGCTGCCGGCTGCCGGCAGCTGGCCGGCGACTTCTACTGGGTTGCCGCGCAGGGTGACGCTTGCCATGGTGTGTCCTTTGTCTGGTGAGGGGAGAAGCTGGCAGTTTGGCCCATGGCGGCAGAATTTCAACCCCGCGCACGGCAGGGGATAGCGCCGCAGTCACAGGCACCGCCAGAGGGTAGCTGTCACCTGTCTTTTCGATCAAATTAACAAAATGTTACATATGAAACGGGTGCCGTGCACGTAAAGTCGCGCCTCACCACAAGCAGACCACCAACCAGGTGGCATAAAAAGTCCGCGCCGGCTACCCGCTGGCGACAACAGACAAGATCAACACCGTGGAGATTTACGTGTCACATACCCCGCAACGCCATATTGGCCCGGTCGCGCTGATGCTGACCGGCCTGGGCTCCATCATCGGCTCCGGCTGGCTGTTCGGTGCCGCCCATGCTGCCCAGATCGCCGGCCCCGCCGCCATTTTTGCCTGGATCATCGGCATGGTGATCATCCTGGCCATCGCCCTCACCTACGCCGAGCTGGGCACCATGTTCCCGGAAACCGGCGGCATGGTGCGCTATGCGCGCTACTCGCACGGCTCGCTGCTGGGCTTCATGGCCGGCTGGGCCAACTGGATCGCCATCGTGTCGGTGATTCCCATCGAGGCGGAAGCCTCGGTGCAGTACATGAGCTCGTGGTCGTTCCCGTGGGCGCAGGCGCTGTACCGCAACGGCGAACTCAGCGGCACCGGCCTGCAGCTGGCTGCACTGCTGGTGCTGGTTTACTTCCTGCTGAACTACTGGAGCGCGAAGCTGTTCACCAAGGCCAACAGCGCCATCACCGTGTTCAAGGTGCTGGTGCCGGGTGCCACCATCGGCGCGCTGATCTACAGCGGCTTCGATGCCGGCAACCTGGGCGGCCACACCCCGGGCGGCTTTGCGCCCTACGGCTGGGCCAGCGTGATGACCGCGGTAGCCACCAGCGGCATCGTGTTCAGCTTCAACGGCTTCCAGAGCCCGATCAACATGGCCGGCGAAGCCATCAACCCGCGCCGCAGCATCCCGTTCGGCGTGGTGGGTTCCATCCTGATCGCCGCGGTGATCTACGTGCTGCTGCAGGTGTCGTTCCTGGGTGCGCTGCGCCCGGCAGACCTGGTACACGGCTGGCATGGCCTGGATTTCAGCTCGCCGTTCGCGCAGCTGGCCATGGCACTGGGCCTGAACTGGCTGATGCTGACGCTGTACTTTGACGCCTTCATCAGCCCCAGCGGCACCGGTGCCGCCTACATGGCGTCCACCGCGCGCATGATCTACGCCATGGAGCGCAACGGCACCATGCCGAAGATCTTCGGCCGCATGCACCCGCTGTACCACGTGCCGCGCCCGGCGATGTGGTTCAACCTGGCGGTGGCCTATGTGTTCCTGTTCTTCTTCCGTGGCTGGGGTACGCTGGCGGCGGTGATTTCGGTGGCTACCGTGATCTCCTACCTCACCGGCCCGATCAGCGTGGCTGCGCTGCGCCGCGCCGCGCCGGAACTGCCGCGCCCGCTGAACCTGAAGGGCATGCCGCTGATCGCGCCGTTCGCCTTCGTCTGCGCCTCGCTGGTGCTGTACTGGGCGCGCTGGCCGCTTACCGGCCAGATCATCTTCCTGATCATTGCCGCGCTGCCGGTGTACTTCTGGTACCAGCACAAGGCCGGCTGGCAGGGTTTTGGCCGCGAGGTGAAAGGTGCGCTGTGGATGGTGCTGTACCTGCCGGCCATGGCCCTGCTGTCCTGCATCGGCAGCAGCGAGTTCGGCGGCATGAACCTGCTGCCCTACGGCCTGGACATGGTGGTAGTGGCGCTGGTGAGCCTGGGCTTCTACCACTGGGGTGTGCGCAGTGGCTGGCGCACCCGCTACCTGACCCAGGAGCACGATGCCGACGCGGTGCGCGCGCTGCATGCCGCCGATGCGGCCGACGGCGAGCTGCAACCGGCACTGCAAACCCGCTAACGCAAACAGGCACCCGCAGGTGCCTGTCGCCATCCAGCCCGGCCTGTGCCGGGCTGTTTTTTTGGGTCAGCCCTCGTCCGGCAGCGCGTAGGGCGGGTTGGCCGCAGGCCCTACCCGCGCGGCGTTGGCGGTTCACGCGGGTATGAACCGCCGGTTCAACCCGCCCTACGTACAGGCTCCCGAGTAAACGGGAACACTTATCACCATCGCTCTGCTCAACCCTCGTCCGGCAGGCTCAGCCCCAGCTCGGCCAGCACTTCGCGCGCGGCGCGGAAGGCTTCCACCGCGGCCGGCGCGCCGGCGTACACCGCGCAGTGCAGCAGCGTCTCGCGCAGCTCCACCAGGGTGGCGCCGTTGTTGATGGCGCCGCGCACATGGCCTTTCAGCTCATTGCTGCGCCCCAGCGCCGCCAGCATGGCGCAGGTCAGCAGGCTGCGGGTTTTCAGGTCGATGCCGTCGCGCTGCCAGGTGCTGCCCCAGGCGTGCTCGTTCAGCCAGTCCTGCAGCGGGCGGGAAAAACCGTCCAGATTGCCCATCGCCCTGCTGGCGAACGCCTCGCCCATCACCTGGGTGCGCCGCGCCAGCCCTGTCTGTTTGTCCTGCTCGCTCATGCTTCGACTCCGGTAGCAAAGATATCGGTAAGCGCAGCCAGCAGCAGCTGGCATTCCGCCTCGGTGCCGATGCTGATGCGCAGGAACTGGTCGATACGCGCCTGCTTGAAGTGGCGCACGATGATGGCGCGCTCGCGCAAGCGTGCGGCCAACGTTGCCGCGTCGTGCGCCGGGTGGCGGGCGAACACGAAGTTGGCCGCAGACGGCAGCACCGCGAAACCCAGCGCAGTCAGCCCGGCCACCAGTGCCTCGCGGCTGGCAATCACCTTGTCGCGGCAGGCGCGAAAGTAATCCTCATCCTCGAATGCAGCCTGGGCGCCGGCCTGCGCCAGCTTGTCCAGCGGGTAGGAGTTGAAGCTGTTCTTCACCCGCACCAGGCCGTCGATCAGCTCGGCGCTGCCCACCGCCAGGCCGACACGCAGCCCGGCCAGCGAGCGCGATTTGGACAGCGTCTGCACCACCAGCAGGTTCGGGTACTGCTGCACCAGCGGGATCATGCTGTCGCCGCCGAAATCCACATAGGCTTCGTCCACCACCACTACCGTGTCCGGGTGCTGCTGCAGCAGGCTCTCGATGGCCTCCCGCACCAGCAGGCGGCCGGTGGGCGCATTGGGGTTGGGGAAGATGATGCCGCCGCAGGGCTGCTGATAGCCAGCCGGGTCGATGGCGTAGTCGCCATCCAGCGGCACGGTGCGGTAGTCGATGCCATACAGCTTGCAGTACACCGGGTAGAAGCTGTAGCTGATGTCCGGGAACAGCAGTGGCGCGCCATGCTGCAGCAGCGCCTGGAACACCAGCGCCAGCACTTCGTCCGAACCGTTGCCGACGAATACCTGCTGCGCCTGCACGTCGTAGTAGCCGGCAATGGTGTCGCGCAGCGCGGTGGATTCCGGGTCCGGGTACAACCGCAGCGTGTCGGCGGTTGCCGCGGCAATGGCTGCCTGCACCCTGGGCGACGGCGGGTAGGGGTTTTCGTTGGTGTTCAGCTTTACCAGCCGGGTGATGCGCGGCTGTTCGCCCGGCACATAGGGCGTCAGGCTGTGGACTATCGGGCTCCAGAATCGGCTCATGCTTGTGTGCTTTCGGATGGTGCAGATTGTGCGACGCGGGTAGCCAGCAGCACCCCGCCCAGGATCAGTACGATGCCGGCCAGGTGATAGCCGTGCAATTGCTCGCCAAGGAACAGTACCGACAGCAAGGCACCGAACATCGGCATCAGGTGAATGAACATGCCGGCGCGCGCCGCGCCCACCCGGGCCACGCCCAGGTTGAAGCAATAGTATGCCGCCACCGATGGCAGCGTGCCGACGTAGGCAAAAGTGGCCAGCGTGGCGGGGTTCAGCGGCGTGCTGCGGCCGGCCAGCAGCTCGGCAGCGAAGAACGGCGCAATGCCGACAAGGCCGATGGCCACCAGCAGCGTCAGCAGGCCGACGCGGTCCAGCGCCGCCGGCAGCGGCTTGAGCAGCAGCGTGTACAGCGCCCACGCCACCATGGCGAGGAACAGCACCGCATCGCCACGGTTGATATCCAGTGCGGCCAACCTTTGCCAGTCGCCGTGCGCCACGATCAGCAGCACGCCAAGGAACGATACCGCTACCGCCAGCATCTGCCGCGTGCTGCTGCGCATGCCGAAGAACAGCGCGCCCAGCAGCACGATCAGCAGCGGAATGAAGGAATTGAGCAGCACGCCGTTGGTGGCGGCGGTGTACTGCAGCCCCCAGTACACCAGCGAGTTGAAGCCGCTCACCCCCAGCAGCGCCAGGCACAGCAGGCGTCGCCAGTACGGCAGCCACAGCGCGCGCTGGCGCCAGGCCGGCGCGGCGCCGAACGGCAGCAGCAACAGCAGCGCGATGCTCCAGCGCACAAACGCCAGTGTCAGTGGCGCCACGCTGGCGTGCATGGCACGCGCCAGCACGAAGTTTCCGGACCAGAACAGCGCGGTAAGCGTCAGCAACAGGTAGGCAAGGCGGTGGGAAGCATAACGAGTCATGGCTGTGACCATGCCATGCCGCCCGCCAGCCGCACAAGCGGAACGGGGCAACACTGTGTTCATGCGCATAAAAAAAACCGGGGCCAGGGCCCCGGTGAATCGTGACATACAAGGGAAATCATGCGGTGCGGATATTCGGTGACGCCCGAGGCGCCTTCCGGCAGGAAGGTGAAGGGAATCCCCTGCAGCGCTTCCGGGCCGAACCAGGTGGCAAACACCATGGCGGTAACAAGCGGCAGCGGCATGCTGCCGCCGCCGCAGCAAAATCTTTCGCGTCGCGGACGCGGGTTGATGCGCAAAGGCCGATGGTAACGGCCGGGCACAGATGAATCCTGTGCCGGGGTTGCAACCAAGAAGGTGCTTTTGCTGTACGGGCGATTATAGCCAACACGCCCCGCTTGCCGGGCATTTTTTTAAACATCACTACCAGCCACAGCCATGCCGACAGCTGCCGGCCGGCGCGGCCGAGCGCAGCTGCACCACACCATCCGCACGGCATGCAGCATTACCCGGCAAGGCTTTCATTACTCACGGACACAAAGAAAAACCGCCCGCTGCCACAGCACGGCAGCGGGCGGTTGCCCGGCTATTCCACCGCTGTTCGCGGCTTAGCCTTCGTCAATAATGTTAAACATTTACCACACCCTAGCGGGTGGCCGCGCACAGTTCCGCCTGTGGCGCGGCAGTGGCAAAACGGCGGCGCTCGCCATCCCACAGCACATCGGCGCAGGCCACCGCCGGGTCGTGGGTGAAGAACAGCCGCCCGTGGCGTGCGGCCAACTGTTGCAGCAGCTGGCGCTTTTCGTCGATCAGCAGTTCCGGGTAGCGGTCATAGCCCATGGTGATCGGCACATGCACCCAGGGCACGCCGGGGATCAGGTCGGCGGCGAACAGCAGCGGCCCGTCCGGTAGCGGAATCTCCGCCAGCAGCATGCCCGGCGTGTGGCCGTGCGAGAGATGGAAGCGCCAGTCCGGCGGCAGGCAGGCCGGCGGCTGTTCACCATCCACCAGCACCAGCCGGCCGCTGCGCTCCAGCAGCTCGATAAGCTCCGGAATGAAGGACGCCTTGTCGCGCGGGTGCGGGTTCAGCGCCCGCTGCCAGGCTTCGCGCCCGGCCACGAACTGCGCATTGGGGAACAGCAGCCGCGCCGGCCCGCCATCCCACGGCGCCAGCAGGCCGCCGGCGTGGTCGAAATGCAGGTGCGACAGCACCACCACGTCGATGTCGGCATCGCTCAGGCCCTGTGCCGCCAGGGCATCCAGCAGCACGTGCCGCTCCTCCACCACGCCGTAGCGGCTGCGCAGCCTGGGCTCGAAAAATGCACCGATGCCGGTTTCCAGCAGGATGCGACGGCCATCGGCCTCCTGTACCAGCAGGCAGCGGCAGGCCAGGTTGACGCGGTGCGCGTCGTCCGGCGGCAGCCAGCCTTCCCACATGGCGCGCGGCGCATTGCCGAACATGGCGCCGCCATCCAGTTTTTGCGAATTGCCCAGCAGTGAAGTCAGCGTACGCATTGATAAGCTCCGCAAGATGATGCCGGAATTGATGAGAACGGCATTGTCGAGCACTTGCTTGGTTTTGTCATCTGCCGCGCGCCGGGCGTAAAAAAGGCCGCAGCACCCGCTGCGGCCAAGCTCTCGTTGCTACAAGATTTACTGCGCCGGCGCGCCGTCCTGGCCGTACAGCGGCGAGCGCGGGCCGTACAGCAGGCCGTTCGGGCGCGGCGACAGCAGGCGCTGGCTGGCAATGCCGGCGTACTGGTAGCTGTCGTCACTCAGGTTGTGCACGATCTGCTTCACCACCGCCGCAACCAGCAGGCCGATCAGCCCGCCGTTATTGTTGTTGTTCTGCTCGGCGCTGGAGGCGCTGGCGCTGCCGTTCCACAGCAGCTGGCCACTTTTCAGATCCACCAGTCTGGCTTCTGCCGCCACCGTCACGGCACTGTCGAATACCGTGTAGGTGGCGCCGTATTTCTTGACCTCCACATACAGTGCGGCATCGGCGCCGAAAATATCGCGCAGCTTGGCTGCCGGCAGCGCGTGGATGTCACCCGAGGTGGTCAGACCGTTCTGGCGGAAGGTTTCATCCACCACCGCCACCGGGTACACATAGTAGCCGGCCTCGCCCAGCGGGCGGCTCATCTGCGCCAGCATGCCGTAAGTGGCCTTCACCTCCGGCGAGTTGTTCAGCGGCGGCAGGATCAGCACCGACTTGGGCCGGCTCTGCTTGTAGGCAGCGTAGTCATAGGGTTTGGGCGTGGCACAGCCGGTGGCCAGCAGCACCACGACCAGCAGGGCCAGCAGCCCTTTCAGGGTGGAAAAGCGCATGATGTCCCCTTAGTTCTTGAAGTTGCGCAGCAGGAAATCCATGAACGAGCCGGATTCCGGGTACATGGCTTTCTCGGTTTCGAATTCCTGCTTCACCTGGTCGAGCTTGCCGGCATGGGAGTACAGCATCCCCAGGTGGGCGTGGTAGCCCGGCGGCAGGGTCTCGCCGGTGGCGCGGGCCTTCTGCACATCCTCTTCCAGCGCGGCAATCTGCGCTTCGTGGCTGTTGCCGTCACCCTTGAAGTATTCGTACACCTGCGGCTGGTAGACGCCCCAGTGATACAGCGGCTTGGCCTGCTGGCCGGCGCAACCGGTCAGTGCCCCGGCAAGCAATGCGGCGACCAGCGCCAGTCGACGTGTGATCATGGCGGCCTCCCTTACTGTGCTGGCTGCCAGGCGCCGGATTCGATACCGGTCACCAGGTTGTTCACCGCCTCGCGCACGGCCAGGTCCAGCACCTTGCCGTTCAGCGTGGAGTCGTAGCTGGCGGTGCTGCCAAAGCCGATGATCTCGCGGTTGGACAGGCTGTACTCGCCCGCGCCCTGCGACGAGAACACCACTTCGGATGTCTGCACGTTCACCACGTTCAGGTTCACCTTGGCGTAGGCAATCTGCTCCTTGCCACGGCCGAGGATGCCGAACAGCTGGTGGTCGCCCACTTCCTTGCGGCCGAATTCGGTCACGTCACCGGTCAGCACGAAGTCGGCACCCTTGAGCTTCTGCGCCTGGTTCTTCAGTTTGGCTTCCTGGCTGATCTCGCTCATGTTGTCGCGGTCCAGCACGTTGAAGCGGCCGGTCTGCTGCAGGTGGGTGATCAGAATGGTCTTGGCCTGGCCGCCCAGGCGGTCCACGCCGTCGGAGAAGATGCCGCGCATGTAGCTGGAGCGGTTATCGAACTTGCCGACGGAGATCAGGCTGCGCTGCCCCTGGTAGGGCTTGCCGGCGGTAGCAACCTTGGCCACCTCCAGCGAACGGGACTGCTCGGTGGCGGCACAGCCGCTCACTGCCACGGCGGCAGCGATCAGGCTCAGGGATAACAGCGTCTTTCTCATGGATTTCGCCCTTGTAAACAAGCGGCCCAGGCACGGCACCTGTTAGCCATTCTTCATAATTGGGTCGTGATAATGGCATACCCACTACGCAAAGACAAATGCATTAAATCAAATAATATCAAGATAAGTGCTGCCAGCCGTAGTACACGCAGCCACAGGAAGACCGCCACCCTGGCAGCGGGCGGCCAAAGAAAAAGCCACCCACCGGTGACGGTGAGCGGCCCTTGAGCGGCGACGGCAGGCGGCTTACGACGCAGCCTCCACCCGGCGGCGGGTCTGCAGGATGGGCGGCGCCCATACCTCGCCCGGCCGTTTCTTGCGCGTGGCCAGGGTAAGGCCGGACGGCGCGAAGATGTTGATGTTGTGGGTGTTGGGCGTGGTGATCAGGTACTGCGCCTCGGTGGCCTTGAGGAAGCCGGCCACGCGGTCGATGTTGAAGATGTCCAGATGCGCGAACGGCTCGTCGATGAACACGAAGCCGGACGGGTTGGCCTCGTCCATCATCAGGCCGATCAAGAGGATCAGCGACTTCATCACCTGCTGGCCGCCGGAGGCCTCGCCGTCGTTCATGCCCATCAGGCCCTTCTGGTCGAAGTTGAACTTCAGCACCAGCCCGGCCTGCGCCAGCACGGTGTCGTCGTTGGACAGCTGTGGCAGCTCCACTTCCACGCCGATGCCGGCCAGCTCGCCCAGGCGTTTGACGTTGGCCGCATAGGCGCGCACGGTGGCGCGCAGCTTGCCGATATAGGCGTCGCGCGCGTCGTGGGTCAGCGCCGCTGCGCGCTCCACTTCGGCCTGGCGGCGCTGGCAGTCTCGGGTAAGGCTGGCCAGGTCTTCCTGCAGCTTGTCCTTCAGCTGCAGCACGGCGTCGTCGGTTTCCCAATCGCCGCTGGCGAGTTTTTCTTCCAGGTAGTGGATCTCGTGGCGCACGTCGGCGGCGGATTCGAACTCGTCGGCCAGCTGCGCCACGTAGGCATCGTCCTGCGCGGCGGCCGGCAGGTGGGCACGGCATTCGCGCAGCTCGGCCATGCCGCGGCGCAGGCTGCGGCGCGCCTGCTCCACTTCGCTGCGCGCGGCGGCCAGCTTGTTCATGCCGTCCTGCTCGCGCTGGCAGACGCGGTCGTGCGCCAGGCGGGCATCGCTGAAGCGCTGCTCGGCGGCGTCGCACTCGGCCTGGCTTGCGGCCAACCTTTCACCGGCCTCGGCCACCGCCTGTTTCAGCGATTCGGCCTGCGCCGCCAGCGCGGCGAATTCCTCGGCGCGGCTGTCCAGCAGGCGGATGGCATCCATGCCCGACAGGTAGTCGGCCAGCTGTGCCGCCTCGCGGCTGGCGGCCACCAGTTGTTCCTCGTCGCGCAGCACGCGCACGTTCAGCGACTTCAGTTCGTCGCGCAGGCCCAAGAGCCGCGCCTGGCGTGCGGCTTCGCCAAAGGCGTAATCGTAGGCCGGCACGCCGATGTGGCGCGCGCCGCGGCGTTCGCGGAAGTAGCCTTCCGGGGTGATCCAGTCGCCGTCCTGCTGCGCGCCTTCCTTCACGTCCGCCACGCGGCTGACGCGGTTGAGCTGCGAGTGCAGCCACTCCGGCGCGTTGGCCGCAAAGCGCACCACTTCCAGCAGGCTGCCGCTGCGCGCACGCGGCGCGGCGGCGGTGTCCGGCACCACGAAGTGGCGGTAGCGCAGCTTCTCGCCCAGCTGCCAGGCAGCGCGGCGGTCAGCGGGGTTGTCCAGCAGCACCACCTGGCGGTAGGGCTTGAGCAGCGCCTCCACCGCGCCCTGCCAGCGGCTGTCGGTAACTTCCACGATGTCGGCCAGCATGGTGTGGCCGATGCCGGCATCGTCCAGCTCGGCGCGGAAAGCACGCACGTCTTCCGGTGCGCGCGGCTTGCCGCCTTCCAGCGCCGACAGCTCGCCCATCAGGCCGTCGCGCTGCAGCTTGTGCGCCTTCAGCTCGTCCTTGAGCTTGTCGATGTTGTCGCGCAGGCCGGCCAGCTTGTGCGACAGCGCCATGGCGTCCTCGCCGTACTCGCGGCTGGACAGCGCCTGCAGGCGGTCGCGCTCCTTGAGCTGGCTGGCCACGTCGCGCTCGGCGTCGCGCGCCTGCATGAAGGCGGTCTGCGCCTCGACGCGCACCGTCTCGGCGGCATCGCGCGCCGCCTGAGCGGCGCTCTCGGCATCGCGCAGCGTGGTCACCAGCGCCAGCGTGTCGCGGCGCTGGCGCAGCATGTCGTGGAAGCCGTGCTGCGCGCGGCGGTAGTCCTGCCAGCCCTTGCCCACGCCGACGCGGCCATCCAGCAGACCCAGCACCGGCAGCGCCTCGTCGCGCAGCCGCGCGGCGCGCTTCTGAATGCCCTGCCATTCCAGGTAGCGGCCGGCACGGCTCTTCATCGCCTCGACGCGGGTATCCAGCGCCTCCTGCTGGCGCACCAGTGCCGCCAGTTCGGCCTCGGCGGCCTTCTGTTCATCGCGGGCGCGCTGGTAGTTAGCCAGCACGTCCTTGTCGCCAAAGACCTGGAACACCAGATCCAGCAGCTGGCGCGGGCTGTATTCGGTGAGCTTGTCGGTATCGCCCTGCTCCAGCGCCAGCACCTCGCCCACCGCCGCGGTCAGGCCGGCGGCTTCCAGCCGGCGCTTGTATTCGTTCACCCCCAGCCACTGCAGCGCCTCGTCGGCCAGCGCCACGTCCAGCGCCACGTCGCCTTCTGCAATGGCGTAATGACGCACCCAGTCTCCGCCCTGCTTCTTGATGCGGCACAGCAGGGTGACCTGCTCGCTGGTGAGCGGGAAGAATGGCGTGGGATACAGCCCGGACAGGCGGCGCGGGTTGTCCACCACGCCACGCAGGTAGGCGAAGGGTTCGCGGTTGTTGCGCACGTAGCGCTTGTAGTCGCGCTTGCCGGAGCACTTGATGGCCAGCAGGGTGCGCAGCGCATCCAAGAGCGTGGTCTTGCCGGAGCCGTTGGGGCCGATGATGGTGACGATCTGCGCGTCCAGCGGCACGGACAGGCGCTGCCAGAAGTCCCAGTGCACCATTTCGATAGATTGCATCTGGAACATCAGGCGTCCTCTCCGGTGTGTTGCTCGGTATTTGCTTCGGCTTGCGGCGCGGCTTCGGCGGCATCGGCTGCGGCCAACGTTGCCGCATCCAGCACCTGCGACAGCTGGCTGCGGCGGCCCAGCACCTCGGCCAGCGCACCTTCGATGATGCGCGGTGCAAGCGCGCTGTAGTCGATCATCAGGTCCAGCATCGGGCCTTCCACCAGCCAGCGGTTGCGCCGCTGCAGAAAGCCCAGGTTCACCAGCCGGCCCAGGTTGGCGTTGAAGCGGGTACGCCCGCCCAGCTGTTTGCCGAAGTCGGCGTACAGCGCGTCCTCGGAGATGCCCACCGACACGCTGTCGCCGGTGGGCAGCGGTTTCTGCTCGCCGAACATATCGCTCTGGTTCTCGCGCCCGGCTTCCACCCGCGCCAGCTGCCGCTCGCGCTTGGGCAGGATGATCAGCGCCCACACGATCACCAGCAGCGCCACGCCATCGCGCGGCAGGCCGAGGTTG
Source organism: Vogesella sp. LIG4 (assembly GCF_900090205.1). Lineage (NCBI taxonomy): Bacteria > Pseudomonadati > Pseudomonadota > Betaproteobacteria > Neisseriales > Chromobacteriaceae > Vogesella > Vogesella sp. LIG4. The sequence continues at coordinate 1,595,269 of NZ_LT607802.1, read as the reverse complement.
TTGTTGAGCCAGGCTTCGCCGCTGCCGAATACCGGCTCGGTCATTGCCGGCAGCAGGGCCACGGCGATGTGTTCGGCGTAGGGGTTCTCCAGCAGCTGCAGGCCGACGGCGGCCAGCTGCTGATCCAGGTCGTGGCGGAAGTTTTCATCCAGCAGTGCGCGGCGCGCCAGCGGGTCGGTGCGCGGCAGCACGCGGTGCGCCAGCAGGCGCGCGGTAAGTGTGGCTACGGCTTGGTCCATTATCCGGCCTTGTTGGCCAGAAGCCGCGCATCCGACAGGGTGGCGACTTCCGGGTGATCGAGATGAAGAATGTCGTCGCCGCCCGCCAGCTGGTAGGGCAGCCGAGCCAGCGCGGCAACCACGCTGGCGTCATTGCTGGTTTCCGGGTCGCCCAGCAGCGACAGCAGCGACAGGCGGTAGGCGGTTTCGTTGTAGCTGTCGGCCAGTACCGCGCTGGAGATATGGAAGCCGTCGTTGTCCGGCCCCAGCTGCAGCCCCATTTCCAGCAGGCTGTCGTACAGCGTTTCCGCTTCCAAGAGGCGCTCCACTTCCGGCGCATCGGCGGCCTCGGCACTGGCTGCCTGCGGCAGGGTGCTGTCCTCGGCGCGGGCACGCTCGCGGCCCAAGAGCTCGAACTCGGCCACATCGCCCAGCTCCGGCGTGGACAGGAAGGCCGGCTCCACCCCCAGCGCCAGCGGCCCGCTGGCCTGGCTGGCCAGCCAGGCACTGCCCTGGCGGCGCAGGAAGTCGGCGATGTCGGTGGAGGTAAGGCCGGAGTTGCCCAGGTGCACGCGCTGTGCGGCCAACTGTGCCAGCCGGCGCTCAAAGGTGCCGGCCAGCGCCAGCATGCGGCTCTGCGCCAGCGCAATGGCCTGCGCCTGGGTAAGCGTGGTCAGCGTCAGGCTCTCGTCCTGGGTGAGGCTGCGCACCACGTCGGTGGATTTCTGCACCCAGCGCCACACCGATTCCAGCCGGTGCTGCGCGGCGCGGATGCGGAATTCCGATTGCGATTCCAGCGCGTCGGCGAATTCGTCGTGCAGCTCGGTGAGGCGCGCCAGCAGGTGCTGCATCGCCTCCTCCGACACCTGCCCCACCGCCTGGCCGGCGGCCACCTGGCTGGTGAGGTAGCCCAGCTCTACGTCGTCGCCGGCGAAATCCAGCAGCGTGGCCAGTGCCGACAGCGCCACGCGGGCGCCTTCGCTCAGGGCGTAGCGGCCGCTGTCGCTGTCGTAGACCAGCAGATCGCCCTCGCGCAGGCGGCCGAGGATGGTGTTCAGCTTGGTGTCGTTGAGGTAGGCGAAACGCTGCGCGATTTCCTGCGGCGTCCAGTACGGCGCATCGGCGCGGCCGCCCAGCTCGCGCAGCACCAGGAGGCGCATCAGCACCTCCTCCTCGCCACCGCGGAACAGGGTGACGAACACCGCCAGGTACGGCCAGGCCGCCGTCAGCTTGTTCAGCTGCGGCAGCGTGTCCGGCGCGATGTCGGGGCGGAAGAATTCGGCTAGGGAGTTCAAAAGCAAACAATCCGGTCTGCAAAGACCGGATTGTCTGGTTTGCAGCGCTGGCTAGTCAATGACATGGCCACACGCGGCAGGGTTGGCCGCACGCGGCGGCTGGGGTGTTACTCGGCGGCCGGGGCCGCATCGTCGCCGGCGGCAACCGGCTGGATCACCGCGGCGGCAGCTTTGGCCAGCTTGGCGGCGCGCTCGGCGTCTTCCGCCTCCTGGCGTGCCTTGCGGGCGGCCTCGCGCAGCACCTTGATGTATTCGTTCATGGCGAATACCAGGTCGCGGGTGCCTTCGCCGGTGAGGCCGGAGATCACGAAGTAGCGCGCTGCGCTCATGTCGAAGCCGAAGCGGTCGTCCGGCTGCGCCTGCGGCCATTCGTAGGCGTCCAGGAAGGCTTTCACCTTCTCGTCACGCTCTTCCGGCTCCAGCATGTCCACCTTGTTCAGCACCAGCCAGCGCGGCTTGTTGTGCAGCTCTTCGTCGTACTTCTTCAGCTCTTCGACGATGGCGCGCGCTTCCTGCACCGGGTCGGTTTCCGGGTCGAACGGCGCCAGGTCCACCAGGTGCAGCAGGATGCCGGTGCGCTGCAGGTGCTTGAGGAAGCGGTGCCCCAGGCCGGCGCCTTCCGCCGCGCCTTCGATCAGGCCGGGGATGTCGGCGATCACGAAGCTGGAGGTGTCATCCATGCGCACCACGCCCAGGTTGGGGTGCAGGGTGGTGAACGGGTAGTCGGCCACTTTCGGCTTGGCGGCGGACACCGCACGGATGAAGGTGGACTTGCCGGCGTTCGGCATGCCCAAGAGGCCCACGTCGGCCAGCACCTTCAGCTCCAGGCGCAGGTTGCGGATCTCGCCTTCCTCGCCACGGGTGAACTGGCGCGGGGCTCGGTTCACCGAGCTCTTGAAGTGGATGTTGCCCATGCCGCCGCGGCCGCCCTTGGCCAGGATCACTTCCTGGCCGTTGAAGGTCAGGTCGGCCAGCACTTCGTCGCTGTCGATGTCGATGATCTGGGTACCCACCGGCATGTGCAGGTAGATATCGTCCGAGCCCTTACCGTAGCAGTCGGCGCCACGGCCATTTTCGCCGTTGCCACCCAGGTACTTCTTCACGAAGCGGTATTCCACCAGGGTGTTGATGTTCTCGTCGGCAATGGCGATCACGCTGCCGCCACGGCCGCCGTCGCCGCCGTCCGGGCCGCCACGCGGTACGAATTTCTCGCGGCGGAAGCTGGCGCAGCCGTTGCCGCCCTTGCCGCCGCGCACTTCGATGCGGGCTTCGTCAATGAATTTCATGTCTTGCTATCTCCAGTTCGAGGAGTCAGGCGCAAACAGCCGCCATCGCGCCGATGCTGCAGCCTGGCCGCAGCCGCTTGCGCCTCACGCCTCGCGTGTTTTGCGGGGAAACAAAAAAGCCCTATCGCAGGATAGGGCTTTTTGACTAGAACGCGAGATTACTCAGCGTCTACACCGGTGTACGGTACCACGGTAACGGTCTTGCGGTTGAATGCGCCTTTAACAGCGAATGCAACGTAGCCATCTACCTTGGCGAACAGGGTGTGATCTTTGCCCATGCCAACGTTCTCACCAGCGTGGAACTTGGTGCCGCGCTGACGAACGATGATGGAACCTGCCGGAATCAGCTCGCCGCCGTAGGCTTTCACGCCCAGGCGTTTGGCTTCGGAATCACGGCCGTTGCGGGAGCTACCGCCTGCTTTCTTGTGTGCCATGTCTGTTTATCCTTACTTGGAAATCGCGTCGATGCGGATTTCGGTGTAGTTCTGACGGTGACCTTGGTGCTTCTGGTAGTGCTTACGGCGACGCATCTTGAAGATACGTACCTTATCGCCACGACCGTGGGCAACTACGGTAGCCTGCACTTTAGCGCCGGATACCAGCGGGGCACCTACGGAAACCTGATCACCGTCTACAACCATCAGCACTTCTTCCAGTACGATTTGGCTGTCGATGTCTGCAGGTATCTGTTCTACTTTGAGTTTTTCGCCAACGGCAACTTTGTACTGTTTGCCGCCAGTTTTTACGACCGCATACATTCGTATAGCTCCTAAATGTTCTTTCCTGTGCGCCAGGTGCGCAAGGAACACGCGACTATACGCAAGTCACTGAATGCCGTCAACTTTTTACCGGAACACGCCCCGCGCATGCGGCCAACCGTGGCGGAAATGGCCGCTATTCTGCTAACATCGCGCGATTTTCCAGCCCAACCCTATAGCGAAGAAACCGGCCGCGATGTCCAACAATCCGCTGTTCCGCACCCTGATTGCCGACGATATGCAAGCTGTCGACCAGGCAATCCGCACCCGCCTCTATTCCGACGTGGTACTCATCCGCCAGGTGGCCGAGTACATCATTTCCGCCGGTGGCAAGCGGTTGCGCCCGGTGCTGACGCTGATGGCCGGCCGCGCACTGGGCTACCAGGGCCCGCATCTGCACACCCTGGCGGCGATGATCGAGTTCATCCACACCGCCACCCTGCTGCACGACGACGTGGTGGACGAATCCGACATGCGCCGCGGCCGCGAAACCGCCAATGCCATGTTCGGCAATGCCGCCAGCGTGCTGGTGGGCGACTTCCTCTATACCCGCGCCTTCCAGATGATGGTGGAGAGCGGCAGCATGCGCATCCTGGAAGTAATGGCCACAGCCACCAACATCATCGCCGAAGGCGAGGTGCTGCAGCTCTTGAACATCGGCAACGTGGACGTGACCGAACAGCAGTATCTGCAGGTGATCCAGTACAAGACCGCCAAGCTGTTCGAGGCCGCCACCCGCGTGGGCGCCATCGTCGCCGACGCCACCCCGGAACAGGAACAGGCGCTGTCCGACTACGGCATGCACCTGGGCACCGCCTTCCAGATCATCGACGACGTACTGGACTACAGCGGCGACGCCGCCACCATCGGCAAGAGCCTGGGCGACGACCTGGCCGAAGGCAAACCCACCCTGCCGCTGATCTACACCATGCGCCACGGCCCGGCCGATGCCGCCGCCGTGGTGCGCCAGTCGCTGGAAGCCGCCAGCCGTGACCGTTTCGACGAAGTGCTGTCTGCGGTACAATCCTGCGGCGCGCTGGATTACGCCCGCAGCGAGGCCGAAAAGGCCTCCGCTGCCGCAGTGGCCGCGCTGGCGCCGCTGCCGGAAGGCGAATACAAGCAGGCGCTGGCGGAAATCGCCACCCTGTCGGTAGCGCGCAACGCCTGATTTCCCGGTTCGGTCTCCATAGTTAAATGGATATAACAAGCCCCTCCTAAGGGCTAGTTGCAGGTTCGATTCCTGCTGGGGACGCCAACTCCAGGCCCACCTGAATCCGCATCACCCGTCAGAACCCGCATGGCACAAGGCTTTGCGGGTTTTTTCTTGCCCATGCCGGCCTGCCGCTCACTACCGTTGCCGCTGGTATCAGTCACACCGCTGCTGGTATCAACCTACCGCCACACGGCGCCGCTCAACGCCCCAGCTCATAGCGCAGGCTCAGACTCATGTCGGTACGCTGATAATCGTAAAGCGGGATATTGGAATGCTGTCGCGACAGCGACAGCTGGCTGCGCAGGCTGAGGCCGCGATAGATGGCGCAGCCCAGCCCGGCGGTGAAGCCATTGAGTACATCATGCCGCTCGGCAAGAAACGCCGGGTTGCTGTCGTGATAGTGGCTGTCGGTACGCTCGACCCAGCCGAACCAGTCGATTCGCTGGGTAAGCGCGCCAGATGCCGACCAGCGCAGGCCGAGAAAATCGCGGTCGCCATCGGCCCGCCGCACGGTAGAGAAGTCCCGCCCCGAACGCAGCGACCAGGCCGTGGCCAGCGGCCCCAGTGGCAGGCTGCCGCTGACCGACATGCCTTTTTCCACATAGCCGTCAGGCGCCTGCTTGCCCCCCTGGTAGCGGTAGCCGCCCAGGTCCAGCCCGAAGGTTGGCCGCAAGAGCAGAGTCGGTGATGGCTGCCACGCCACATTACCGGCCACCGACTGGCGCACCAGTATCCCAGCTTGCCGCAGGCTGTCGTACTGAATACCGGACTGCCAGTTGCCATAGCTGCCGTCATGCTGCACATCGGCGGCGATATTGCGCTCTTCCGTCGAGAACACACCCAGGTTGTCGTAGTTGCGCCGGGCATCCGCCAGCCCCAGGTGCAGTGCGGTGGCGGGCGATGCCAGCCACTGGCCATCCGCACTCAGGGTATGCGCCCAGTAGCTGTCACCACGCCGGCGCGACATCGGGCTCAGTATCACGCGTATATCGCCCAATGCCGGCACCCGGATACCAGGCTGCGCCGTCGCCTGGGAGGCATTGTCGTCGTGCCCGCGCGTCTGCTCCAGGCCAAATTGCCAGTGCAGGGTACGCCCCAGCTCCCAGCTTTCGCCTTCTGCCGCCTGCGCCTGCCGCGGCAACGGCACGCCCTCACCCAGCTGCAGCCAGGCCTGGGCCAGCGCACGCCAGCCGCCTTGCTCTTCCGGCGCCAACGCCACCGCCCGTTCCAGCGGCATCACGGCATCTGCCGCCCGCCCGGCCGCCAGCAATGCCTCGCCCAGCACCAGGTTGTAGCGCGCATGGGCAGCGCATGCCAGCTCATTCTGGTGCAGCTTGCGCGCCACCTCCGCCACCCTGCCGGCATGCCAGTCCGCCTCGGCGCCCGCCAGGGCGTCATCACATTCGTCAGCCACTGCCGGCTGTGCCAGCACACCAAGCATGACGAACAGCAGCACCTGGCGATACGGTTTACCACTCATGGGCGGCTGACCACGGCGACGCCACCTGCCTTGGCACCGCCACTGGTCTGCAAGCCATAGCTGGTAATAATGCCCTTGCCGTTGTTGCCGATCACCACCCCGGCGGCACTGCCGCTACCGGTGCTGCTGCCGCAGCCATCGCCGCTGCATTGCACGGTGAGCGGCAGCCTGCCGGCCCTGAAATCGGGCAGCCCGACATTGCCGCTGAACTGCGCATTCCAGGTGCGCGATTGCGCATCGGTGGCGTTCAGCTGATAGGAAGTCACTCTGATCTGCGGGCCGAATTGCACGCCGATCTGCAGGGTATTGAGCTGGCCACCGACGCTGCCGCTCTCATCGGTCAACATGGTCGAACCCACCAGGTTGCCAAAGCTTGCCGTGCCGGACAGGTTATTGAGCACGCTTGCAGGCGTGATGCCGCGCGGCGCAAACGCAAAATGGTGAAAGTCCACATTGCGCATCGCGCCGCTCAGCGGGTCGACATCATTGCCCTGCCCATACAGCCCCCACAGCACGTAAACCCCATCCACCTTGTCCAGCCCTAGGTCGAACAGGTTGGTGACATCGGTGGTAAAGAAGTTGAAGCCATTGGTGGTGTCGGCCACGGCAGACGGCAGCCCCCAGCTCGGGTCGAGCACGATGACCGAGTGATTGCGCCAGCTGCTCACCACGCCGCCCACGCGTACCTGCCCCGCCGCCAGATCCTGGCTGGCGCCGACATACGCCGATCCCCACGGTGACAAGGCGGTCATGTCCACCTGGTGTTCGATGGTAGTCAGCGGCTTCAAATACACGGCCGCCGGCTCTTCCTCGCTACGGAGATTCTTCGACAGGTGGCGCCAGGCGGCGGACAGCCCCAGGATATTCTGCGTGCTCAAGGCAGCCGGCAGGTGATCCAGCAAGCTGGGCTTGCCACCACCCAGCGGAATGAAACCGGCCTGTGCCGGGGCCAGGTCGAGTGCACCTTCGCTGCTGCGCAGCACGGTAGCGCCGGAGAGCACGCGGTTGTAAGTACCCGCCGGTATGCCAGGCAGTGCCTGCGGCACGTGGAACACCTCATGCGAAGTACCGCGTACGCCGATTTCCGCCAGCGGCGTATGCAACAGGTACAGCTCCTTGTGCACATGGCCGATATCGCCGGTCGTGGCCTGCAGGCTGCCCCACTCCAGGGTGGCCGCGAAGCGTTCGCTGCCATCCATGTTTTCCGGCAGCACAAAGTGGTCGATGCGCATCCGGCTCTGCGCACGGACATCCAGCCGCCCGCCATCGGCCATGGCCAGTTGCACCAGGCCATCCTGCGCGGTGTCCACGCTATCACCTTCACATACCGGCTCACCCACCCGCAGCGGCCGTGACATGCCATCGCCGCGCAGCGCCAGTGCGGTGCCATGGGCAAACATCACCCGGCCGGCAAGCGGCACCCGCAGCGGGGCGCCAGTACCGCCGATACCGCCAGTCCCCTCTGCCACCTGCACGCCAGTGCCACCAATGCCGCCGCCATTGTCGATGGCCGGCGCGCCGGTACCGCCAATACCGCCACTACCGTTCTCTCCCTGCAGCACCCGGGCATGGTGCGCAACAGGGTCGATTTCGCACATCGGTGCCGCCTGCACTGCGCTGCCGAGCAGCATCAGCAGCGCCAGACAATGCTTAGCGCTCGGATTCATCGGCTGCCTCGTGAAAAAAGTAGACCCCGAAATTGAAGCGCCGGCTGTCTTCGACGCTATCGCCATTGGAGGCCAGCATCTGCTGGGCAGTCCGGTTCAGCTCCAGCAGGGTGTCCATGGCACGCTGGGTAGCCATGGCCTGCAGTTGCGCCACCTGCCCGGGAGTAAGCCCGTCGTAGAACACGCAGCGCTCCATGAAGGGCGCCGGTGTTTCACGCAGGTTGGCGCCGACGGCAGCAAGATGGTCATGCAGGTTACGGCCAAGGAATTCGAGCTTGTCGCTCCTGCTGGCCGACGGCACGGCGCTATCAAGCTGCAGTTGTACGCAGTCGTCCGCATCCAGGGTGACGACGCCAACGCTCAACCATTCGTCCAGCAGTGCCCGCGGACGAATGTCCTTGTTGATCGACTGCACCAGCGCATCGAACGACAACTCACTGCCGGCACGGGAAAGCCGCGGCAGCACGCGCGGCGCCTTGTTCTCGTCGAGAAAACGCGCATCGCCGGTCCAGCGGCCCAATACCTGGGCCGCCAGCGGCGCATCCGCCTCCGAGTGCCGCCCATCGCCACGCAAACGCTTTACGTCCTTGCGGTGCACGCCGGTCAACAGGCTGATCCGGCTATCGGTCTGCGCCTTTTCCGCCAGCCGGAAATGACGCTCGGCCACGCTCACATAGGTGGCTTTCAGCATTTCGATAAGCGATGGGTAACCCACGCCATGGTCGAGCAGCAGCCGGACCAATGGCCGCAGCATGTGCTCGATCGTGCTGATGAAGCGCCGTTCTGTCTTGGGCGGAGTGCTCGTCTCAAGCATGGCAGTAACCGGGGCAGGAGGAGTGCGAATACTACCACGCACCTACTTCGTGTGAAATTTTCCCACCCGTAAAAAATACGTGTGATAATTTCCCACAACCATCACAAGAGGCCTCCCATGCTACGTACACTGCTGAATGCCACCGCGCTGTATGGCCAGGGGCAGCAAGGGATAGCCCGCCGCTGCAAATTCCTGCTGCGGGCGCTGGCCCAGTGGCCCTATTCCGAACACTGGTTCCGCTATTTGCAGGCGCAGCCGGAGTTGGTCACCGCCTTGCCACAGCAGCCACAGTGGCTGCACAAGCTGCAGCGCCCCTACCTGTGTGCCGGCTATGGCACGCGCACCAAGCTGCGCTTGCTGCGCCAGCACTTCGAATTGTTCCTGCAGCGTCTGCCCCAGCCACTGCGCCACAGCCTGCTCAGCCGGCACGCGGTTTTCATGGCTGCCGTCAGCGGCAAAAGCGGCATGGGCTACCGCGTCCAGCTATCCGTAACGCACACCATGGACAAGGAAGGCGAACTGATGCTCACGCTGCAGCCGGAAACCGGCGGGCAGCGCCTTGCCACACTGGCCTTTTCCTTCGGCCAGGACCGTCAGGGGCGGGCCCAGATTTACATCGGCTGCCTGCAGGGCCCCAGTGGCCAGGGCGGTCGCGACTTGTTCCGCGAGGTCACCAAGGATCTGCATGGCCTGATGCCCAAGGTGCTGCTGATGAAGTCGCTGTATGCACTGGCGCGGCTGATGGGCATCGACACGGTGCTGGCCGTCAGCAATCTGGCACATGTCCACAACACCGCCTGGCGGCGCTACCAGTCGATCCAGGCGGACTACGACGCTTTCTGGCACTCGCTGGGCAGCACCCGCCTGAATGCCCGGCATTTCCGGCTGGATACCGCGGGGCACGAACGCCCGCTGTCCGAAGTGCCCTCCAGCAAGCGGGCGCAATACCAGCGCCGGCGCGCACTCGAACACACCATTGCCGAGCAGTTCGGCCGGTTCTGGCTGACCGGCCCGGACAGGGCAATGCCCGCCAGCGACCCGACAACACCGCCACGGCCCTGTTGTGGCCCTGGGCTGCAGGCGGCCTAGCGTGCGCCACCCGTGCCACCGCGACACTCTGGCAGCCGTGCGGCCAACCCCGGCACCGTTATTTCCAGAGTTGGCCGCACCATGACCCGTCGTCGCATCTTTCTGCTCGGCTTTCTTGCCTTGCTGCTACTGGGGGTGGGGCTGTCCTGCGTCTACCGTGTGGCGTGGTCGGACATCCAGCGCACCGACTACACGGTCTACACCGCCGCGGGCCAGGCCCTGCTGAACCATGGCGACCTGTATTCGGCACAGAATGTCAGGGGGTGGAAATACGTCTACCCGCCACCGTTCGCCCTGCTGATGGTTCCCTTCGCCCGCATGTCGCTGGCGTCCGGCGCCCTGCTCTGGTACCTGCTGGAAATCGCGGCCATTGCCGCGGTGTCCATCATGTCGGTACGGCTGCTGCCCGCTACCGTGCCGGACCGGCACAAGGACCTGCTGTATGGCCTGCCGCTGGCATCGCTGTGCGTGATCCTGGTGTCCGGGGCGATGCGCTGCCAGGCTTCGGTATTCATGTTCGCCCTGATGGTGGCCACCTTCTACCTGCACTTTCGCGGCCGGCCGATCGCCGCCGGGGCCTCGCTGGCCGGGGCGATACTGATGAAAGTCTTTCCCGCCGTACTGGTGGCCTATTTTATCTGGCGCCGGCAATGGCGCGTCCTGCTGGCCACGGCGGCCAGCCTGCTGGTCATGGGCCTGCTGCTGCCCGGCCTGGCCCTGGGCTGGCGCCAGAATCTCCATGATGATGCGCGCTGGGTCGAAGTCGTTGCCGCACCGGCACTGATGTCCAACCACGAGCGCGCCAGCAGCACCCCGCTGTTCGAACAGCTGATGGATACCACCAAGCCCAGGAACCAGTCGCTGGAGGCGATGTTCCTGTCTGCCGGCCTCGGCGCGGAAAGCAGCAAGCGGCTGGTGACGCTCAGCGGCGGCCTGATGCTGCTGGCCATGCTGCTGGCGTCGCGGCGGGTGCAAAACCGCCATGACGAGCTGGCGCTTGCCGGCGCCTTTCTAAGCTGGAGCCTGCTGGTGCCGCCCATCTCCGAAGCCCACTATTTTGGCGCCCTGATCCTGCCCCTGACGGTGCTGCTCGGCCGGATTCTCTATGAGGCCACCGCCTGCAGCCGGCAACAACGGCAGCTGGCCATCCTGCTGTGCGGCGGCACCATGCTTGCGGCGATGCGGCTGCTGAGCTGGGAGCGTACGGAAACCCTGCGCCCGCTGGGCCTGGCCACCCTGCTCGTCTGGGGCGCCTGCCTCTACTCCATCATGCGGCACGACAAGCGCCACATCTGGCCAGAGGGGCCGCACAAGCAGTCCGGAGCCCACACCATGTACGGCTACTAATAGCCGCCCCACGTGCCGACGGCTTGTTGCCGCGTCGACACCCCTTCCGACAAAACCCGCACGGCCCAGGCCCTGCGGGTTTTTCATGCATGGTCTGGTCAGCCCATGCAAACCGATACCGCGGCCAGGACAGCAGCAGCCTGATCATTGGCCACCGGCGGATCTCAGCCGGCAGTCACACACCAATACAAATAAAAATAATTCCCATTTATGCGATTAATCCCCTATACTGCGCCTCCACCCGGGGCTGGCACGACCAGTTCGGCACCCTTGCCCCGTGACCACGCGCGCCGCAACGGCAAACTGCTGCACGCCCCGTCTAGCTGATCTGGAGACCGCTCGCATGACCCTTTTCCCGTCCCGCTCCTCCCGCACCGCCCTTGCCGCGGCCGCACTTGTCGCCCTGTTCTCGGCCAAGGCTGCGCTGGCAGACGATGGCATCGTCGTCTACAACGCCCAGCATGAAAACCTGACCCAGGCCTGGGTGGACGGCTTTACCCGCGAAACCGGCATCAAGGTGACGCTGCGCAATGGCGGCGACAGCGAGCTTGGGAACCAGATCGTGCAGGAAGGCAAGGCCTCGCCGGCCGATGTGTTCCTGACCGAGAACTCGCCGGCCATGGCGCTGGTGGACAATGCCGGCCTGCTGGCACAGCTGCCGGCCGACACCCTGGCCCAGGTACCGGCCACCTTCCGCCCTGCCCACGGCAAGTGGACCGGCATCGCCGCCCGCTCCACCGTCTTCGTCTACAACAAGGACAAGCTCAAGCCGGCGGAGCTGCCCAAGTCGCTGCAGGAGTTGGCCGATGCCAAGTGGGCCGGGCGCTGGGGCGCCTCGCCCAGCGGTGCGGACTTCCAGGCCATCGTCAGCGCCATGCTGGAGCTGAAGGGCGAGCCGGCAACGCTGGCATGGCTCAAGGGCATGAAGGCCAACTTCACCGCCTACAAGGGCAACAGCACCGTGCTCAAGGCGGTAAACGCCGGCCAGATCGATGGCGGCGTGATCTACCACTACTACAGCTTCGTGGATCAATCCAAGACCGGTGAAAACAGCAAGAACACAGCCCTGCACTACTTCAAGCGCCAGGACCCGGGTGCCTTCGTCAGCCTGTCCGGCGGTGGCGTGCTGGCATCCAGCAAGCACAAGGAGCAGGCGCAGGCGTTCGTGAAATGGATCACCGGCAAGCAGGGGCAGGCGGTACTGCGTACCGGCAATTCGTTTGAATATGCCGTGGGCGTGGGCGCGGCCTCCAACGCCAAACTGGTGCCGCTGAAAGAGCTGGACGCCCCCCGGGTGGAGCCGTCGCGCCTGAACGGCAAGAAGGTGATCGACCTGATGATGCAGGCAGGGCTGCTGTAAGCCGATGCCCGAGCCATCCTCTGTTTCGCTGCCCGGCGCCAACGCTGCGGCCAACACCCCGCGTCGCGGGGTTTTGGCCGTCTGTGCCAGCCGACACGCCAGGCCGGCCCCCTGGCTGCTGGCCGCGGCCCTGCTGGTCGCCCTCTTGGCGCTGCTGCCGCTGGGTTTCGTGTTCGGCGTCTCCCTGCAAACCGGCTGGGACACCATCCACCAGCTGCTGTTCCGCCCGCGGGTGGGAGAACTGCTGGTCAACACCCTGCTGCTGGTCGTCATCACCGTGCCACTGTGCACTGTGCTGGGGGTGCTGCTTGCCTGGCTGACGGAAAGAACCACTCTGCCGGGCCGTCGCTGGTGGTCGGCTCTGGCGGTGGCACCCATCGCCGTGCCGGCCTTCGTGCACAGCTATGCCTGGATCAGCCTGCTGCCCGGCATGCACGGCCTGGCAGCCGGCGTGCTGATCTCGGTGATTGCCTACTTTCCCTTCCTGTACCTGCCGGTGGCGGCCACGCTACGCCGCCTCGACCCCGCGCTGGAAGACATGGCCGCCTCGCTGGGTCTGCGGCCATGGGCCATTTTCTGCCGCGTGGTACTGCCGCAGCTGCGGCTGGCCATCGCCGGCGGCGCGCTGCTGGTAGGGCTGCACCTGCTGGCGGAGTACGGCCTGTATGCCATGATCCGCTTTGATACCTTCACCACCGCCATCTTCGACCAGTTCCAGTCCACCTTCAGCGGGCCTGCGGCCAACATGCTGGCCGGGGTGCTGGCACTGAACTGCCTGCTGCTGCTGTTGCTGGAGTCGCTGGCCCGCGGCAAGGCGCGCTATGCCCGGGTGGGGAGCGGCAGTGCGCGCATGGCCGCCCCGCACCGGCTGTCGCCGGCCACCCGCCTGCTGGCGCTGCTGCTGCATGCCGCCGTCGCCCTGCTTACCCTGGGTGTACCGCTGTTCACCCTGGGGCGCTGGCTGGCCATCGGCGGCATCGGCGCCTGGCCGATGGATGCCATCCTGCCGGCACTGGGGCAGACCCTGCTGCTGGCCTGTGCCGGCGCCGCGCTCACCACCGTGGCCGCCGTGCCCGTGGCCTGGCTGTCGATACGCCACCCCGGCCGGCTCAACCGCCTGCTGGAAGGCTGCAACTACATCACCAGCGCCCTGCCCGGCATCGTGGTGGCGCTGGCGCTGGTCACCGTGACCATCCACTGGGCACGGCCCATCTACCAGACCGTGGTCACCGTGCTGCTGGCCTATCTGCTGATGTTCCTGCCACGCGCACTGGTAAGCCTGCGGGCCGGCATTGCGCAGGCGCCGGTGGAGCTGGAGAACGCCGCCAGAAGCCTGGGCCTGTCCCCGGCCCGTGCGCTGTGGCGCGTCACCCTGCGCCTGGCCGCGCCGGGCGCCGCTGCCGGCGCGGCCATGGTGTTCCTGGCCATCACCACCGAGCTGACGGCTACCCTGCTGCTCTCCCCCAGCGGCACCCGCACGCTGGCCACCGGCTTCTGGTCGCTGAGCAGCGAAATCGACTACGTTGCAGCCACCCCCTACGCGGTCATCATGGTCTTGCTGTCCATGCCGCTGACCTGGCTGCTCTACCACCAATCACGACGGGCTGCAGGCCGATGAGCACTCTTGAAATAAGCCAACTGGGCAAATGGTATGCCGCTACACCGGCGGTGGATGCAGTCAGCCTGCAAGTTGCCGCCGGCAGCCGCACCGCCATCGTCGGGCCATCCGGCTCCGGCAAGACCACGCTGCTGCGCATGATTGCCGGCTTCGAATTCCCCGACGCCGGCAGCATCCGGCTGGATGGCAGCATCCTGGCCGATGAGCGCGGCGCCGTACCGGCACACCAGCGCGGCATCGGCTACGTGCCGCAGGATGGCGCGCTGTTTCCGCACCTGACGGTGGCGGACAACATCGGCTTCGGCCTGCCGGGTCGGGCCCGCGACAAGCTGCCCCGCGTCCGGGAGCTGCTGGAACGGGTGGCGCTGGACCAGGCCATGCTCAAACGTTGGCCGCATGAGCTGTCCGGCGGCCAGCAGCAGCGGGTGGCACTGGCGCGTGCGCTGGCACAGCAACCGCGGCTGATGCTGCTGGATGAGCCGTTTTCCGCGCTGGACACCGGGCTGCGCGCCGAGATGCGCAAGACGGTATCGCAGCTGCTGGCCGCGGCCGGCATCACCACCATCCTTGTCACCCACGACCAGGCCGAGGCGCTGTCCTTCGCCCACCAGCTGGCCGTCATGCGCCGGGGCCGCCTGGTACAGGCCGGCAGCCCGGCCGAGCTGTACCGCTACCCGGCAGACGAAGACACCGCGCTGTTCCTGGGCGAGGCCGTCATCCTGCCGGCCAGCATCGAGCACGGCCGGGCGCACTGCGTGCTGGGCGCGCTACCCACCCGCGATACCGCGCCAACCGGCGCCGCCCGCATCATGCTGCGGCCGGAGCAATTGCAGATCCGCCCGCTGCCCGCGCAAGCCGCCGCGGAAAGCGGCTGCCTGGGCACGGTGACGGAGGTGGACTTTGGCGGCCACAGCAGCCTGCTGGGCATCCGCCTGCAGGCTGGCGACGGCGCCACGCCCCTGCTGCAGGTAAAATACAGCGGTCTTGCCACCCCGCAGCCCGGCAGCACGGTACAGATCAGCGTCGACGGCCAGGCCCACGTGCTGGCCTAGCCGCTGCAATGGGGGCGAGCGATGCGACGGAGGTGACACACCATGGCCTTCTGCCGGATACTTCGCCCCCGGTGGCGGCGGCACTGCCCCGCCATGCCCACTCCCTGCCGACCGGCCGTACCGGCGGCATTTTTACTGCCGAAAGCCCGATGAAACTGAATCTACTGCAACGTCTCGCCCTGCTGGCCGTCATCGGCATCGTGCTGGCCAGCGTGATCAACCACTTCACCGCCAAGCCGCAAGCCGGCAACCAGCCCGCCGCCCAAGCCAGCAGCCAGGCCCAGTAATGCGCATGGTCGCCCAGGGCTGCCTGCCCACCGCTTTCAGCAGCTGGCAGCCGCACCCGCTGTACCGCAGCCTGGCGCCGTGGCGCGAGGCTGCGCAGTTTGCCGACTGGCCAGGCCAGGCCGAGTACGACGCGCTGCTGGCGCATGCCCGTGCTTGCGGCCAACCTTTGCCCGCGACACTGCGCTTTGCCTGCGACCTGGCGCCGGAACTGTACTACGAGATGCATATCGGCAGCAGCGGCGAAGTACCCACCCGCACGCAGAACTGGCATGACTGGTTCGGCGCGCTGGCCTGGTTGTCGTGGCCGCAGAGCAAGCTGGCGCTGAATAACCGCCACGTGCGCGCCATCGAACGTGGCGAAGTTGGCCGCGGGCCGTTCCGCGACGCGGCCACGCTGCTGGATGAATGCGGAGTGATCGTGCCGGTAAGCGACGAGACGCTGGCACAGGCGCTGCGCGACATGGACTGGCAGACGCTGTTCGTCGGCCGCGCCGCGGACTGGGGGCAGCGCATCGACAGCCACGTGCTGGGCCATGCGCTGTTCGAGCAGGGGCTGGCGATGCACATCGGCTGGTGCGGCAAGGCATTGCTGCTGCCGGTGGCAGAGGAATTCTTCCGGCTGGACTACTGGCAGCGCCAGCAGGCGCTGGATGCGCGCCTGGCGGCCCTGCTGGCCGACGACGGCTGGCTTGCCCGCCCGCGCGAGCTGCTACCGCTGCCGCTGCTGGGCATGCCCGGCTGGTGGCCGCAGCAGGATGCCGCCTTCTACGGCAACCGCGACTACTTCCGCCCTACCCGGCGCGCAAACTCCGCCACGCTGAACTGAGCCAGCTCGCCCATGGTGGGCTGCAGCAGCTGCTCCACGCCGGCGGCGATATCGTCATCCTCGGCATTCAGCTCCGGGCGGTAGACGAACAGGCGGAACACATCGGCCAGGGAAATCCCCTCCGCCCGCTTGAGCAGCACCCAGCCATCGTTGCCGCCCTTCTGCACGTAGCCGGCCAGCGCCAGCTTGTCCAGCACGCTACCCAGCTCGTCGTAGCCCACCTTCACCTCGCGGCGCAGGTCTTCCGGGCGCAAGGCCTGGCCGGCATCCTGCGCGCGGTCCAGCATCACCAGCACCTCCACCGCATCCAGGAAGCGGCGGCGCGGCTCCAGCCGGCGGCGCCAGGCGCGGCCTTCCCAGTAGGAGAACGAAGCGGTGAGCACCGCGCCCACCAGCACCACCAGCCACAGGCAGAACAGCCACAGCAGCAGGATGGGCAGGCTGGCGAAGGCGCCGTACACCAGCTGGTAGTTGGCCACCTCGCCGATATAGAAACCGAACACCAGCTTGGTCACCTCCAGCAGCACCGCGGTCACCAGCCCGCCCAGCATGGCGTGGCGCATCGGCACGTAGCGGTTGGGCACGATGCGGAACAACAGGCCCAGCACCAGCATGGTGAGGCCGATGCTGCCCAGCGCCTGCAGGGTTTCCGCCAGCAGCGGCATGGTGTGCTCGATGCGGGTGGTCTTGAACAGCAGCCGCCAGCCCAGCAGGCCGCCGCCCAGCACCAGCGGCCCCAGCGTCAGCACCGTCCAGTACACCATGCCCTGCTGCAGCCACGGCCGCGCGCGGCGCACGCCCCAGATGCTGTTGAAGGTGCGCTCCACCGTGGACATCAGCATCAGCGAGGTCACCCCCAGCATCACGATGCCGGCGGCGGTGAGCTTTTCGGCATTGTCGGCAAACTGGCGCATGTAGACGGTAATCACCTTGCCGGCGAACTCCGGCACCAGCGTGGACAGCAGCATCACCTTGAAGCGGGTGCTGTAGTCGGAAAACACCGGGAACGCCGACATCATCGTCAGCGCGATGGTGAGCAGCGGCACCAGCGCCAGCAGGGTGGTAAAGGTCAGGCTGCCCGCTACCTGCAGCACGCGCTGCTGCGCCAGGCGGTTGCGGATGAACACGGCAAAGCCGAACACGGTGGGGACGGAAAGGGACACGGTAGGGGCGAGCCGGTAAAATGCTGGTTGCCAATGTTAACCGATAGGACTGGTCATGCAGGATATTCTGGTGCTCTATTACAGCCAGCACGGCGCCACCCGCGAGCTGGCGCGGCTGATCGCCCGCGGCATCGACAGCGTGGAAGGCTGCCGCGCCCGCCTGCGCACCGTGCCCAAGGTCTCCACCGTGTGCGAGGCCACCGCGCCGGCGGTGCCGGACAACGGCGCCCCCTATGTGGAAAGGCAGGACCTGGCCGACTGCAGCGGCCTGGCGCTGGGCAGCCCCACCCGCTTCGGCAACATGGCCGCCTCGCTGAAGTACTTCCTTGACGGCACCGCGGCGGAGTGGATGCAGGGCACCCTGGCCGGCAAGCCGGCCTGCGTGTTCACCAGCAGCAGCAGCCAGCACGGCGGCCAGGAATCCACGCTGCTGTCGATGATGATCCCGCTGCTGCACCACGGCATGCTGATCATGGGCCTACCGTTCACCGAGCCGGCGCTGAGCCACACCCGCAGTGGCGGCACCCCCTACGGCCCCAGCCACGTGGCCGGCAGTCAGCATGCGCCGATCAGCGAGGACGAAAAGAAACTGGCCATCGCCCAGGGCAAACGCCTGGCCGAGGCCGCGAAAAGGTTGGCCGCAAACGGCTGAGCCGCCCGCGTCAGGCCAGCCACGCAAAAATGCCGTTCACGCTGCTCCGTGAACGGCATTTTTTCTTGTCCCCGGCGGCCTTGCAGGCTCAGGCCCGGGCGATATCCAGCGCCATCACCCGCGTCTTCAGCCGCATCAGCATGATCAGCCCCGGCGCGGCGGAGGCGGTGGCGAACAGGAAGAACGCCGGCCAGCCTATGCTTTCGGTCAGCACGCCGGACAGCGGCCCCACCCACACCCGGCCGATGGCGGCGAAGGCCGACAGCAGCGCGAACTGGGTGGCGGTAAAGCGGTGGTTGCACAGCGCCATCAGGAAGGCGACGAAAGCCGCGGTGCCCATGCCGCTGGCCAGATTCTCCAGCGCCACCGCGAACAGCAGCAGGTAGTCCACCTGGGTGCTTTCCTTCAGCGCCACGATGATCCAGTCGAAGGCCGGCAGGGTGAAGCCGCCCCAGGCGCCCTTGCCGGACACCGCCACCAGCCAGAAGCCGAGGTTGGAGAACATCTGGAACACGCCAAAGCCCAGCAGCGCACGATACAGCCCCAGCCGCAGCATCAGCGTGCCGCCCAGCAGCGCGCCGACAATGGTGAGCCAGATGCCGATCACCTTGTTCACCACGCCGATTTCGGCCTGGGCAAAGCCCACGCCCTTAAGCAGAAAGGTAGTAGTGAGCGCGCCGGCGAAGGCATCGCCCAGCTTGTAGAGGATGATCAGCGCCAGGAAGGAGCCGGCCGCTTCCATGCTGAAGAAGTTGCCCAGCGAGCGGTTGAGGGTTTCGAACTTCGCCCGCCGCGCCGCCCACCACGCCAGCGGCACGGTAAACGCCACGCCGATCAGCAGCGACAGCAGATCCACCCATTTCTTCTTGGGCGCTACCGCCGGTCTGGCGGCTGCCGCCTTGCCGGCCTGCATCTTGTTGCCGGTCGCAGTGCTTGCAGGGTTGGCCGCAGGCGGCACCGTTTGTGCCACGGCCTGCACTGCACCCTGGCTGGCGGAGTGCGGCTGGCTCACCGCCAGCGGGAACAGCGGCGACAGCACGCGATCCGCCAGCGGCGCCACCAGATGGGTGGTGAACTGGTAGCCGATCACCACCACCAGCAGCAGCGCGGCAAAGCCTTTCAGGTCGTTGCGCGCATCGCTTTGCGGCGCCACGCTGTCCTTGGGCACCGGCGGCAACAGCAGCAGCGACAGCCCGGCCAGCAGCAGCATGATCAGCGCCATCAGCCGGTAGATGCCGTTCCAGCTCCAGCCGCCGCCATTGAGCGGGTCGGCCCACACCATGGCGATGCCACCGGACAGCACCATGGCCAGCCGGTAGCCGAACACCCCTAGCGAGGACGCCAGCCCGCGCTGCTCCGGCGTCACCACGTCGGTGCGGTAGGCGTCGATCACCACGTCCTGCGAGGCGGACAGAAAGGCCAGCAGCACCGCCAGCAAGGCAAAGCCCTGCACGTCGCGCGCCGGCGACAGCGCCGACATCGCCAGCAGCGCGGCGGCGAGACCAAGCTGGGTGAGCACCAGCCAGCCGCGGCGGCGGCCGAACAGCGGCGGCTCGAAGCGGTCCATCAGCGGCGCCCACAGGAACTTGAAGGTATACGGCAGCCCCACCAGGCTCAGAAAGCCGATGGTGGCCACGTCGATGCCGTCCACTGTCAGCCAGGCCTGCATGGCGGTGCCGGACAGCGCCAGCGGCAAGCCGCTGGCAAAGCCCAGTACCCAGATCATCAGCATGCGCCAGCTGCCCAGCTGTCGGATATCGCGCATTACACGCCCTCTTGTCGAAAACACAGCGGGCGCCGCAGCGCCCGCCGATACAGGGTTGGCCGCATTCAGCCGCGGCTGACGCGGTAGAACGCCAGGCTGCCGCGCAGATTGGGCAGGACATTCACCTGCCGGCCATGCGTCATCACCACCCGCTCCAGCACGCGGATGCGGTTCTTGGCGCACAGCGCGTCAAAGTCGCCGAGCATACACCAGTGGATATTGGGGGTGTTGTACCACTGGTAGGGCATGTCGTCGGACACCGGCATGCGCCCGAGCATGATCTGCCAGCGGTTCTGCCAGTAGCCGAAGTTGGGGAAGGTCACGATGGCTTCGCGGCCAACCCGCAGCATCTCCAGCAGGATTTCCTCGGTATGGCGCATGGCCTGGATGGTCTGCGACAGCACCACGTGGTCGAAGCGCTGGTCCTCGAACTCGGCGAGGCCGGCCTCCAGGTCACCCTGGATGGCGTTGACGCCGGCCTTCACGCAGCTCACCACGTTGTTCACGTCGAAATCCACGCCATAGCCGTTGATCTGCTTGTTGTGCTGCAGCCAGGCCAGCAGTTCGCCCTCGCCACAGCCCAGATCCAGCACGCGGCTGCCTGGCGGAATCCAGTCGGCGATCAGTTGCAGGTCGGGGCGCAGGGAATCGAAAAAGCTCATGCGTTCACCTCCTCGGCCACGCGGTTCAGGTAGGCACGCATCAGCTCCACATAGGGCTGATCGGTCATCAGGAAGGCGTCATGGCCGTGCACCGATTCGATCTCGCCGTAGCTGACGCGCTTGCCGGCGGCGATCAGCGCCTTCACCGTTTCGCGCGAGCGCTCCGGCGAGAAGCGCCAGTCGCTGGTGAAGCTGGCCACCAGGAAGCTGGCGCTGGCCTTTTTCAGCGCCGCCACCAGGTCGCCGTCGTAGTCCTTGGCCGGGTCGAAGTAATCCAGCGCCTTGGTCATCAGCAGGTAGGTGTTGGCGTCGAAGTAGTCGGAGAACTTGTCGCCCTGGTAGCGCAGGTAGCTCTCGATCTCGAACTCCACGTCGTAGCCGAACTTGTATTCGCCGGAGCGCAGCATGCGGCCGAATTTCTCGCCCATGCCGTCGTCCGACAGGTAGGTGATGTGGCCCAGCATGCGCGCCAGGCGCAGGCCGCGGCGCGGAATGGTGCCAACGGCGTAGAAGTCGCCGCCGCAGAAATCCGGGTCGGTGAGAATGGCCTGCCGCGCCACGTCGTTGAAGGCGATGTTCTGCGCCGACAGCTTGGGCGCCGAGGCGATCACCATTGCGTGGGCGATGCGTTCCGGGTAGGCGATGCTCCACTGCAGCGCCTGCATGCCGCCCAGGCTGCCGCCGATCACCGCCGCCCAGCGGCCGACGCCCAGCCGGTCGGCGAGGCGCGCCTGCGAGGTAACCCAGTCCGGCACCGTCATCACCGGGAAGCGCGAGCCCCATGGCTGGCCGGTGGCCGGGTCGATGCTGGACGGGCCAGTGCTGCCGTGGCAGCCGCCCAGGTTGTTGACGCCCACCACGAAGAAGCGGTTGGTATCGATGGGCTTGCCGGGGCCGATCATGTTGTCCCACCAGCCGGCGGCCTTGTCGTCGGCGCTGTAGCGGCCGGCAACGTGGTGGTGGCCGGACAGCGCGTGGCAGATCAGGATGGCATTGCTGCGCTCGGCGTTCAGTTCGCCATAGGTTTCAAACACCAGCTCGTAGCCGGGCAGCGTCATCCCGCTGGCCAGCTCCAGCGGTGTCTCGAACAGCGCGCGCTGCGCGCTGACGATACCGACGGAAGATGCGTTATTGGGCATGCGTTTCTCTTTGCTAGTCGGCGATGGACGCGCGGCACGGTCTTTGCGACTCTGGCACGTCCATGGCAAGGCTTCTCCATGGCAAGCCCCGATTATATCGGTAACCTGCGCTTGCGCACCTGCCTACCCGTTCCTGATAATCGTCACCCTTCATATTTGCCGGATATCGCGATGATCGGCCGCCTGTTCCGCCTGTTCCTGCTGCTGGGTATCTGCTACCTGGCCGCCCGCTGGCTGCTGAGCCGGCAGCAACGGCAACACATTCACCGCTTCGTGCGCACCCTGGCGGTGGCTCTGCTGCTCAGTGCAGCACTGTTCGTGGCACTGGCCATCGCCGGCATCCGCCTCTAGCCACCATAAAGTTGGCCGCATAGCGCCCGGTTGAGAATTTTTTGCGCTCTACGCTGTCAGATTTGACCGCCCCTGCCGACTCACCGGCATCACCTGCCAGGAGATGCGCCATGCTGATTCGCCACCCTTCCGACATCCTGCCGTCGGATATCACCCCCCGCAGCGTTTACCTCAACCGCCGCCAGTTCATGGTTGGCGCCGCCGGCCTGCTGCTGCCGGCCAGTGCGCTGGCAAGCCTGCCGGCCAGGAAAAGCCCGTTCTCCACCACCGAGCAGCCCAACAGCCGCAGCGATATCACCAGCTACAACAACTACTACGAGTTCGGCACCAGCAAGGATGAGCCGGCAATGTACGCCGGCAAGCTCAAGACGCGGCCGTGGAACATCGTGGTGGATGGCGAGGTGGAAAAGCCGCGCAGCTTCGGCATCGAGGAGCTGCTGAAGTACCCGCAGGAGGAGCGCATCTACCGGCTGCGCTGCGTGGAAGGCTGGAGCATGGTGATTCCGTGGATAGGCTTTCCGCTGGCCAGCCTGCTGGCGCAGGTGCGGCCAACCTCCAAAGCCAAGTACGTGGCGTTCGAAACCGCGCTGCACCCGGGCGAGATGCCGGGCGTGGCGCGGCGGGTGCTGGACTGGCCGTACCGCGAGGGGCTGCGCATCGATGAAGCGATGCAGCCGCTCACCATCCTGGCGGTGGGCCTGTACGGCGACGTGCTGCCCAACCAGAACGGCGCGCCGATCCGCCTGGTGGTGCCGTGGAAGTACGGTTTCAAGAGCATCAAGGCCATCACCCGCATCCGGCTGGTGGAAAAGCAGCCGTTGACCAGCTGGAACCAGGCGGCACCGGACGAGTACGGCTTCTACTCCAACGTCAACCCGGCGGTGGACCACCCGCGCTGGAGCCAGGCTACCGAGCGGCGCATCGGCGAGTTCCTCAAGCGCAAGACGCTGCCGTTCAACGGTTACGGCGCGCAGGTGGCACAGCTGTACCGAGGCATGGATCTGGTAAAGAACTTTTGAGAACCGGTTTACGAGCTGCTGCGCTTCGGCGACACGGCGTTGATAACGTCTTCGAAATGCTCATTTACTGTTCGTAAACTCCGCTCCCTCAGCCGTTCTCGCCTTGTCTCGCGCTAGCTCGCGAGATCGTAAACAGGTTCTGACATGACTATGAATACTACCCTTGCGGCCAACCTTGTCCGCCCGTCACCACGCCAGCTGTCCTGGCTCAAGGGCGTGGTGTTCGCGCTGTGCCTGCTGCCGCTGGCGCAGATCGCCTACGTGGTGTTTGGCGGCCAGGCGGTGAACCCCATCGAATACCTGATCCGCGCGCTGGGCGACTGGACGCTGCGCTTCCTGCTGCTGACGCTGGCCGTTTCGCCGCTGCGCTGGCTGGGCGCCCCCGGCTGGCTGCTGCGCCTGCGGCGCATGCTTGGGCTGTACGCCTTCTTCTACGGCGTGCTGCACCTCTCCAGCTACCTGTGGCTGGACCAGTTCTTCGACTGGCACGCCATCGGCCACGACATCATGAAGCGGCCATTCATCACCGTGGGCATGGCGGCCATGAGCATGATGCTGCCGCTGGCCTTCACCTCCACCGACAACTGGATGCGACGGCTGAAACGCAACTGGGGCCGGCTGCACCGGCTGGTCTACCCGCTGGCCATCTGCGGCGTGCTGCACTACTGGTGGCTGGTGAAGCGCGACATCAGCCAGCCCATGCTGTATGCCGGCATCCTGGCCGTGCTGCTGGCCTGGCGGCTGTGGCAACGTTGGCCGCGCCGCGTACAATGAGCACCGGTTTGATTTTGTGGTAGATACAGGTATGGCCAAGGACAAGACACCGGTAACCCAGGCAGTACGGGTACTGCGCGAACACAAGGTGGACTACAGCGAGCACCTGTACAAGTACGAGGAGCGCGGCGGCACCACGGTCTCCGCCCGCGAACTGGGGGTGGATGAGCACTGCGTGGTGAAAACGCTGATCATGGAAGACGAGCAGAAGAAACCGCTGATCGTGCTGATGCACGGCGACTGCGAGGTGGGCACCGGCATGCTGGCCAAGCAGATCGGCGCCAAAAAGATCAGCCCCTGCGACCCGAAAACCGCCGACAAGCACAGCGGCTACCAGGTGGGCGGCACCAGCCCGTTCGGCACCAAGGCCGCCATGCCGGTGTATATGGAAGCCAGCATCGCCGAGCTGCCGCGCATCTACATCAACGGCGGCAAGCGCGGCTTCCTGGTGGGCATCAGCCCGGCCGATGTACAGCGCGTGCTGCAGCCCACGCTGGTGAATGCCCAGGCCTGAAGCGCTGCCTCAGGAATCCAGCTCGATCGCCTGATAGTGGCGATCCATGCGCCGGCGGTAGCGCATGCGCAGCAGGAAGCCCGCCGTCACCGAGAAGGTCATCCAGCAGGCCATGTTAAGCACGCTGCCCCACACCAGCGGCGCAATCACCCCGGCCAGCAGCGTGGACATCATGGTCTGCACGAAGCCCTGCACCGAAGACACTGTGCCGCGCAGGTGCGGAAACTGGTCCATCAGCACGATGGTGATGGACGGCGCCGCCACCGACATGCCCACGGTGTAAAGCCCCAGCGGCAGCACTGCCCACGGCACCGCCGGCGTCAGCAACAGCGCCTGCAGCAGGTTGAGCGCGGCGGCGGCGAACATCAGCCCGTAGCCCAGGTTCACCTGTTCGCGCGCGGCAAGGCGGCCGGCCAGCCGCCCGGAAACAAACGCCCCCAGCATGATGCCGCCCACCGCCGGGCCGAACAGCCACAGAAAATCGTTGTGCCCCAGCCCCAGGTGCTGCATCAGGAATACCGGTGCCGCCGGGATGTAGACGAAGAAACCGGCAAAGTTGAAGGTGACGGCCAGTGCCAGCAGCTGGAAGTCGTGCTTCTTTGCCACCTCCAGATAGTTGGCCGCAAGCTTGCCCAGGTGCAGGGCGCTGCGCTGCGCCGGGCCGTGGGTTTCCGGCAGGCTGCGCCAGCTGGCCACGAACAGCGCCAGCCCCACCAGCGCCATGAACAGGAAGATGGAGCGCCAGCCGAAGGCGCCGAACAGCCAGCCGCCGATCACCGGTGCCACCGCCGGCGCCAGCGAGAACAGCATGGTGACCTGCGACATCATGCGCTGCGCATCGTGGCCGGTGAAACGGTCACGGATGATCGCCCGTCCCACCACCAGGCCAGCACCGCCGCACAGGCCCTGCAGTGCGCGGAACAGCAGCAGCGTACCCAGGTTGGGCGCCAGCATGCAGCCCACGGACGCCAGCGCGAACAGCAGGGAGGTCACCAGCACCACCGGCCTGCGGCCAACCGCATCGGAGATGGCGCCGTGCCACAGCATCATCAGGCCATAGCAGAACAGATATACCGACAGCGCCTGCTGCATCTGCAGCGGGCTGGCCTGCAGCGCATGGCCGATGTCGCTCATCGCCGGCAGGAAGGTATCGATGGAGAACGGCCCCAGGGTTGCCAGGGCCGCCAGCAGCAGGGCCAGCGCCCCATGCTTTTTATTGGCGGAATCGGCCATGTAGATAAGGTGCTTTCTCAAAAGGTTGCCCGCGCACTACACTGTGCGGTTTCAAGGGCGCCTCGAAAAACACCCGCTTTCGTCACGATACGGCCTTGCTCACGATTATGCCTCCTTGCATATCAAGCATATGCAGCGGAGGTCGTTTCGCTCGCGCCTTGTCTCGCTTGGAAAGCAGGGTTTTTCGAGTCCCCCTCAAATCAGGCGTTTTGTACATTAGGCGCTTGACCCAGTCTTTGTCGACTGTACTTCATGACGGATACAACGCCGGAAAGGCCCACCATGCTGCGCTACTATCACAACCCCCGCTGCTCCAAATCGCGCGAAGGCCTGCAACTGCTGCAGGAACGCGGCGCCGAGCTGCAGGTGATCGACTACCTGAAAACGCCACCCAGCGCCGAGGAGCTGCGCCACATCCTGGCCCTGCTCGGCATTTCCGCGCGCGAGCTGCTGCGCAGCAAGGAAGAGGAATACCAGGCACTGGGCCTGGCCGATAGCAGCCTCGGCGAAGAAGCGCTGATCGCCGCCATGCTGGCGCATCCGCGCCTGATCGAGCGCCCGATCGCCGTGGGCGATACTGCTGCCGCCATTGGCCGCCCGCCGGAGAACCTGCTCAAGCTGCTATAAGCGGCAGCTGTGAATGAAAACGGCCCGGGGGAAACAAGCCCCCGGGCCGTTGCTGTTTCCAGGCGTACGCTCAGAACAGCTGTTCCTTGACGTTTTCCACCGCATCCTGCGACGGCGGTGGCGGTGCCTGCGAGCCGCTGTCGGAAGCATCACTACCACCATTGCCGCTGCCCGGCACGCTGCCACGGTTGTTGATGTGCAGCTCAGGGTTGGTGTTCTGGAACTCGTCCAGGAAGTACTCGTCATTGCCGCGCAGACCGGCGCCCGGCTTCACCACCACGCCGTTCGGCGGCGGCAGCTCCACATCCGGTACACCCTTGAGCGCATTGCCCATGTAGTTGATCCAGATCGGCAGTGCCGCGGTGGCACCGTAGCCGTAACGGCCCAGGCTGCGCGGCTGGTCGTAGCCCACCCAGGTAACCGCCACCAGACCGGGGTTGAAGCCGGCAAACCAGGCATCGCGGAATTCGCTGGTGGTACCGGTCTTGCCGGCGATGTCACTGCGGCCCAGCGCGGTGGCACGGTTGGCGGTACCGAAGCGCACCACGTCCTTCATCATGTTGCCGATGATGAAGGCATTGCGCGGGTCCATCACCTGCTGCGCGTTCTGCCCCGCCACCACCGGCGCGGTCTTGGCCAGCACGTGGCCGTCTGCGTCCTCGATGCGGTCAACGAAGTAGGCACGGGTACGGAAACCGCCGTTGGCGATCACCGAGTAGGCCTCGGCCATCTGCAGCGGCGAAGCCTGACCGGCACCCAGCGCCATGGTCAGGTAGGCCGGCACGTTCTTGGGGTCGAAGCCGAAACGCTGCACGTACTGCTGCGCAAAATCCGGGCCGATGGCCATCATGATGCGGATGGACACCAGGTTCTTCGACAGAGCCAGCGCGCGGCGCATGCTGATCATGCCGGCATATTTGCCGTCATCGTTCTTCGGGTCCCAGCTCTGGCCGCCAATGGTCTGCGGGTCGATGGTGAGCGGCGCATCGTTGATCAGCGTGGACGGTGTAAAACCGCGATCCAGTGCTGCCGAGTAGATGAACGGCTTGAAGGTGGAACCCGGCTGACGCATGGCCTGGGTAACGTGGTTGAAGCTGCGGCGGTTGAAGTCGAAACCACCTACCAGCGCCTTGATGGCGCCGCTGCGCGGATCCAGCGCCACGAAGGCACCCTCCACTTCCGGCATCTGGGTAATCTGCCAGTTGCCCTTGGCATCCTGCACCACGCGAATCTGCGCGCCAGGGCGCAGGCGCTGGGCCGGCGGGGCGCGATCGGACAGCGCAAAGCGGGCAAAGCTCAGGCCGCTGCCGGTAACGTCCACGCGCTTGCCGCCACGCAGGTACAGCTTGACGCGCGACTGGCTGGCATCCAGCACGATGGCCGGCTGCATATTGCCGCTGTCGCGAATGGCGGACAGCGCCTCATCCAGCGTTTCTTCCAGTTCATCGCTGGCGATGGCGGACAGGTCGACAAAGGATTCCGGGCCACGGTAGGACTGGTGGCGGTCGTAGTCCAGCAGACCGGCGCGCAGCGAGTCGAACGCCCACTGCTGGTGGTGACTATCCAGCGTGGTGTATACGCGGTAGCCCTCGGTGTAGGCCGCTTCCTTGTAGCGACCATACATGGCCTGTCGCACCATCTCCGCCACGTACTGCGCCGGCAGGCTGGTATCGGTTACCTGGCGTGCCAGAACCAGTTTTTCTGCCTTGGCCGCTTCATACTGTTCGTTGGTAATGAAATGCAGCTCGTACATGCGCCGTAAAACATACAGTTGGCGCAGTCTGGCACGGTCCGGATTAACAATCGGGTTATAGCTGGATGGCGCCTTGGGCAAACCCGCCAGCATGGCCATTTCGGCAATACTCAGCGAATTCAAAGGCTTGCCATAATAAGCCTGCGCGGCGGCGGCAAAACCGTAAGCACGCTGCCCCAGATAAATCTGATTGATGTATAACTCGAGAATCTGGTCTTTCGATAAAGTATGCTCAATCTTGAAGGCCAGCAGTGCTTCATTGAATTTACGAGTGAAAGTTCTTTCACTCGATAAGAAGAAGTTTTTGGCTACCTGCATGGTAATGGTGCTTGCACCAGAATGCGTGCGTCCGGATACTACGTTTCCAACTGCGGCACGTAAGACACCCAGGTAATCAATGCCACCGTGCTGGTAAAAGCGTTCATCCTCGGCCGCCAGCAATGCCTGCTTCATGTTTTGCGGCACGTCCTGGATGCGGGAAAAAGAGCGACGCTCCTCGCCGAATTCGCCAATCAGCACACTGTCCGCGGTGTAAACACGCAGCGGCATCTTGGGCCGGTAGTCGGTAAGGATGTCCAGACTCGGCAGTCGGGGGTAGGTCACGATGATCGCGACGGCAAGCAAACCAGCCAGCAGCACGGCAGTGCCGGCAACTATGCCTGCAATCATGATCGCAACACGCTTGAGCATGATGTTCTAGCCTATAAATGTGATGGGGCATTATACCTGTATGGTCGTGCCACACGACGATTTGCAACAAAGCGCAGCAAACAAGCGCCGCAACCAGGGAGGTTGGCCGCCGGTATCCGGCAGGCCATACACAGATGGCAGAAGAAAAACGTCGCTTTGACTTCGCCAGCATGCAGAACGTTCTGGGAAGTTGGCTTAAACCCGCCCAGCATTCGCTGCTTGGAATGGATGTCAGCAGCTCCGCGGTCAAGATCGTGGAGTTCAGCGCCATTGGCCAGACACCGCAACTCGAACACTACGTCATTGAGCCGCTGCCCAAGGACGTCATCATCGACGGCAACATCAACAATATGGAAGAGGTTGCCGCCACCATTACCCGCGCCTGGAAGCGGCTGGATAGCCCCACGCGCCGTGTCGCCATCAGCCTGCCTACCTCGATGGCCATCTACAAGAAGATCCTGGTGCCGGCCGCGGCGGAGGAGGACGACCTGGAGTTGCAGGTCGAACGTGAGGCCAACCAGTACATCCCGTTCCCGCTGGCCGAAGTGAACCTGGACTACCAGGTGCTCGGCCCGGCGCTCAACAGCGCCGGCGACCTGGACGTGATGATCTGTGCCGCACGCAAGGAGAAGGTGGAAGAGCGCGTGGCGGTGGCGGAAATGGCCGGGCTGAAGGTGGAGGTGGTCGATATCGACGCTTTTGCCATGATGACCGCCTTCGAACAGATCCAGCAGCAACTGCCGGATCAGGGCATGAACCAGACCTTCGCCCTGTTCGACGTGGGCGCCAACAAGACCCACTGCTCGATCATCCGCAACGACCAGCAGCTGTACTACCGCGAACAGGTGTTCGGCGGCAGCCAGCTCACCCGCGACATTCAGCGCCGCTTCGGTTACAGCTTCGAGGACGCCGAGGTTGCCAAGCGTTCGATGACCCTGCCCGACAGTTTCGAAAGCGAGTTGCTGCACCCGTTCGTGGACTCGCTGGCCCAGGAGATCCAGCGGGCGCTGCAGTTCTTCTACACCACGGTAAGCGTGTCGCAATACCTGCGCGTGGATTACATCCTGCTGGCCGGTGGCTGCAGCATGCTGCCGGGCCTGGACGAGGCCGTACTGGCGCGTACCCAGATCAGCACCATGATTGCCAACCCGTTTACCACCATGACCCAGTCGCCGCGCATTCCGCTGAAGGAACTGCTGCTGGATGCGCCTTCGCTGCTGGTCGCCTGTGGTCTCGCCCTGCGGAGATTCGACTGACATGATCCGCATCAACCTGCTGCCACACCGCGAACAGAAGAAAGCCGCACACCGCCGGCGCTTCCAGCACATTCTGATCGGCAGCGTACTCGCCATCGCCGCGATACTGGCCGGTAGCTACCTGGTATTGAACAGCTGGCAGACCGCACAGCAAGAGCGCAACCAGCGTCTGCAACAGGAAATCGACCACCTGAATGCACAGCTGAAAGATATTGAACTGCTGCGCCAGAAACGCTCGACACTATTGACGCGTCAGGCGCTGATCGAAAAATTGCAGACCGAACGCGGCCAGGCCGTGCACATCTTCGACGAGTTGATCCGCATGGTGCCGGAAGGCGTCTATCTGCGGACCTTCTCCCAGAATGGGCAGACCATCAGCCTGGGCGGCTCGGCACTGTCCAGTGCCAGGGTATCGCAGCTGATGCACAACCTGAGTGAATCGAAAGTATTTGCCGACCCGGTGCTGGTCGAAGTTGCCGCGACGGTGGACAACAATATCCACGCCAGCCGCTTCAGCCTCAACGTCAGTCTGCGCAACGACACGCCGCCAGCGCAGGGAGTGAAGAAATGACCCTGGACGAGATTCGTCAACTTGACTTCAAGGACATGCCCAACTGGCAGTTGCCAGCTCAGATCGGCTTCATGGTCATCATGGCGCTGCTCGCCTTTGCACTCGCCTACTATGCGCTGTTTTCCGGCATGTACGACCAGCTGAAACAAGCGCAACAGCAGGAAGAGCAACTGAAAGACACCTTCATCAACAAGAAGCAGCAGGTTGCCAACCTGGAGGCATTGCGAGCGCAACTGCAGCAGATCGAACAGTCTTTCAATGCCATGCTCAAGCAACTGCCGAGCAAGGCCGAAATGGACTCGCTGCTGACCGAGATCAACCAGGCAGGCGTTGGCCGCGGGCTACAGTTCGAGCTGTTCCGCCCCGCGGCCGAAATCCGCAATGAGCAACTGGCTGAACTGCCCATCCAGATCAAGCTGAGCGGCAGCTACAGCGATCTGGCAACCTTCGCCACCGATGTGGCCAAGCTGTCGCGTATCGTTACCATCGGCAACATTACGCTGAACCCGCTCGGCGCCGGCCCAGGCGAACCACGACTGACACTGGACGCCACGGCACGCACCTACCGTGCGCTTGACCCGAGCGAAGCCGCTGCGGCCAAACCCAAGAAATAGGTCAGACGCTCATCATGAAACTGATTCTCTCGCTGCTGATCGGGTTACTGCTGGCAGGCTGTGGCTACAGATCGAACGATGATATCGAGCAATGGATGCAGCAGGCAGGTAAAGGTATCAAGGGCACCATTGAGCCGATTCCGCCCATGACGGCCTATATACCGGCCGAATATCAGGGGCAGAGCCTGGTACCGCCATTCAATACCGACCGTCTGCAGATTGCCAAGAAATCCAGCCAGAACATGCCGGATCTCCAACGCACACGCGATTTGCTGGAGAACTATGATCTGGACAAGCTGAAACTGGTTGGTACCGTCCAGCGCAAGCAAGGTCGCATCGGCCTGATCAGAACACCCGATGTCGGTATCCAGCAGATCAGGGTCGGCAGCTTTATCGGTCCCAATTTCGGCATCGTGCGCAGTATTTCCGAGACTGAAGTGCGCCTCGAAGAGACCGTGGAAAATATCAACGGAGAATGGGTCAAGCAGGACAATCACCTCCTCCTGCAGGCGGAACAAGGAAAAACCCCATGAAAAAAATTTCGCTGACACTGCTTTCTTCAGCTCTGCTGCTGACCGGTCTGTCCCTGCCTGCCTGGGCTGCCAGCACCATCACCGATGTCAAGCTGCTCCAGGGCACCCTGGACGAACAGGTGCTGGCCATCAGCTTTGCCGATGCTGCCACCACGCCACGCAGCTTTGCCCTGTCTTCGCCGCCACGCATTGCCTTCGACTTCCCCTCGACCCACAATCAGACCGGCAAGAACCAGTTTTCCCTGAACAGCAACCTGATCACTGGTGCCACCCTGGTTGAAGGGCAGGACAAATCCCGCCTGGTACTGTCGCTGAACAAACCAGCTTCCTACACCAGCAAACTCGATGGCAACCGCGTACTGGTTACCCTGTCCAGCGTGGGTAGCAGCAATGGCAGCAGTGCGGCCAATAGTGAGCCGCCTACCGAAATCCAGACCCCGGTCGTTGCCGCCGCCCCTGGCGCCATGGCACCGGGCGGCATGCTCGCCAGCCTGGACTTCCGCCGCGGCAATGCCGGTGGTTCGCGCATCGTCATGGATCTGCCCAGTGCCGACACGCCAGTGAATATTCGCCGTGAGGGCAAGAATGTCATAGTGGAGATGCCGGGGGTGAAAATCCCGCACTCGCTGGAACGTCGCCTGGATGTTACCGATTTCGCCACCCCGGCCACCCAGGTCGAAGCCATGAATCAGGGCAAGGGCAGCCGCGTAGTCATCCAGTCCGAAGGTAACTGGACCTACTCGTCCTACCAGACCGACCGCCGCCTGGTGGTGGAAATCCAGAAACAAACGTCAGCAGAACAGGATGCAGCGCTACTGGCACAAGGCAAGAGCCCGTACAAGGGTGAAAAGCTGTCGCTGAACTTCCAGAATGTGGAAGTGCGCTCCTTGCTGCAGGTGATTGCCGAGTTCACCGGCCTGAACGTGATTGTCAGCGACTCAGTGAACGGCTCGCTGACCCTGCGTCTGAAGGACGTGCCCTGGGACCAGGCATTGGATCTGATCCTGGCGCAGCGCGGGCTGGAAAAACGCCAGGCTGGCAATGTGATCCGCATCGCCCCACGCGCTGAACTGCTGGCCGCGGAAAAGGATGCCGCTGCAGCACAGCGCCAGAAGATAAGCAACGAGCCGCTCATCACGGAAACCTTCCAGATCCGTTACCGCGCAGTAGAAGAATTCAAGGATGCGCTGACCCAGTTGGTTGCTGTTTACCGCGACAGCGGCGCCCTGGATACCAACCAAGATGCGACCACTGCCGCACAAAATGCCAAGTTCACTGGCCTGGTAGTAGACCCGCGCTCCAACAAGCTGATCGTCCGTGACCGCGTATCGGTAGTAGAAGAACTGCGCAAGATCATCCAGACGCTGGATACGCCGTTGCGCCAGGTATTGATCGAGGCCCGAATCGTGGAGGCCACCGACAACTTCCAGCGTGACCTTGGCGTGAAGCTGGGCGTTAAACACGTAGGCGGCGATACATCCATTGGCACTTTTGGCAGCGCTGGCACCATCTCTTTCAGTCCGAACATCAATCTGCCTGCCGGTCTGACCGGTGGCAGCATCGGCGCCGTGTACCAGCGCGCCAGTACCATCATCGGCCTGGAGTTGTCTGCCATGCAGGCGGAAGGACAAGGCAAGATCGTGTCCAGCCCGCGCATCCTGACGGCTGACCGCACCCCTGCCACCATCTCCGAGGGCACAGAGATACCCTACACCAGCACCACGGCTAACAGCACCACCACCCAGTTCAAGCAAGCACTACTGAGCCTCACCGTGACACCACAGGTCACCCCGGATGAGGACATCGTGCTGAAACTGAATGTTTCCAAGGACAGTGTCAGCAGCAGCCTGGTAGTCGGCACCGAGCCGGCGATCGACACCAAGACCATCACCACCGAAGTGCGCGTGCAGAATGGCGGCACAGTGGTCATTGGTGGGGTTTACACACAGGACAACAGCAACACGGAAAACAAGGTACCGCTGCTGGGCGATATTCCGGTATTGGGTGCCTTGTTCCGCAACAAGTCGGTTATCAATAACCGCCGCGAACTGCTGGTATTCATCACCCCGCGTATCGTGGAAAGCGAGCTGATCGCGCGCTAAATTCGACGACAGCGCTTGATGCAATCCGATACAATGCCTGCCATGGAACTGGCAGGCAATTTCTTTCTGGTCGGGCTGATGGGAGCCGGCAAAACCACGGTTGGCCGCACACTGGCGCGGCATGCGGGCAAGACCTTTTACGACTCCGATCATGAAATCGAGCGTCGTACCGGCGTCAAGATCACCACGATTTTCGATATCGAGGGCGAAGTGCGCTTTCGCGAGCGCGAAAAGCAGGTGATTGCCGAGCTATGCCAGTTGCACGACATCGTGCTGGCCACCGGCGGCGGAGCCATTCTGGCAGCGGAAAACCGTGCGGCGCTGAAGGCCCACGGCACCGTGATCTACCTGCGGGCGCAGATCGACGACATCCTGGCGCGCACCAAGCACGACAAGAGCCGCCCGCTGCTGCAAACCGCCGACCCCCGCTCGAAGCTGGAACAGCTCTACCTGCAGCGTGACCCGCTCTATATGGAAATAGCGGATATCGTGGTCGACACCAGCTCGCAGAATGTCAACACCCTGGTCCAACGCCTGGAACAACGCCTGAGCAAGCAAGCCATCTGACTATGATTACTCTTGATCTGACCCTGCCGGACACCCGCTATCCCATCCACATCGGACAGCAACTGCTCGACCGGGTCGATCTGCTGCTTCCCCATATCAAGCACAACAAGGTTGCCGTGGTGAGCAACACCACGGTAGCACCGCTCTATCTGACGCCCCTGCGTGCCGCGCTGGAAGCCCAGGGCATCAGCGTGATTCCCATCATTTTGCCGGATGGCGAAGACTTCAAGACCTGGGAAACGCTCAATCTGATTTTCGATGCGTTGCTGCAACAGCGCTGCGAGCGCAGCACCACCCTGATCGCACTGGGTGGCGGTGTCATCGGCGACATGGTGGGCTTTGCTGCCGCCTGCTACCAGCGCGGCGCGCCGTTCATCCAGATCCCCACTACCCTGCTGGCCCAGGTCGACTCATCGGTGGGCGGCAAGACCGCCATCAACCATCCGCTGGGCAAGAACATGATCGGTGCCTTCTACCAGCCCAAGGCGGTGATTGCCGACATGGATCTGCTGGATTCGCTGCCCGAGCGCGAGCTGTCCGCCGGCCTGGCCGAAATCATCAAGTACGGCCTGCTGGGCAATGCAGAATTCCTTAGCTGGCTGGAGCAGAACCTGCCGGCGCTGCGCAGCAAGGACAAGAATGTGCTGTCGCATGCGGTACAGACCTCCTGTGCGATGAAGGCCGACATCGTGTCGCAGGATGAAAAGGAACATGGCGTCCGGGCGCTGTTGAATCTCGGCCATACCTTCGGCCACGCCATCGAGGCCGGGCTCGGCTTTGGTACCTGGCTACACGGCGAGGCTGTCGGTGCCGGCATGTTGCTGGCAGCGGAGGCATCCCGTTTGCTGGGCAATCTCGGCGAAGCGGACGTGCAGCGGGTGAAACGCATCCTGGAGCTGGCCGGCTTGCCGACCATGAGCCCGGACCTTGGCGTGGACACCTGGCTGGAATTGATGAGCCATGACAAAAAGGTAAGCGGTGGCGAAATCCGTTTCGTACTATTGCGCTCGCTTGGCCAGGCTTATGTGGCACCGCTTGCTGCCAGCGTGTTGCAGCCCCTGCTGACCGGCCGGTTTATTGAAAAAACATAGCCCGGCTTATACGCATTTCTACGAATTGCGGCCAGCTGGTACAAACCGGACAATCTTCCGAAACATTCGGGAGTCGCTCATGTACAAGCAACTGTTTTCCAGCGCAGCCGCCGGGCTGGGTCGCCTGAGCAACCTGCTCAAAGCCGGCCATTTCGTCCCGCCGCAGGATCGTGGCATCGATCCGGTGGCCGAAGCCGAAATATTCCTTTCCTACGGCAAGCGCAAGGAAGCGCTGCGTGTGCTGCTGTACACCGTCAAGCTCGAACCGGACAACCTGGCCGCCCAGCTGCTGCTGCTGCAAACCCATGCCTATCTGCTGGATACCCGCGCCTACATCGAACTGGCGCAGCAACTGCACCCCCGCCTGTCCCAGCTGCCGGTGTGGCAGGTAATCGCCGCCGAGGGCCGGGAGCTGGCGCCGCGCCACCCGCTGTTCCAGCTGCACTGAGCCATATATCCCATCAATGCATGAGCTGGCAGACCGTCTTGCTGCCTTCCGGGTAGCAATGCCTGAGCATGCCGGTCTGCGTTAATTCGACGTAGTGGCGTTTATCGGCGGTATCCACCGCGCGCAGGGCGTAATAGCCGTTGTCGGTATTGCGGGCGGTGGCGCCAAAACCGATCTGGAATTTCATGTTTCCCGTGTCCGGGTAACGGCTGTAAGGCAAGGCCGGCCAGTTATATGCCGACTCCTTGTAGCGGAAGTTCACCGCATAGTATTCCTCCAGGAAGGCCGCACACTGTTTCAAGCGCCCTGCCACGGCCTGCAGCTCCTGCTGCAGCACGTGCTGGCGATAACTGCTGATGCCCCAACCCGCCAGCAGACTGGTGAGCACCAGGCACACCACGAGCTCCTGCAGGCTGAACCCGCGCGCCTTCATGCGCACTCCAGCTGGCGCACCATGCCTGCCTTGTAGACGACAATACGCCGGCACCAGTCGTCCTGCCGGGCCCTGAACTCCAGTTCGACACGACTTTCACTCAGCAGTCCGCTTGGCAAAAACGTCAGCCGCTGCTGCATGGCGCTCAGTTGCAGCGGCAAGCCCGGATCCAGCGGGTTGACCGCCAGCAGCTCCTTGCTGTCGTACACCCCGGCAATGCCATCCGGCCGATCGTAAAAAACGATCAACCCCTGTTCCCAGCGGTAGGGCGGCCCCTGTTTCGGCAGCGGCAGGCAGCCTTGCAGATCCAGATTGCTCTTGAAGTTGGCCGCACAGGCGTGCACCGGCAGGCGCCGCAGCCTGGCTTCGGTACGTGCTCTGCTGAGATTGGCGACAACGCGACGGACGGCCGCCTCGTAGCGTGGGCGGCGGATGAGGCTGCCCATGTCGGCAGCCACAAAGCTCATTACCACTGCCAGCAGGCAGATGACCGCAACAATCTCTATCAGCGTGAAACCATGCTGTCGCACCATGTTCGCACCGCCATGCCGTAGTCATTGCATGACAGCATTTGAATACGGCGCAGCAACGGGAAGCAGCCAGGGCAGCACAAACTGACGATTGCTTGGGAACACCCGGCCGGTCAGGCAACAGCAGGCAACGCTGCCCCCCCCCCGGCGGGAGGGGACTTACTTGCCGCGCACCGCCAGGTACATCGCGCCCAGCAGCGGTCGGCTGTATACCCACATGCGCTGGCCGAACCAGCTGCCCTGCCGGTCCTTGGTGACGATGCGGCCGATCAGCTCGCGGTCGGTAGCGGTGGTGTTGATGTGCTTGTCAACGGTGTAGAAGTGGCGGAAGCCGGCCTCTCGCGCCACCTCGCGGTAGTCGTCGTCGAAGTAGCCTTGCGGCCAACATAGATGGTCGCTCACCGTGCCCAGCCGCTGCTGCAGCGTGTCGCGCGCGGCAGCCAGGTCGGCTGCCAGCTTGTCGCGCTTTTCATCGCGACTGGCGCACAGCTTGTCCCAGCGCGCATGGCTGTGGGTGTGGCTGTGGAATTCGAAGGTGCCGGCGGCGCGCGCCGCCTCGATCTCGCTCCAGCGCATCATCACCTGGTCGGTGCGACCTTCAGCCACCGCCTGCTTGCAGCCGTTGTGATCCGGAGTCTGCGGCAGCGGCCGGCCCTGGCCGGCCACCGCGCGCACTTCGCCATCGCCGATCCAGCCGGAGATGGTGAACAGCAGCGAAGTCAGCCCGTAACGCTGCAACACCGGGTGCGCATACACCCAGTTGTCGAGGTAGCCGTCGTCGAAGGTAATCAGCACGCTCTTTTTCGGCACCGGCTTGCCGGCGAGGAAGCCGGCGAACTCCTCGGCGCGCAGCGCATGCCAGCCATTGCGTGCCAGCCAGTGCATATGCGCATCGAAGGTTTCCGGCGAGACGGTCACCAGCCCCGGGTTGGGGCTGACATGGTGGTACATCAGTACCGGTACGGCATCAGCGCGCGCCATTGCCTTCTCCTTGCGCCACCACCTTGCGCAGCAGCGTCTGCATATTGCGCGACATCACGTCCACGTAGAACTGCGCCGCCACCAGCTCGCGGCTCTTGGCGGCCATCTGCTGGCGCAGCGTGTCGTCGGACAGCAGGCGGATCACCGCGTCGCCCAGGCTCTGCGGGTCGCCGGGCTTGATCAGCAGGCCGTTCACGCCGTCGTGCACCACTTCCGGCACGCCATCGACATTGGTGCCGATCACCGGCAGGCCCATGGCCATCGCCTCGATGAAGGCGGTGCCCAGCGCCTCCTGCTCGGTAGGCAGCAGGAACAGGTCGCAGGAGGCCAGCACATTGGCGATATCGCGGCGCAGGCCGAGGAACAGGATGCGCTCCGCCAGCCCGGCGGCGACCACCTGGCCCTTGAGCTCGTCGAACAGCGGGCCGTCGCCGGCGAAGATGAAGTAGGTATCCGGGCAGGCTTCCAGAATGCGCGGCGCGGCCTGGATGGTAAAGCGGTGGCCCTTCTCGGTACGCATGATGGCCACGGTGAGCACCAGCCTGGCGTGGTCCGGCAGGCCCAGCTCGCGGCGCAGCGACGGCTCGCCGTCCACTTTCAGCTGCTCCGGATCCACACCGGTATACACGGTAGACACCTGCTCGTCGGGGATGCCGGCATCAATCAGGTAGCTGCGCACGAAGTTGCTGACCGACACCACGTGATGCGGCAGCACCGAGTAGGTGAGCTTGGAGGTGATCGGCAGCGCCAGATGGCGGGTACGCACCACCTTGATGCCGGCCAGACGCCCGGCCAGCCCGCCGAGGATGCTGTCGTGGCCGCTGTGGGTATTCACCACGTCCACGCGCTGCGCCTTGATCAGCTTGTAGATGCGCCACATGGCGCGCATGTCGAAGGCGTTGTAGATCGGAATCTCGAAGGTTTCGATGCCGGCCTCGCGGGCGCGTGCGGCCAACCTTGCACCGGCGCGGGTCAGCAGCAGGATGCGGTGGCCCAGCTTTTTCAGGCCCACCATCTCCTTGAAGGTGCGATGTTCCTGGCCGCCCCAGCCAACGGACGACTCGGTGTGCAGGATGGTCAGCAGTTGGTCTGCCATATCAGTTTTCCTTGAACTGCAACTGGTGCAGGCGGGCGTACATGCCGTCCTGTGCCAGCAGTGCCTGGTGGTTGCCGATTTCCTTGATGCGCCCCTGGTGCATCACCACGATGCGGTCGGCGTGCTCGATGGTGGACAGGCGGTGGGCAATCACCAGCGTGGTACGGTTTTTCATCAGGTTTTCCAGCGCGCTCTGCACCAGGCGCTCGGACTGGGTGTCCAGCGCACTGGTGGCCTCGTCGAGGATCAGGATGGGCGCATTCTTCAGCAGTGCGCGGGCAATCGCCAGCCGCTGGCGCTGGCCGCCGGACAGCTTGGCGCCGTTCTCGCCGATCACGGTGTCGAAGCCTTCCGGCAGCGCCTCGATGAACTCCAGGGCGTTGGCCGCACGCGCCGCCTCGACGATGCTGTCGCGGTCGATATCGCGCAGCGCGCCGTAGGCGATGTTGGCGGCCACAGTATCGTTGAACAGCACCACCTCCTGGCTTACCAGCGCGATGTGGCGGCGCAGGTCGCCCAGGCGGATGCCGGACAGCGGCATGCCGTCCAGCAGGATCTGCCCGTCGCTGGGCGTGTAAAAGCGCGACACCAGGCTGGCCAGCGTGGTCTTGCCGCTGCCGGAAGACCCCACCAGCGCCACGGTCTCGCCCGGCTGCACCTCGAAGTTCATGCCGGACAGCGCATCGCGCTCCGCCCCCGGGTAGCTGAAGCTGACATCCTGGAACTGCAGCTGGCCGCGGGTATGCGGCAGCGCCTGCTTGCCGGTGTCCGGCTCCTCCGGCTCGTCCAGGAAGGTAAAGATACTGTCGGCGGCGGCCAGGCCGCGCTGCATGGCCTGCGCCACGCCGGTCACCCGCTTCACCGGTGCGAACAGCAGCATCATCGCGGTGAGGAAGGACATGAAATCGCCGGCGGTAAAGCTGTCGTGCTGTGCGCGCAGGGTGGCGAAATACAGGATGGCGGCCAGCGCACAGGCAATCACCAGCTGGGTGACGCCGGTGTTGGCCGAGCTGGCGGCACTCTGCTTCACCTGGTTGCGGCGCAGCGACATGGCGGCGTCGTTGAAGCGGCTCTGCTCCAGCGCATAGCCATCGTAGATCTTCACCACGCGCTGGCCGTCTATGCTCTCGCTCAGCACCTGGGTCAGCTGCGCCATGTTCTGCTGGTTCTGCACCGACAGGCCGCGCAGGCGCTTGCCCACCTTGCGCATCGACAACGTCACCACCGGCATCACCACCAGGCAGATCAGCGTCAGCTGCCAGTCCAGGTACAGCAGCCAGCCCAGCAGGCTCAGCGCGGTGATGCCGTCCTTCACCGTCACGGTAATCACGTTGAAGCCGGCCTCGGTCACCTGGTTCACATCGTAGGAGATGCGCGACACCAGCCGGCCGGACTGGTTGTCATCGTAATAGCGAATCGGCAGGCGCAGCATCTTGGCGAACATTTCTTCGCGCAGCTTCTGCACCAGGTGGCCGGTCAGCCAGCTGGAACTGTATTCATTGATGAAGGAGGTGATGCCACGCACCGTGAATACCGCAACGATGGCCAGCGGCACCCACACCATGGCGGAACGGTCGCGGTTGACGAAGCCGCCATCGATCAGCGGTTTCATCAGGCGGGCAAAGAAGGGCTCGGTCAGCGCGGCGACGGTCATCGACACCAGCGACAGCAGGAACACCTTCCAGTACGGCTTCAGGTACTGCAGCAGCCGCAGGTAGATCTGCAGGCTGCTTCGCTCGGAATTATGCAATTTCACTCTCTTCTAGCGCGCCTGGCGGCGGGCAAAATCGGCCTGCAGCGCCAGGATCTGCTGCAGATTGTGTTCAACGGAAAAACGGGCACGCACGTCCAGCGCCCCTTGCTGCGCCAGCTCGCGCATGGCCTGCGGCGCCGACAGCGCCTGGTCGATGGCCGCCGCCCAGGCGTCCACATCACCCGGCGGTACCAGCACGCCGGTGCGTTCGGCAATCACGGTTTCCGGGATACCACCGGTAGCGCTGACCACCACCGGCACACCCAGCGCCAGCGACTCGATCTGCGACATGCCCAGCGGCTCGTAGGTGGACGGCATCACCAGGAGGTCGGCATGGCGGAACAGGCAGCTGGCCGGCATCACCGAGCCCGCCAGCAACACCTGTTGCTGCAGGCCCAGCTCGACAATGCGCGCCGCGATGGCGGCACGTGCATCGCCCTCGCCGGCAATCAGGTAACGCAGTTGCGGCCAACGTTGCCGCAGCTGCGCCAGCACTTCCAGCATCAGCAGGTGGCCCTTCTCGCCGCGCAGCATCGCCACGTGCAGCAGCAGCGGGCCCTGCCCTGCCGCCAGCCAGTCGGCAACGTGGGCGGGCAAGGCTTCATGACTGCGCTGGTCGATGCCGGCAAAGTCGATGCCCGGGTACACCACGTGGATGCGCTCGGCGCGGATCGCCGGGTTGTCCAGCAGCGCATTGCGCAGGTAGTGGCTGGGTACCATGGTGGCATCGGCCAGCACATTGTACGGCAGTGGCTTCACCCGGCCGGCAAGATAGGTGCGCGAGCGCAGCACGAAGGGCCGCGGCCGCACCAGCCGTGCCGCCAGCGCGGCATTGTTGGCATCGTGGCCGCTGTGGCAGATCACCATGCCGGCCCGCGTGCGGCGCAGCAGCGCCGCCAGCGCGAGGATGCTGGGCAGGTGCAGGCTGTTGCGGAAAGGTGCGTTTTCCACCGCGAGGCCGCGCGCGCGCGCCGCCGCATCCACCTTGCCGCCCGCCGGACACACCAGGGTGCAGGCAATGCCCTGCGCCTGCATGGCCGCCATCTGCTGCATCAGCTGCAGCTCCTGCCCGCCGACGTTGCGCGAGGACTCGGAGAACACCACGTGCTCAAGCATGGCGCGACTCCCGCGACAGCAGCTCGGCCAACAGCGCGCCAACGATGAACAGGAACAGGTGCAGCAGGTGGTCGCGCTGGATGCTTTCGATCAGCATGCGGCCAACGAAGCCGCCCACCACCAGCGCCAGCACCAGGCCGGTGGTGTTCTGCTCGCGCACGAAACGCCGCAAGCCGGTAAACATCAGCGACAGGCAGAACAACAACCACAGCAGGATGCCCGGAATGCCCAGCCCGACGCCCAGGTCGATGAAGCCGCTATGGCTGTGGCCGACCTTGTTCTCCACGCCGATATGGGTCAGCGAACGGGTGAAAGCATTGCGGCCGTAGCCGTAGCCCAGCGGGTTGTCGCGGATCAGGTCCAGACCGCGGCTGATCCAGGCCACGCGCTCGTAGGCGGAAGGATCCACCATCTGGCCACTAGCCATCTTCGGGTAGTCCTCGACACGCAGCCAGCCCTTACTGGTCTGGTAATGCCAGCCCATGTCGGCGGAACCGATGAAAATCAGGTTGCGGGTGTCCTTATGATAGGCGTAGCTGGCCATGCCGCCGATGGCGGCACAGATTGCGGCGATGATGAGTACCGTCTTTTTCCAGCCCAGGCGCTTGCGCTCCCAGTACAGGAACACGCCCAGCATGGAAAACGCCAGGTACACCATGCCGATCAAGCCATTGCGCGCACCGGCCATCAGGCTGACCAGCAGCAGCAGTAGCAGGGCGAGGTAGGGAAACCAGCGCGGCAACCGGCTGGCATAGTGAAAGCGGGCACTGAAATCGGCAAAAATCCGTACAGCCAGGAACACCAGCACGGTATTGATGAAGAAGGTCAGCTCCAGCTTGGTGGCAGTGGTAAACACTTCCTGATAGGGGAGGCTGCCAGTAGTAATGCGCTGGTAGAGCGCATGCCCCAGCTCCACCCCGCACAGCAGGGCACCGGCCAGCATCACCACGTCCTTGATCGACAACGCCTGCCGGCGCCAGAACAGCGCCCCGCCCACCACGAACCACAGCAGGCCCATCAACAGCTGGCTGCTGGCTTCGGACAGAGAGACATCGCGCCAGCCCGACCACAGCAGTGAATGCAGGAAGGCGTAGCCGACAAAGGCCGCCAGCGCCCAGAACACCGCTCCGCTGCCACGGATGAAGCCCAGCAGCACGTGCCGGTTGCAGCCCGCGTACACCAGGAACAACAGCAGCAGCACATTGCGCAGCGCCACGGTATGCGACACATTGGCCAGGGTGACGAACACCAGGGCCAGGAACAGGAACAGCAGGTCCAGCTTTTTAGTCATCGGATCTCAATCATTCAGTTGCAGCATGCGGCCAACTGCGCTGGCCACGGCATCGGGCTGGATCGCCTCCATGCACAGCGGGCGCTTGCACGCCGGTGGCGTTGCGCCCTGGCTGCGGCCGCAGCGCAGCACCCAGTCCACCTCGCGGTGGTGGATGGTGCGCTGGTTGCGGCAGGGAAACCATGCCGGCCCTGCACCGGCAAACGGCGCACCGGCAAAGAAACGCCCAGGGCCGAACAGCACTTCCGCCCCCGGGCCGAACAGCATCAACAGCGGCTGGCCGGTGGTCTTGGCCAGGTGTGCCACGCCGGTATCCGGGCACACGTTCACCAGCGCCCGCGCCATCACCAGCCGCAATTGCGGCAGGCTCAGCGTGCCGGCCAACACCGAATCCTCCGGCAGGATGCCGGCAGCGGGCAGCAGATGCTGCTCGCCCGGCCCGCAGGACCAGACGATGCCCAGCCCCTGTGCGCGCAGCAGCTGCGCCAGTGCAGTCCAGCTGTCCGCCGGCCAATAGCGGGTGGCCGAGCTGGCGCCCACGTGCAGCAGCACGAAGCGCACCGGCAAGTCCGGCAGCGCGGCTTGCGGCAACGGCCAGTCGGCCACGCTGAAACGTGCCGGCTCCGGGCCGTCCACCAGCCGCGCGGCGGTGTCAGTCCAGGCTTCCGGCTCGCCGGCATACGGCACCGCCTCGTCCAGCAGCCAGTTCTTGTAGGCCGGCGTTTCGCCGGCAAAACCGCTCACCCAGCGCGCGCCCATCGCCCGCGCCAGGAAGGACAGGCGGTTCTCGCCCATCAGCAGCACCCAGTCCACCCGCCCCAGCGTGCACAGCCGCCAGATGGCGGCAAAATCGCGTGGCGACCAGGGCAGCGCCTGCACGCCGTAGGGGCGAGCGGCATACAGCCCGGCCTGCAGCGGCGGGCAGGCCAGCAGAATCTCGGCGGCGGGGTATTGCTGCCGCAGCTTGGCCAGCAGGCTGGTGGCCATCAGCGCATCACCCAGCAGGAACTGGTGCAGCACCACGATGCGCCGCACCTGCGCCGGTGCCGGCTTGCGCCGCAGCCAGCCGAACAGCAGCCGTGGTAGCAGCAGCGCGAAAATCAGCAGACGGCCGGGAACGCGGCTTTTCTTCATGCCGCCTCACCGGCAAGCCAGCGCTCGTACAGCGCGATCATG
Organism: Vogesella sp. LIG4; assembly: GCF_900090205.1. Taxonomy (NCBI): domain Bacteria; kingdom Pseudomonadati; phylum Pseudomonadota; class Betaproteobacteria; order Neisseriales; family Chromobacteriaceae; genus Vogesella; species Vogesella sp. LIG4. The sequence continues at coordinate 1,551,058 of NZ_LT607802.1, read as the reverse complement.
CCGTCCACCATCTGTTTCTCGGTCAGGCCGACCACGCGCTGGCGCGCCGCCTCGCCCATTTGCGGCCAACCCTGGCGCACCGCCAGCCAGCCGGCTACCGCCTGACGCCAGCCGGCATCGTCCTGCGGTGCGGTAACCCAGCCGCTGCGACCGGGCTCAACCAGCTCGGCGGCGCCAACGCGGGTGCTGACCAGCACCGGCAGGCCGCAGGCCATCGCCTCGCTCACCACCAGGCCGAACGGCTCGTACAGCGCCGGCAGGATGAAACCGTCGGCCATGCCGTAGTAGGCACGCACATTGGATTGCGCGCCGGTAAAGCGCACCCGCTCCGCCACGCCCAGTTGCCGGGCCAGCTGCTGGTAGCGGCGCAGTTTCTTATCGCCCCCCACCACCACCAGCCATACATCGGGCTGCTGGCTGATGGCCTGCAGTGCCTGCGCCACGCCCTTGCGTTCGAAACCGGAGCCCACGTACACCAGCACCGGCGCCTGCGGCGGAATGCCCAGTTCGCCACGCAGGCTGTCGCGGCTGGCGCGAGCCTCCTGCGGGTTGAAAAAGGCGGTGTCGATGCCGTTGAGGATCACGTGGCACTTGTCCGCTGCCACGCCGTAATGCTCGACGATGTCGTTCTTCACCATCTGCGAAATGCAGATCACGCCCTTGAGCGCCGGCGACCGGTACATGCCCTTCTCTGCGGCCAACATGTAATGGTGGTAGGGGTTGAGCATCATGCCGAGCATGCCCAGCGGTCCCTTCACGCCGCGGCGCGAGGCCAGCCAGGCGCGATGCACGCCGTCGTCGGCGCGGTAGACATGGCAGCCGGGAATTCGCTCGTGCGACTGCACCAGGTCGGCGCCGTCCTGCTGCCAGCGCGCCTTCGCTGCGCGGGCAAAGCTGCGGTCACGCCACACATTGCCGAGGTAGAACGGGTTGACCGACACGCCCTTGATGCCTTCCATCGGCTGCCATTTGCGGTTGATCAGGTAGGCATCGACATCCGGCCGGCCGTGCAGCTGGCGCAGGATGGCGCTGACAATGCGCTCGGCGCCGCCGGCCGGGTTGTATTTCTGTCGCACGATGGCGAGTTTTTTCATGACAGCTCCTGCTGCAGTTGCGCGATGGCCGCCAGCACCTGCTGCTCGTCGATACGCTCCAGGCACTCGCTGCGCTTGCCGCCACCGCAGCCGTCACGCCCGCACGGGCGGCAGCTCATGTTGGTGGTCAGCAGCCGGTGCGGCACCTGCCACGGCCCCCACTCGATGTCGCCGGACGGGCCGAACAGCGCCACGCACGGCGTCTGCAGCGCCGCCGCCATGTGCATCGGCACCGAATCCATGCCGATGAACAGCGTGGCGTCGTCTATCAATGCGGCCAACTGTTTCAGGTTCAATTCGCCAGCCAGGCTGACCACCGGGCGCGCCAACCGCGACTGGATATCCGCCAGCATCGCCAGCTCGGCGGCATCCGGCGCCGCCGACAGCACCACGGTCTCGCCGCGTGCGGTCAAGGCATCGATCAGCGCCGCCATGCGCGCCACCGGCCAGGTCTTGAACAGCCAGCGTGAGGTCGGGTGGATCAGCATATAGGGGCCGCTTACCCCTTTGGCGGCCAGCTTGGCACGCACCAGCTCGCGTGCCGGCTGCGGAATCGCCAGCTGCAGCCGGCGCTCGTCGGCGCTCGGGTAGATGCCCAGGCGGCGCAGCGCATCCAGGTGAATTTCCACGGTATGGCGGCGATTGCCGCCGATTACCGGGTAGCGATGGGTAAAACTGCGTTTGAAGAATTTGCCGTAATCACCACCGGGCGCCACCGACCAGCGTGGCGACAGCAGCCGCGACAGCCAGGCGCCGCGCTTGTGTTCGGTAAGGTGAATGACCAGGTCGTAGTTGCGGGCGCGCAGCCGCGACAGCAGCTGCCATTCGGCGCGCAACTGCCCCAGCGGCCCCAGTTTTTTCCACTGGCGGTCGATGGTGAACAACTCGGCCAGCGCCGGGTGACCGGACAACATGTCGCGGGTGTCGTGATACACCAGCGCGTCGATCTCGGCGTGCGGGGCGTGGTTTTTCAGCGTCGTCAGCAGCGGCGAAGTCAGCAGTACGTCGCCGTGGTGACGCAGCTTGATGACCAGCACGCGCCGCACGGCGGACAAATCGATGGCGTCCTTGAGCATAAAAGAAAAAAGCCGGGTCAGGCGCCCGGCCCAGCATTCAGTTGTTGCAGAAGATCGGCGATTTTATCAGGGTCTTCGCTGCGCAGGATACGGGCAGCATGCGGACCGATCTCGTCCAGGTGGGAATCCAGCACATTCTGCTTCACCTGCAGCAGGTTGGCCGGGTGCATGGAGAAGCGGCGCAGCCCCATGCCCAGCAGCAGGCGGGTGAGGCGCGCGTCGCCCGCCATCTCGCCGCACACCGACACCGGCTTGCCGGCCTTGGTGGCGGTCTTGATGGTGTGGGAGATCAGCTTGATCACCGCCGGGTGCACCGGGTCGTACAGATGGCTCACCGAGTCGTCGTTGCGGTCGATGGCCAGCGTGTACTGGATCAGGTCGTTGGTGCCGATGGACAGGAAGTCGACGAACTTGAGCAGGCTGCCCACCACCAGCGCCGCCGACGGAATCTCGATCATGGCGCCGACTTCGACCTCCTGATCGAAATCCAGCCCCTCCTCGCGCAGCTCGCTCTTGGCGTATTCCAGCTGCGCCAGCGCCTGCCGCAGCTCCGGCAGGCTGTTGATCATCGGGAACAGGATGCGGATCTTGCCGTGGCAGCTGGCGCGCAGCAGCGCACGCAGCTGGCCGCGGAACATCAGCGGCTCGGCCAGGCACAGGCGGATGCCGGTCAGGCCCAGCGCCGGGTTCTCGGCACTGCCGTGGCCCAGCCAGCGCGGGTTCTTGTCGGCGCCCAGGTCCATGGTGCGCACCGTCACCGGCGCACCGCGCATGGCCTCGGCCACCGCGCGGTAGGCTTCGTACTGTTCGTCCTCGGACGGCAGGCTGTCGCGGCCGAGGAACAGGAATTCGCTGCGGAACAGGCCCACGCCCACCGCGCCGGATTCCAGCACGTTGGCCGCATCCTGCGGCAGCTCGATATTGGCCAGCAGCTCGATGGGGGTGCCGTCGCGGGTGATGGCATCGGTCATGCGGATGCTGGACAGCTTGCGCCTGGCTTCCACCCAGTTGCGCTGGCGGCGGCGGTATTCGGCCAGCACCGAGGCCGGCGGGTCGATGATCAGCACCCCCTGCTGGCCATCGACGATGATCATTTCTTCCTCGCGCACCAGCTGGCGCGCGTGGTGCATGGCAATCACCGACGGCAGGTCCAGGCTGCGGCCCAGAATGGCGGTGTGGCTGGTGGCGCCGCCCACGTCGGTGACGAAGGCCGCCACGCTGGCATCCTTGAAGTACACCATGTCCGCCGGCGACAGGTCGTGCGCCACCAGAATGGTGTCTTCGTCCAGGTCCTCGGCGATCTGCAGCTCGGTGCTGTGGCCGCCCAGGTTCTTGAAGATGCGCTCGATCACCTGCAGCACGTCGTGCTTGCGCTCGCGCAGGTAGTCTTCCTCGATGGCGTCGAACTGCTCCACCAGGGTGTCGCACTGCAGTTTCAGCGCCCATTCGGCATTGCAGCGCTGGCTTTCCACCAACTCGCGCGGCTCGCGCGAAATGGTGGGGTCGGACAACAGCATGATGTGCAAGGACAGGAAGGCGCCCAGCTCGGCCGGGGCGTTTTCCGGAATGGTGCCCCACAGCATTTCCAGCTGCTTGCGGGTGTCGCGTACGGCGATGTCGAAGCGGGCTTGCTCGGCAGGAATCTCGTCGTCATCCAGCGCCAGATGCACCACGTCATCCATGCTCTGGGTCAACAAGTGCGCCCGGCCGATGGCGATACCGCCACCGATGGGCACGCCGTGCAAGATGATGCTCATTGTTCGTTCCCCCGCCCTTTGTTGTTATCGTGCGGCCACTGGCTTATGGCTTGGTGCCCGGTTTGCGAGCCCGCAAAACCGGCGCGGCATTCATTCCGCCTCGTCGAAGCGGTTGTTGATCAGCTCCACCAGCGCGCCCATGGCGGCTTCTTCGTCCTCGCCGCTGGTTTCCAGATCCACCACCGCGCCCTTGGCCGCGGCCAGCATCATCACGCCCATGATGCTCTTGCCATTGACGCGGCGGCCATTGCGCGCAATCCACACCTCGGCACGGAAGCGGCTGGCAGTCTGGGTGAATTTGCTGGATGCCCGCGCGTGCAGGCCCAGCTTGTTGATGATCTCAATCTGTAGCTTTTGCATCTTTCCCCTCTGGCAGCATGTAGTAGACCCCTTCCAGCCCGCCGGTAATGGCCTTGCTGACCACCACTTCCAGCGCCTGGCTGCTGTAGCACAGCGCCCGCACCAGCATCGGCAGGTTGACGCCGGCCACTGCTTCCACCTTGCCGGCCTCCACCAGGCGCCAGGTGATATTGGCCGGCGTGCCGCCCACCATATCGGTGAGCAGCAGCACGCCGTCGCCCTGCTGCAGCTTGGCCACCAGTGCACCGGCTTCGCGGAACTTGTCTTCCGGGTCTTCGTGTTTTTCAACGGCCATCACAGCCAGGTTGTCCGGCACGCGCCCCAGTACGTGGCGCGCGCAGTCAGCCATGCTGTGTCCCAGATTGCCGTGCGAAATAATCAATACACCAACCATGTCTCGTCTACTTCCGGCCCAGGCCGGTTGAGTTGGCCGCAAGCGGCCGGCGGTCAGACCGCCTCCTTACAGCGCCGTTTCCGCGCGGCGGAACCAGCCCAGCCGCGATGACAGCGCCACCACATCGCCCACGATAATCAATGCAGGCGAACTGATACTATGCGCCTGGATCAAGCCAGGCAAGGTTTCCAGTGTACCAATCACGGTGCGCTGGCGCTCGGTGGTGGCACGCTCCACCACGGCAGCCGGCGTGGTGCCCGCCTTACCATGACGGATGAACTCGGCGCAGAGTTCCGCAGCCATGGTCACACCCATGTACACCACCACGGTCTGCTGCGTGCGCGTCAGTGCCGGCCAGTCCAGCGTGATGCTGCCGTCCTGCCTGTGACCGGTAACAAAGGTCACCGACTGCGCGTAGTCGCGGTGAGTCAGCGGAATACCGGCATAGGCCGCCGCGCCACTGGCCGAGGTAATGCCCGGCACCACTTCGAACGGAATACCCTCGGCCGCCAGCGCCTCGATCTCCTCGCCGCCGCGGCCGAAGGTGAACGGGTCGCCGCCCTTGAGCCGCAGCACGCGCTTGCCCTCGCCGGCCAGGCGCACCATCAGGCTGTTGATGTCCTCCTGCGGCAGGGTATGGTTGGCGCGCTGCTTGCCCACGAAAATGCGCTCGGCATCGCGGCGCACCAGTTCCAGCAGCGGGTCGGACACCAGGTTGTCGTACAGCACCACGTCGGCCTGCTGCATCAGCCGCAGCGCGCGAAAGGTCAGCAGATCCGGGTTGCCCGGCCCGGCGCCCACCAGGTACACCGCGCCGGAAGGCGGCGTGTCGCTTGCGGCCAACCTTGCCAGCATGTCGGCCTCGGCGGCGGCCTCGTCGCCGTTCATCACCCGCTCCGCCAGCGGCCCTTCCAGCACCGACTCCCAGAATGCGCGCCGTTCCTCCACATTGCCGAAACGCGCCTTCACCTGATCGCGAAACCGGCTGGCAAAACGCGCCAGATTGCCGAAACCGGCCGGGATCAGCCCCTCCAGCCGCGCGCGGATCAGCCGCGCCAGCACCGGCACGCCGCCGCCGGTGGATACCGCGATCACCAGCGGCGAGCGGTCGACGATGGACGGGGTGATGTAGCTGGACAGCTCCGGGTCATCCACCACGTTGGCCGGGATGCCCTGCGCCTGTGCCGCCTGCGACACCATGCGGTTCACCTCGCGATCGTCGGTGGCGGCCACCACCAGGCGGTAGCCGCTGATATCCTCTGCCGCCACTGCGCGCGGCAGGTGGCGGATTTCGCCGCTGTCGGCCATGGCGGCCAGCTCGGCCACCAGCGCCGGCGCCACCACGGTCAGCCGCGCACCGGCACTGCGCAGCAGTCGCACCTTGCGCAAGGCCACCTCGCCACCGCCCACCAGCAGGCAGGGCTCGTCCTGCAAACGCAGGAAGATCGGGAAATACTCCACAGCCAACTCCTATCGATAATCCCGTCGAGCATACCCGCTGCCAAGCCGGTTGGCGATGACGAAAACCGGCGGCAACGTCATATTCCGTTGCAATTTTCGGGCCTGAAACGGCTACAATCACACTGTTCCTGTCTTTAACCGGGTCACACCCAAAGCCGAGCGGATCGTGCCGAATCCCACGCTGCAATCCATTCTTACCGCACTGCCTGGCGGCTACCTGCTGCTGGATGCGCAGTTGCGGGTCAGTTTCGTTACCCAGCGCTTCGAGCTGCTGCTGCAGGCGCCACCACTGGCCGTCGGGCAGGCACTGCCGGACAAGCTGCTGCCGCCGGCGGTGATGCAGCAACTGCGCCTGCCGGCGCAGGAGTGGTCGCTGCAGCTGTTCCACGGCGGCACGCTGCTGGACTGGCTGCTGACGCCGCTGCCGGACGGCCTGCTGCTGAGCGTGCGCGAGGACCGCCAGGCCTTCCGCACCCTGGTGGAAAACTCCCCCGACATCATCAGCCGCTACGACACCGACCTGGTGTGCCTGTATGTGAACAGCGCGCTGGCGCGCTATTCGCCGCTGCCGCCGCTGTACCACGTCGGGCTGGGCATTGCCGACCGCGGCCTGCCGGCCGGCATGTGCGATGCCATGCAGCACGCCGCGCACCAGGTACTGGCCAGCGGCCAGCCCTACACCTTCGAAACCGAGATCAGCCGCCCGGAGCGCCACCTGGTGTTCGAAGCGCGGCTGTTACCGGAGACCGACGAAAACGGCACGCTGCAAAGCCTGCTGTGCATCGAGCGCGACATCACCGAAAAGCACGCCAACCGCATGTGGCAGGCCGACGAGAACCGCCTGCTGGAAATGCTGGCCAATGACCGCCCGCTGCCGGAGGTAATGGACTGGACCTGCCGCATGCTGGACAGCCACATCCCCGGCGCGATGAACTCCATCATGCTGCTGCAGCCGGACAACGAGCACCTGCAGGTGGTGGCCGGGCCCGGCTTGCCGGACGCCTACAAGGCCAGCATAGACGGCATCGCCATCGGCGAAGGCGTCGGCTCCTGCGGCACCGCCGTCGCCCGCGCCCGGCCGGTGATCGTCGAAGACATCATGCACGACCCGCTGTGGGCGCCGTATATCGAGCTGGTGCGCCCGTTCGCGCTGCGCGCCTGCTGGTCGCACCCGATCATGGCGTACGACGGCCGCGTACTGGGCACTTTTGCCACCTATTTCGCCGAACCGCGCAGCCCGCAGCCAGGCGAGCTCAACATCATCCAGCGCACCTCGCACCTGATGGCCATTGCCATCCAGCAGGAGCGCCGCGCCAGCCAGCTGTTCCAGCTCGCTACCATGGATGCGCTCACCGGGCTGATCAACCGCCGCCACTTCATGGAGCTGGCCGGCAAGGCGTTCCAGGATGCCCGCCACAGCGGCAAGCCGCTGAGCCTGCTGATGCTGGACCTGGATCACTTCAAGTCCGTCAACGACCGCTTCGGCCACGAAGCCGGCGACGATGTGCTGCAGCTGTTTGCCCGCCTGCTGCGCGACGGTCTGCGTGGCAGCGACCTGATCTGCCGCATGGGCGGCGAGGAGTTTGCCGCGCTGTTGCCGGCAGCCGGCCTGGACGAGGCCGCCGTGGCCGCGCAGCGCATCTGCAAGGCGGTGGCCGGCAGCAGCGTGCCGCACCCGGCGCAGCCGATCGAAGTCACCGTCAGTATCGGCGTGTGCAGCCTGGATGGCGTCCTCGGCTCGCTGGGCGACATGATCCGCCAGGCCGACAAGGCGCTGTACCAGGCCAAGAACGAGGGCCGCAACCGCGTGTGCCTGGCGCACGACGACTAACGCCTCCTGCAGCAGTAAAAAAACATGCGGCCAACCCGTAAAGGTTGGCCGCATGTTTTTTTTATGGTGCCGGTCGGCAGGCCGCTAGTGCGCCGCCTCCCAGCTCGGGCCCGTGCCCACCTCGGCCAGCAGCGGCACCTTCAGCGCGGCCACGCCGGCCATCAGTTGCGGCAAGCGCTCGCGCACCAGCGCCAGCTCGGCCTCCACCACTTCCAGCACCAGTTCATCGTGCACCTGCATGATCAGCTTGCTTTGCAGCTGCTCCGTCTCCAGCCAGCCCTGCACCGCCAGCATCGCCAGCTTGATCAGGTCGGCAGCGGTGCCCTGCATCGGCGCATTGATCGCCGCGCGCTCGGCGCCGGCGCGTCGCGCCTGGTTGGCGGCGCGGATTTCCGGCAGGTACAGGCGGCGGCCGAACACGGTTTCCACGTAGCCGCGCTCGGCGGCATCGGCGCGGGTGCGCTGCATGTAGTCGGCCACGCCGGGGTATTTGCGGAAGTAGCTGTCGATGTACTGCTGCGCCGCATCGTTGCTGATACCCAGCTGCGAGGCCAGGCCGTACTTGCCCATGCCGTAGATCAGGCCGAAGTTGATGGCCTTGGCGGCACGGCGCTGGTCGCTGCCGACCTCGGCCAGCGGCACGCCGAACACCTCGGCGGCGGTGGCCTTGTGGATGTCCTCGCCGCTGGCGAAGGCGGCCAGCATGCCTTCGTCACCGGACAGATGCGCCATGATGCGCAGCTCGATCTGCGAGTAGTCGGCGCTGACAATCACGTGGCCGGGCGCAGCCACGAAGGCCTCGCGCACGCGGCGGCCCTCGGCGGTGCGCACCGGGATGTTCTGCAGGTTGGGATCGTTGCTGGCCAGGCGGCCGGTAATCGCCACCGCCTGCGCGTAGTTGGTGTGCACGCGGCCGGTGCGCGGGTTGATCAGCGTCGGCAGCTTGTCGGTGTAGGTGGACTTGAGCTTGGCCAGACCTCGGTACTGCAGGATCAGCTTGGGCAGCGGGTAGTCCAGCGCCAGCTTTTCCAGCACTTCCTCATCGGTGGAGAAGCCGCCGCTGGCGGTTTTCTTCACCCCCTTGGTGGGGATGCCAAGCCGGCCGAACAGGATCTCCTGCAGCTGCTTGGGCGAGTTGAGGTTGAACGGCTGGCTGGCCAGCTCGTAGGCGGCCTGCTCCAGGCGCAGCATCTCGCTGCCCAGCTGGTGGCTCTGCGCCGCCAGGATGTCGCGGTCGATCAGCACGCCGTTGCGTTCCATCTTGAACAGCACTTCGGCCACAGGCAGCTCGATATCGCGGTACACGCTCTGCAGCTGCCCGGTAAGCAGCGGCGCGAAGTGCTGGTTCAGGCGCAGGGTGATGTCGGCATCCTCCGCCGCATAGTTGGCCGCAACGTCTACCGTCACTTCGTCGAAGCCGATCTGCTTGGCTCCCTTGCCGCAGATTTCCTCGTAGCTGACCGTGGTTTCGCCCAGGTGGCGGCTGGCCAGGTCGTCCATATTGTGGCGCAGGTGGCTTTCGATGACGTAGGACGCCAGCAGGGTGTCGTCCACCACGCCGCGCAGGCTGATGCCGTGGTTGGCCAGCACGTGGCGGTCGTACTTCAGGTTCTGACCCAGCTTCTTGCTGCCGGCGTCTTCCAGCCACGGCTTGAGCCGCGCCAGGGTGGCGTCGCGATCCAGCTGGTGCGGCGCGTCCGGGCCACGGTGCGCCAGCGGCAGGTAGGCAGCATGGCCGGCTTCGATGGCAAAGCTCATGCCGACGATCTGCGCCAGCATCGGGTCCAGGCTGGTGGTTTCGGTATCCAGCGACACCACCGCGCCGGCAAAGCGCTGCAGCCAGGCATCCAGCTGCGCGTCGGTAAGAATGGTTTCGTAGTGGCGATCCAGCGGTGCGGCTGCCGCGGCAGGCGCCGCCGGCTGGGCTGCTGGCGTTGGCGCATCGCCGAACAGGTCGCCACTGGCGCTGAACAGGTCGCCGCCCGCGGGCTGCGCTGCCGGTGCGTCGGCCACCACCTCGGCAACCATTTCGGTGCCGGCCATCGCCTGCTGCACTTCGCGCAGGAAGGTGCGGAAGCCGCAGGCGCTGAACAGCTCGGCCAGCCGCGGCAGCTGGCGCTCGCCATGCAGCAGGCTTTCCATGCCGGCCGGCAGCTCGGCCTCCAGCGCCACATCGCACTTGATGGTGATCAGCTCGCGCCCGCGCGGCAGCCAGTCCAGCGCCGCACGCAGGTTGTCGCCCACCTTGCCGCCAACGTTGGCCGCATGGGCGATCACGCCATCCAGGCTGTCGTATTCCTCCAGCCACTTCACCGCGGTCTTGGGGCCGCACTTGTCCACGCCGGGCACGTTGTCCACCTTGTCGCCGATCAGCGTCAGGTAGTCGATGATGCGCGTCGGCGGCACACCGAATTTTTCCTTCACCCCGGCTTCATCCAGCGTTTCGTTGGTCATGGTGTTGACCAGGGTGACCTGCGGCGTCACCAGCTGCGCCATGTCCTTGTCGCCGGTGGAGATGATCACCTGCATGCCGGCAGCGGCGCCCTGCCGTGCCAGGGTGCCGATCACGTCGTCGGCTTCCACGCCGTCCACCATCAGCAGCGGCCAGCCGCTGGCGCGCACCACCTCGTGCACGGTGGCGATCTGCGCCGCCAGATCAGTGGGCATGGAAGGCCGGTTGGCCTTGTATTCCGGGTACAGATCGTCGCGGAAGGTCTTGCCTTTAGCGTCGAATATGCAGGCGCTATAATCGAACTGTACTTCCTTGCGCAGGCGAGCCAGCATGTTCACCATGCCGTAGATCGCTCCGGTCGGTTCACCCTGCGGAGAACGCAAGTCGGGCATCGCGTGAAAGGCGCGGTACAGATAAGAAGAGCCGTCAATCAATAACAACGTTTTCATAAAGGCGATAAAAAATGAGCTTGTCCGATAAATTGCCGCAAACCAGCGACCGCTACGCGATGATGCAACGTTTCCGGGCCCGCGAAGCCTGGCACGTAATGAAAATCCTGTCCGAGTTCGTGGAGTCGGCGGAGGAGCTGCAACAGGTTACCCCCGCCGTCAGCATCTTCGGCAGCGCCCGCACCCCTCGCGACCATCCGTATTATAAGCAGACCGAGCATATCGCCCGCCTGCTTTCCGACGCCGGCTTCTCGGTAATATCCGGCGGCGGCCCCGGCATCATGGAGGCGGCCAACAAGGGCGCCTTCTACGGCAAGAGCCCGTCGGTGGGCCTCAACATCGTACTGCCACACGAACAGCGCCCCAACGAATACCAGGACCTGAGCCTGAAATTCGACCATTTCTTCAGCCGCAAGGTGATGTTCGTGAAACATGCCATCGCCTACGTGGTCATGCCAGGCGGCTTCGGCACCCTGGACGAGATGTTCGAGGCGCTGACGCTGATCCAGACCGGCAAGAGCCGCAAGATGCCCATCATCCTGTGCGGCCGCTCATTCTGGGGCGGCCTGTTCGAGTGGGTGAGCAACCGCCTGATCGGCGAGGGCATGATCAACCCGGAAGACATCAACCTGCTGCAGCTGATCGACGAACCGCAGGAGATCGTGGAGACCATCTTCCGCTTCTACGAAACCCGCGGTTTCGAGGCGCTGCCGGAAGAGCGCGAACAGCTGCTCAACCTGTAAAGCACCGCCACTGCCATCGCTGCCCGCCTTCCCGCCGGGCAGCGATGCTAGAATGCATAATGCAGAGGCGGCTTCCAGACCGCTTGCCAAGCCAGAATCCAGGACAAGGAAATCCTCATGCAACGCATTTTGCTGACCAGCCTGCTGCTGGTCACAGTCGCCGCGCACGCCGCACCGGCCCAGCCACCGGTGGGCGTGGAGCCGGAAAAACAGGTTACCGAGTACGGCAACAACAGCACGGTGGAAGAACTCCGCCGCAATGGCCAGGTGTACCAGATCAAGGTGAACCCGAACGGCGCGCCCAGCTACATGCTGCTGGACGAAGACCGCGGCATGAAGCCGCAGTCCTACGGTTCCGATCACCAGACACTGACACCCAGCTGGCCGCTGCTGTCGTTCTGAGGAGCCTGCATGTCTGTTTACACCACCGTCAGCCAGGACGAGATGCGTGCCTGGCTGCAGCGTTATGCCCTGGGCGAACTCGTTGAACTGAAGGGCATTGCCGCCGGCGTCACCAACACCAACTATTTCGTCACCACCACGCACGGCCGTTACGTGCTGACCGTGTTCGAAGTGCTGACACTGGAAGAAGTACCCTACTTCCTCAAGCTCAAGAGCCATCTGTCGCGCCACGGCGTGGCCTGCCCGGCGCCCATCGCCGACCACACCGACAACTTCGCCTCCATGCTGGCCGGCAAGCCCGCCTGCCTGGTGAGCTGCCTGAACGGCAAGGACATCAGCCACCCGAATGCCGCGCAATGCTTCGCGGTGGGCGAGATGCTGGCGCAGATGCACCTGGCCGGCAGCACTTTCCCGCTGCGCATGAGCAACCCGCGCGGCCCGGCATGGTGGAGCCGCACCGCAGCCGAGCTGTACCGGCACATGCCGGCGGACGAAGCCGCACTGCTGCATGACGAAGTCACCCTGCAGGAGCAGCACCGCTTCGACGACCTGCCGCAGGGCGTGATCCACGCCGACCTGTTCAAGGACAACGTGCTGATGGACGGCGACCGCATCGCCGGCTTCATCGACTTCTACTACGCCTGCAACGACATCCTGCTGTACGACGTGGCCATTGCGCTGAACGACTGGGCACGACTGGACGATGGCAGCATAGACGATGCACTGGCCGGCGCGCTGCTGGCCGGCTACCAGTCGGTGCGCCCGCTCACCGCGGCAGAGGTCACGGCCTGGCCGCTGATGCTGCGCGCCGCCGCCATCCGCTTCTGGACCTCGCGGCTGCTGGACTACTACCACCCGGCCAGCGGCGAGATGACCTTCACCAAGGATCCGGGCGTGTTCAAGCGCCTGCTGGAAGCCCACCGCCAGCGCAACCATTTCTGGCTGTAAGCCAGCCTTGCCCGCAACAGCCCGCCCGGCGAGCCAAGCGTGTAGACAAAGTCCTTTCGCATCGCGAAAGGACTTTGTTTTGCAAGTCAGGCAGGCAGCCACCCCGAGGGCTTAAGTTGGCACGGCCCGGCCTTGCCGGGCCCGGCGCCATGCCAACGAAGCACGTTGCCTGCAGCCAGAGGCTGTTTTGCCTGCCCCGCTACCTGTGCGGTATAACCCTATCGATAACCGCAAGCTGACGGAGAACCCCATGTCCAACCGACTGATGCTGGTGGAAGACGACCAGCGCCTGGCCGACCTGGTGATCCAGTACCTGGCCAAACACGGCTACGAGGTAGCACACCACCCGCGCGGCGATACCGCCGCCGATGCCATTCTTGCGGCCAACCCCGAGCTGGTGATCCTGGACGTGATGCTGCCGGGCAAGGACGGTTTCGAGGTGTGCCGCGACATCCGCCCGCGCTACCACGGCCGCATCCTGATGATGACCGCGCGCGACGAGGAGATCGACGAGATCCTGGGGCTGGAGCTGGGCGCCGACGACTACCTGTCCAAGCCGGTGGAGCCGCGCCGGCTGCTGGCGCGCATCCGCGCGCTGCTGCGCCGCAGCGAGAACGACAGTGCCCCGGTGCTGGACGGCAGCCTGCACTTCGGCCAGTTCAGCATCAGCCAGGCCACACGCGAAGCCTCGCTGGCCGGCGAGGCAATGGAGCTGACCACCGCCGAATTCGACCTGCTGTGGCTGCTGGCCAGCCACGCCGGCGAGATCCTGTCACGCGACGACATCATGAACGCGCTGCGCGGCATCGGCTTCGACGGCCTGGACCGTTCCATCGACGCGCGCATCTCGCGCCTGCGCAAGAAACTGGGCGACAACCCGGAAACCCCCACCCGCATCAAGACCGTGCGCGGCAAGGGCTACCTGTTCTCGCGGAGCGACTGGGAGTGAAACCACTGCCAGGCCTGGCGCCACTGTTTGCCCGCTATTTCGTGCAGACCATGGTGGTGCAATTCGTGCTGCTGCTGGGTTTTGTCGGCCTGCTGATCCTGCTCACCTCCGGCGCCGAGCGCGACCGTATCGAGCTGCAGATGGCCGGCCCGGTGCGCATGATCCAGCGCCAGCTGCTGAGCCAGCCGCCCGCCGCGCGCGCTACCGAGCTGCACACCATCGCCGAGCTGTACGCCTACCCGCTGCAACTGCTGCCAGCCACGCCCGCCGGGCTGAGCGACGATGCCCGCGCCTGGCTCGCCAGCGGCAACAACTGGCTGGATGCCGATCGCAAACTGCTGTACGCGCCACTGCCGGGCACCCGCCAGGTGCTGCTGCTGGGGCCGCTGGAAGACAGCCTGGAGCAAGGCTGGCTGCATAGCGAAGCCGGGCTGTTCCTGCTGTGGTTCGGCTTCTTCGGCGTGCCGATGGCGCTGCTGATCTACCTCAACCTGCGCCCGCACTGGCAGGCGCTCAAGGCGCTGCGCTTCACCGCCACCCAGCTGGCCGAAGGCGACCTCTCCGCCCGTGCGGCCAACGTGAAAAGCCCGATGTTCGGCCCGCTGGCCGAGCTGATCAACGATATGGCCAGCAAGCTGGAGCGACAGATGGAAACCCGCCAGGCGCTGGCGCATGCCGTGGCGCACGAGTTGCGCACCCCGGTGGCACGGCTGCGCTTCGGGCTGACCATGCTAGACGAGGCCGAGGACGAGCACGAGCGCCACCAGTTCCGCGAAGGCATGGAGCGCGACCTGACCGAACTGGACGAACTGCTCAACATCAGCCTCAGCTACGCCAGGCTCGACCGCGGCGAAGTGGCACTGCAGTACGAAACCATAGACCTGACCGAGTGGTTCGAAGACCTGATCCAGCTGCTGCACCCGCTGAAGCCGCCGCACATCTCCCTGACCCTGGACTGCATGGCCGGCAGCGCCACTTTCGATCGCAAGCTGATGTACGTGGCCACCCGCAACCTGCTGCTGAATGCCTTCAAGTACGCCGCCGGCAAGGTGCACATGCAGGTATGGCTGGCGGATGGCCAGTTGCACATCGACGTGGACGACGACGGCCCCGGCATTCCGGCTGACGAGCGCGACCGGGTGTTCGAGCCGTTCCAGCGCCTGGACCGTTCGCGCGACCGCGCCACCGGCGGCCACGGCCTGGGCCTGTCTTTCGTGCGGCTGATCACCCTGCACCACGGCGGCGCGGCCAGTGCCGGCGAAGCACGGCCGCTGGGCGGCGCACGCATGACCATCCAGCTGCCGCAACATCCGCCGGCACCGTAAGCCCCGCCCCGGGCAGCCGCATCGCCCCCGGGCTGCCCTGTCACACAGCGTCACACAACGCCACGCCAGGCGCACATTCCGCCCACGCAAGCCGCATAGTGTTAAGCCGCAGCGAAACGCACAATGACTCCATCAACTTCACCGCTGACTCGGAGTCACTCATGAAAAAACTGCTTATCGCTTCTGTACTGATCGCCGCCGGTACTTCCGCCTACGCCGCTGATACCGGTACCTATGTGTTCGGCAACCTGGGCGCCTCCACCAACCAGTGGACGCTGAAAGACGGCGCCGCCAGCCGTGCTGGCGTAAGCAGCACCAAGGTCGATAGCGACGATGCCACCAAGGGCATGGCGGAAATCGGCGTCGGCAAGCGCATCAATGACAATTTCGCGGTTGAAGGCAGCTACCTGCGCAACGGCGACGCCGTGCCGCTGAATGGCGCCGGCAAACTGGACTACGACTCCTTTCGTGCAGCTGCACTTGGCATCATTCCCGTAAACGACAAGTTCGAGGTATATGGCAAGGTGTCCGCCAACTACCTGCACAGCAGCTTCACCAGCAGCAACCCGGCGCTGAGCAGCGGCAAGGACGACAACTTCAGCCTCGGCCTGGGTGTAGGCGCCGCCTACAAGCTGAACAAGCAGGTAAGCCTGCGTGCCGAGTATGAAACCCTGGGCGACATCAAGCACAAGAACATCACCGACACCGCGCCGGTATCGGTACTGAAGGCTGGCGTAGCCTACATGTTCTAAGTATTACGGCAGCCTCCTCTGCTCTCTTTTTCTCCTCTCGTGTGAACCTTGGCCCGCCTCGCGGCGGGCAATTTTTTTGTTGAAGTGTGTTGAAGTGCGTTGCTTGGCCCGTCCCCGTGGACGGGCCGCTTTTTTTTGTGCCGCCCCCCATTCACGACCTGGCGAGCCAGGGCGAAAACAGCAGCGGAGGCGGCATTGGCATGGCGTCAATGCGCAGCACACCGTAAAAAAACAGCTGCTCAATCGTGCACAGTCGCTCAGCCCGGCACCGCCATACCGCGCTGTACCGCCGGGCGTTCGCCCAGCTCGGCATACCAGCGCGCCACGTGCGGGAAGGCGGCCAGATCAACTCGGTGCCACTCGTGCCGCGCCACCCACGGGTAGATGGCGATATCGGCGATGCTGTAGTGCGCGCCGGCCACGTAGCGCTGCGCCGCCAGCTGGCGATCCAGCACGCCGTACAGGCGCAGCGTCTCGTCGTGGTAGCGCTTCTGCGCATACGGCACCGGCTCCGGCGCGTAGCGCAGGAAGTGATGCGCCTGCCCCAGCATCGGTCCGAAGCCCCCCATCTGGAACATCAGCCACTGCAGCGTCTGGTAGCGCTCGGCACCGGCAGCGGCCAATAGTTGGCCGCATTTCTCCGCCAGGTAGGAGAGAATCGCGCCGGATTCAAACAGCGCCAGCGGCGCACCGCCCGGGCCGTCGTGATCGACGATGGCTGGAATCTTGTTGTTGGGGCTGATGCTGAGGAAATCCGGCGCGAACTGCTCGTTCTGGCCGATGTTCACCGGAATCACCCGGTACGCCAGGCCCAGCTCCTCCAGCACAATGGAGACTTTCTTGCCGTTGGGAGTGCCCCAGGTGTAGAGATCGATCATGCAGGCTCCTTGCCGCGCCATGCCGTGGTAATGCGTGCCGGCGCGGGTGAACGGGTTACAATCGGCTATCGCCCAAAAAATGCAGGATACGTGAATGAGCCACCCGCACGCCAACCAAGTCAAAGCCTTCCTGCTGGAGCTGCAGCAACGCATCTGCAGCGGGCTGGAGGCCGCCGATGGGGCAGCCTCGTTCCGCGAAGACAGCTGGGAGCGCCCGACTGGCGGCGGCGGCAAAAGCCGGGTACTCACCGGTGGCGCGGTGTTCGAACAAGCCGGTGTGAACTTCTCGCATGTCAGTGGCGAGGCATTGCCGGCCAGCGCCACCGCGCACCGCCCGGAACTGGCCGGCCGCCGCTTCGAGGCCATGGGCGTGTCGCTGGTGATCCACCCGGAAAACCCCTACGTACCCACCAGCCACGCCAATGTGCGCTTCTTCATTGCCGAGAAAGACGGCGAAGCACCGGTATGGTGGTTCGGCGGCGGTTTCGACCTCACCCCCTACTACGGCAACGTGGAAGACGTGGTGCACTGGCACACGGTGGCGCGCGAGCTGTGCGCACCGTTCGGCGCCGAAACCTACCCGAAATACAAGAAATGGTGCGACGAGTACTTTTATCTTAAACACCGTGGCGAGGCGCGCGGCGTGGGCGGGCTGTTCTTCGACGACCTCAACCAGCCGGATTTCGATACCAGCTTCGCCTTCATGCAGGCAGTGGGCAACGGCTACCTCGATGCCTACCTGCCCATCGTCGAGCGCCGCAAGGCCACGCCGTGGGGCGAGCGCGAGCGCCAGTTCCAGCTCTACCGCCGCGGCCGCTACGTGGAATTCAACCTGGTGTGGGACCGCGGCACGCTGTTCGGCCTGCAGACCGGCGGCCGCACCGAATCCATCCTGATGTCCATGCCGCCGCTGGTGCGCTGGGAGTACGGCTACCAGCCGGAAGCCGGCAGCCCGGAAGCGGCGCTGTACAGCGACTTCCTGCCGCCGCGCGAGTGGCTGTGAGCCTGCGGCCAACCTTGGGAGACCTACAATGAACTGTGAACTGTGCCACCAGGACGGTGGTGACATCCTCTACCGCGACGACAGGCTGCGGGTAATCCTGGTGGCCGATGCCGACTACCCGGCGTTCTGCCGCGTGATCTGGCATGCGCACGTCAAGGAAATGACCGACCTTGCCCCCGCCGACCGCGCCCATGTGCTGGACTGGGTGCTGCGCACCGAGCAGGCGCTGCGCGATGTGCTGAACCCGGACAAGATCAACCTCGCCAGCTTCGGCAATATGGTGCCGCACCTGCACTGGCACGTGATTCCGCGCTTTGCCGACGACAAGCACTTCCCCAACCCGCTGTGGGGCGCCGCGCAGCGCGAGGGCGTGGCGCACGGCATGCCACAGTTGGCCGCACGGCTGCGCGACAAACTGGCCGGCTGAGGCCACGGCATGCTAAGGTGACTAACGTTTAAAATTTCAAACAACGCTTGACCGCCACGGCGGTCAGGACGCCTTGCGAAGCCGGCCAGTGGCTGGCTTCGCAAGGTGCCCGCAGCGCAGACAGGAGAAACGTCATGTACCGCACCCTTATCTCGGCCCAGCAGTTGCAGGCCCTTGACCCGGCAGAGCTGGTGGTTCTCGATTGCCGCTTCCAGCTGGCCGACCCGGCCTACGGCCCCACCGTGTACGAAGCCGGCCACCTGCCGGAAGCGCATTACCTGCACCTGGACTACCACCTGTCCGGTGCCAAGAACGGCAGCAACGGCCGCCACCCGCTGCCGGACGGCCAGCGCCTGGCAGTCAACTTCGGCGCGCTGGGCATCGGCCCGGACACCCAGGTGGTGGCCTACGACGACGCCGGCGGCATGTACGCCGCGCGCGCCTGGTGGCTGCTGCGCTGGCTGGGGCACGAGGCGGTGGCAGTACTGGATGGCGGCTGGGCAGCCTGGCAGGCCGCCGGTGGCGCCATCAGCACCGAAGCACCGGAAAAGCGCAGCACCCGCTTCGTGATGCGTGCGCCGCTGGAAGAAATGCTGGAAGTGGAACAGATAGTGGCCAATCTCGACAAGCCGGCCTTCCAGCTGGTGGATGCCCGTGCCCCGGACCGCTTTGCCGGCCTGAACGAAACGCTGGACCCGGTAGGCGGCCACATTCCTGGCGCGCGCAACCGCTTCTTCCAGCTCAATCTGCAGGATGGCCGCTTCAAACCGGCAGCAACGTTGGCCGCAGAATGGCAGGCCGTACTGGGCGACACCCCGGCCGATGAAGTGGTGCTGTACTGCGGCAGCGGCGTCACCGCCTGCCACAACAAGCTGGCACTGGAACACGCCGGCCTCGCCGGCAGCCGCCTGTATCCCGGCTCGTGGAGCGAGTGGTGCAGTGATAGCAGCCGCCCGATAGCCACCGGCGCCTGAGCGCCGGCACACGATCCGCTGCGCGTCGTGAAACATTGCGCGATGAGTGCGCCCTGTCTCGCCCGGGCTCGCAGGATCGTGAGCACGCTCTACAATTTTTTTGCTGACGAGGAGACCCCATGCACGTTGCCATCCTGACTTTCGAAGGTTTCAATGAACTGGACTCGCTGATCGCGCTGGGCATCCTCAACCGCGTCACGCCCAAGCTGCGCGTGTCGCTGGCCACGCCCACGCCGCAGGTCACCTCGATGAACGGCGTGACGCTGCACGGCCATATCTCGCTGGAAGAAGCCACCAGCGCCGACGCGGTGCTGGTGGGCAGCGGCATCCAGACCCGCAATATCATCCAGGATGAAGCGATGCTGGCGCGGCTGCAGCTGGACCGCTCGCGGCAACTGATCGCGGCGCAATGCTCCGGCGCGCTGATTCTGGCGCGCCTCGGCCTGCTGCAGGACGGCGTGGCCTGCACCGACCTCACCACCGCACCGTGGCTGCAGGAGCTGGGCGTGCGCCCGCTGCAGACGCCGCTGCACGTCAACGGCAGCGTGGCCACCGCCGGCGGCTGCCTGGCTTCCGCCTACCTGGCAGGCTGGCTGATCTCGCGCCTGGCCGGCGAGGCCGCGGCGGAAGCCGCGCTGCACTACATGGCGCCGGTGGGCGAGAAGGAAAGCTACGTGGCGCACGCGCTGCAAGTGCTGCGCCAGGCCGATGCCGGCCAGCACGCCTTCGCCTGATCTCCACGCTTGAAACAACAAAAGGTTGGCCGCATGCGGCCAACCTTTTTGTTTTCCTGCCCGGTAAAGCGGGCCGTACACCCAGCCGACAGGCTCAGCCCAGCATCAACTGCTGGATCAGCTTCTGCCCCGCCTTCCAGTCGCCCAGCCCGCTGTGGCTGCCCATGTGGCCGGCGTGGCCGGCATCCAGCAGCTTGACACCCCAGCCTGCGGCCATCGCCTCGGCTTCGGCCCAGTCGCAGAACAGGTCGTCGCGGCTGGCCACCAGCCGCACCGGCACCGGCAAATGCAGCGCCAGAGCCTGCTCGAAGCCGGCGAAATCCGGCACCGCCGCACCTGCCGGCAGTTCACCGCTGGCCAGTGCCCGCTGCGGGGTGATCGGCAGCGCCGGCGGCGCCACCAGCAGCACACCCTGTACCTTGCGCTGCTGCTGCAGGCTGGCCTGCGCCAGCCATGCCACCACGGTGTGGCAGCCCAGGCTGTGCGCCGCCAGCACCACCTTGCCGGCGCAATCGTCCACCGTGGCCGCCAGCCGCGCCACCCACTCCGCACGCGTCGGGTACAGCCAGTTGTCCTGCTCCACACGCAGGGCCAGCGGGTACAGCACTTCCCAGTAGCTCTGCCAGTGTTCCGCGCCGGAATTGCCCCAGCCCGGCACCGTCACCAGGTACACGTCATCATCGTCCAGCATCACAGTGCCCTGTCGTAGTCCACCGTCAGTGGTGCGTGGTCGGAGAATTTTTCGTCCTTGTACACGCTGGCGGCACGCGCGGTGTCCATCATGCCCGGCGAAACGATGTGGTAGTCGATACGCCAACCCACGTCCTTGGCGTAGGCCTGGCCGCGGTTGCTCCACCAGCTGTAGCCCGGCTGCTCCGGGTACAACCGGCGCCAGGTGTCGCTCCAGCCGCGCGACAGCAGGTCGGTCATCCAGGCACGCTCTTCCGGCAGGAAGCCGGAGTTCTTCAGGTTGCCCTTCCAGTTCTTGAGGTCGATCTCGTTGTGGGCGATGTTCCAGTCGCCGCAGATCACCACGTCGCGGCCGCTTTCGCGCAGCGCGTCCAAGTGCGGCATGAACACGTCCAGAAACTGGAACTTCACCTGCTGGCGCTCATCGCTGCTGGAGCCGGACGGCAGGTACAGCGACACCACCGACAAGTTGCCGAAATCCAACTGCAGGTAGCGACCCTCGGCGTCGATCCAGTCCACGCCCAGGCCTTCCACCACCGCGTCCGGCTGGTGGCGGCTGTAGATGCCCACGCCGCTGTAGCCCTTCTTCTCGGCGTAGTGGAAGTAGCCGCTGTAGCCGTCCGGCGCACGCATGCGCGCGGACAGGTCGTCGGCCTGCGCCTTCAACTCCTGCACGCAGACGAAATCGGCGTTGTGGCCTGCCAGCCAGTCGAAGAAACCTTTCTTGTCCGCCGAGCGGATGCCGTTGAGGTTGGCCGAAACGATTCGAAGCATGGGTTCTCCCGTGGTATCCTTGCCGCCATTTTCAAGCAGCAACAAAGACTTAAGTGAAAGAGGGTTTGTAATGAGCGATTTCCGTCAGGATTTTATTCGTTTTGCGCTGGACAAGCAGGTGTTGCGCTTCGGCGAGTTTGTCACCAAGGCAGGACGGACCTCGCCCTACTTCTTCAACGCCGGCCTGTTCTATGACGGCGACAGCGTGCTGCAACTATCGCGCTTCTACGCACAGTCGATCAGCGCCAGCGGCATCGGCTTCGACATGATCTTCGGCCCGGCCTACAAGGGCATCATCCTGGCCGCCGCCGCCTCCATGGCACTGGCTGAACAGGGCCGCAACGTGCCGTTCGCCTACAACCGCAAGGAAGCCAAGGACCACGGCGAAGGCGGCACCCTGGTGGGCGCGCCGCTCAAGGGCAAGGTGCTAATCATCGACGACGTGATCTCCGCCGGTACCTCGGTGCGCGAATCGGTACAGCTGATCCGCGCTGCCGGTGCCGAACCGGCCGGCGTGGCCATCGCGCTGGACCGCATGGAACGCGGCACTGGCGAGCTGTCCGCAGTGCAGGAAGTGGCCCGCGACTACAATCTGCCGGTAGTGGCCATCGCCAACCTGAACGACCTGCTGGGTTTCCTGGCCGGCAGCCCGGAGCTTGCGGCCAACCTGGAGGCGGTCAGCGCCTACCGCGCCAAGTACGGCGTGCAGAACTAAGCTGCTTTAGATAGCGTTCCATACGGCAGCAAAACAAAACCGGGGCCATGCCCCGGTTTTTCATTGCCCGCCTTCCTTCAGCTTCCAGGCCTGCTGCAGCTGCTGCGTGGCCTGCGACAGCTCGGCATCCGCCGCCTGCCGCGCCACATGCGCATCCTGCAACTGCTGCTGGCTCTGCTGCAGCTGCTGCTGCGCGCTGGCCAGCTTCTGTTCGGCTTCCTTCACCGCCAGCTCCGCCGCCTGTTCCAGCTTCAACGCCTGCAGCTGCTTGTTATCCGCCGCGCGGAATGTCATCTGCGCCGACAGCAACTGCTGGTCCACTGTCGGCTGCGCCTGTGCCACGGCCGACAGCGCCAGCAGCAGGGGGATCATCCATGTTTTCATGCCGGTTTCATCCTGCAACACCAAGACCGACACGATACCACCAAGCCCCCTGCCCTACCACGGCACCGCGTCAGCGGAAGCGCGACAGATCGGGAATCTGCGGGCCGCGGACGGGGAGGCCTTTGGTGACAGCTTCGACAACCGCCTGGTCACCATGCTTGGCTAACGTTTGCGCACTTTTGTTGGCCATATCCTCCAGTGGTTGCAAGGCAGGATCTCCCGCTGCTTTCAGTTGCCACAGGATTTGCGGCGAATTTGCAGGATACGTTGCCAGCGCCATGATCAGGGCATTCTGCGCACCCGCCTGATCGCCAGACCAGGTCCGCAACATGGCCAGGTTGCATAACAGCAGCGGATAGGGCCGATAAGCTGCCAACTGTTCGTAATAGCGACGCTTCAGCTGCAAATCCTGACGGGATGGCTGCATATAATTGGCAAGCAGAGATTCTGCCTCATAAGACCAGAACGGATTAGGCGCGATTTGCAGCAGTCTCGCCATGTTCTTTTCATTCAGTTTGACATCCGTAGTGGTTACTACCATGAAGCGGAGCTGATTAAAAACACTCGCGCCGTTCACCAGGTATGCAAAGGTGGCAACGACAAGCACAAGCACTCCAAGCTTGCGCAACATTGGACGCACAGGAATGCTCAGGCCACCCTGTGGAGAAAGCATGAGCACAATGAAGAACATGACCAGAAACGGCATATACCACATCGGGTACTCGAACATGGAGTGCCCCAATATTGCGGCAGCAATCAGTACCAGGAATGCATTCTCCGACGTTGCCTGTTCGCGCCGGAAATAAGGCAACATTGCTACTACTACCCCGGTGGCAGCCAGTAAAGTTGCTGGCACCCCTGTTTCTGCCAGCAACTGGGTAATCAGATTATGGCTATGTGTGAACAGCGTATTTTCTGGAATCTTGGGTAGCCCGGCAAACGCCTCCAGCCAGACAGACTGGTATGCATAACCGCCAAACCCCACCCCGAACCAGGGATATGCCTTGGCAATTTGCCAGGCTTTTGTCCATTCAACCCGCCTGCGCCCCCCAAAACCAGCATCATTGATTCTGTCTAGACCACTATTGACTTCATGTCCCGTTATCCACTGGGCAATATGATGCCCAAATAATTGGGCCACCAATATTAGTACGGCTCCTGCAATGAGCGTGGACAACAAACGTACATCCCGATTTTTTCTGTACCAGACAGTAGCGAACAGCACCATGGTAACAGCATAAGCCAAAGGCAGCCGCCCACCTGACCAAGCAACTACCACAGACAGTATTGTCATGGATATAAATGACAATACAATATTCAGCTTACGAGTTGCCATCAGGTACTGGGCAGCAATGATCCCCCAACTCAAAAACTGGGCAAACTGGTTGCGTTGCCCAAAATTACCCATGATGTCACCTGGGCCATTAAACAGGAAGTAACCATTCGCCAGCAGGGCAAGTCCCATTAGCTGTTCAAAGCCGATAAATGCTTGCATCAAGGCCACAATCAGCACGCAAATCGCCAGCACAGTTACCACGCGCGGCCTGCCAAGACGCTGCTCCAGCGCATAAAATTGGCTACCCGCCACGATGGCCCACAGAATGCCGAACGTTTCCGATAGCGGGATCTGGTACACATTGCCAAAGCGCAGCACAAATATCGGCACAAAACAGGCCAACCACCAGACCAAGGCCCAGATGCTGGCACGCGGCCAAGCCATCGTGCTTGCGCTCAGCAGACCAAGCAATGCGCCGCAAACCAGCATGAATAGTGCAGCCGCATCAGTCCACCAGTCGGGTGCAGGCACATATCGAGCATAATTGAAAAAAGGCAAGCTCACTGCCATCGCCAAGAAAACCAGCGCCCAGCTATCAACCCAGTTAGAACGCATTTTTCGCCTGAAAAATAAAAAGGGCGCCGCAGCACCCTTTCGTGAATATCCAATACCTTGGCAAGCCCAAACTTTTTAAGGAGCAGTTTGTGAAGTACGGCAGTTGGATGGCACCCAGTTGGACTGCATCAAAGCGGGATCATAGTAGCAATTCCAACTCAGGGACCCACTGGCAGCAACCGCATCGAGCCATACCTTTCCACCACTAGCCACAGTAGTGTTATAGGTAATAACAATCGCCCCCGAACCACTCGCATCTTGCTTCACTTCTACCTGAGTTACTGCCGCACCCTTGATATCGGTTGCAGTTGCCAAACCTGCCGCAGTGTTGTTCAAAGGAAATACACCACTCGAGGCATAGTATTCTGCAATAGAAGTCTTGGCTGCACCAGCCAATTGCAGCCCCTCGGAAACGTGGGCTCGCTTGGTGTAATCCTGGTAAGCCGGGATGGCAATGGCGGCCAGAATACCGATAATGGCCACCACGATCATCAGTTCGATGAGAGTAAAACCTTGCTGAACGCGTTTCATGAAACACCCTCCTGAGTTACTGCCAGAAAAATCTGGCCATTAGTACCGACAATTGGCGGACAATAATGAAGTCAATTCATTATTGCCCTGGCATTACCAGTGATAATGTACTACTGCCATTCAGCCACCATTTTAGCCTCACCTGGCAGCACTCGATACAAGCACGAACTCGTTAAGGGGCCGTTTGAGAAGTGCGGCAGTTGGATGGCACCCAATTGGACTGCATCAAAGCAGGGTCATAGTAGCAGTTCCAGCTCAGGGACCCACTGGCAGCAACTGCATCGAGCCATACCTTGCCGCCGCTAGCAACGGTAGTGTTATAAGTAATAACAATCGCCCCCGAACCACTCGCATCTTGTTTTACTTCAACCTGAGTCACTGCCGCACCTTTAATGGTAGTTGCAGCTGCCAAACCAGCCGCGGTGTTATTCAACGGGAACACACCGCTTGAGGCATAGTATTCTGCAATAGAAGTCTTAGCTGCGCCAGCCAATTGCAGGCCTTCAGAAACGTGAGCGCGCTTGGTGTAATCCTGATATGCAGGAATAGCAATCGCAGCCAGAATACCAATGATCGCTACTACGATCATCAGTTCAATAAGAGTAAAACCCTGCTGAACGCTTTTCATAAACACCTCCTAAGTTACTGCCACCTTAGAACCAACCATTAGCCCCGGCAGTTGGAGGGCAATAGTGAAGTTAAATTGTTGTCACCCTGACATTGCCAGCGAAACGAACCACTGACAATTGGATCTGGAATCAACCAGACATATGCTCCACTAACCACCTTGTCATTCAACTGCATTCGTATCATAGCAACCGATCCGGAAGCGACCAATCGCAACTCAGTTACCGACTCACCCCAATATGAATTGGGTGACTGTAATCCGGCACTTGCATTTGTATTCGGCCATTGATTAAAAGTCCCGTAATATTCTTCAACGGAAGTTTTCACCCCACCTGCCAGAGTAAGAGCCTCTGCCAAATACGAACGCCGGGTGTAGTTGTTATATGCAGGAACCGCTATCGCCGCCAGAATGCCGATAATCGCCACCACCACCATCAGCTCGATCAGGGTGAACCCCGATTCACTATGCTTCATTCCCTGCTCCCTGGCTGCCGCTGGCTGGCAGCCCATGTATGCAATTTCCAGGCCAGCCCTGTTTCTACTGCTCATGCCAGATCAGTATGCCTTGAAATTCTTACCAAGTATTAACCAGAATCACTCTTCCGGCTCGCTATCGCACACCGCCGTAATGACTAGCAACTGACAAACATCGCCAGACAGTGACAATTTTTGTCAGTCAGCAAGCTGCCAGGCTCTGCTAGCATGCAGCCCAAACCCTGGAGCAAGCGCATGTCGAACCACTCTCAAGAATGGCTGCAACGCAGCCGCAATGCCGTCTGGCACCCGTGTACGCAGATGAAGCGCCACGAGCAGTTGCCCATCATTCCGGTTGCGCGCGGTGACGGCGTGTGGCTGGAGGATTTCGATGGCAAACGCTACATCGACAGCATCAGCTCCTGGTGGGTGAACCTGTTCGGGCACAACCACCCGCGCATCAAGCAGGCGATCCGCGAGCAGCTGGATTCGCTGGAACACGTGATCCTGGCCGGCTTCACCCACCGCCCGGTGGTGGAGCTGTCGGAAAAGCTGCATGCGCTCACCGGCCTGGGCCATGCTTTCTATGCGTCGGACGGCGCCAGCGCCACCGAAATCGCGCTGAAGATGAGCTTCCACTACTGGCGCAACTGCGGCCAGGCGGGCAAGCACCGCTTTGTCAGCCTGCAGCACAGCTACCACGGCGAAACCGCTGGCGCGCTGGCGGTAACCGACGTGCCGCTGTTCTCCGCCACCTACGCGCCGCTGCTGCAGAGCAATCTGCGCGTTGCCTCGCCGGATGCACGGCTGGCGCGGCCGGGTGAAAGCGCGGCCGATGTTGCGCTGAAGGCGATTGCGGATGTGGAACAGCTGTTCCAGCGCGAAGCCGGGCAGATTGCTGCCATCATCATCGAGCCGCTGGTGCAGGGCGCGGCCGGCATGCTGATGTACGACCCGGTCTACCTGACGCGGCTGCGCGCGCTGTGCGACCAGTACCAGGTGCACCTGATCGCCGACGAGATCGCCGTGGGCTTCGGCCGCACCGGCACGCTGTTCGCCTGCGAGCAGGCTGGCATAAAACCGGACTTCCTGTGCCTGTCCAAGGGCATTACCGGCGGCTATCTGCCACTTTCCTGCGTATTGACCCGCGACGATATCTATAAAGCGTTCTACGATGATGATGTCAGTCGCGGTTTCCTGCATTCGCACAGCTACACCGGCAATGCCCTGGCCTGCCGTGCTGCGCTGGAAGTGCTGGCCATTTTTGAAGACGAAGACATACTGGTGCGCAACGCAGAGAAAGCTGCCCAGTTCAATCGCCACCTGGCCTGGCTGCAGGATACGCCGGGCATTCGTCATGTACGCCAGCGCGGCATGATCTGGGCGTTCGACGTGGAGACCGAGCGCAGCGACTTCAGCCTGGCGTTCTACCGCGCCATGCTGGAGCGTGGCTGCCTGACGCGACCGATAGGCAATACCGTGTATTTCATGCCGCCGTACGTGCTGGAAGAAACACATATGCAGCAACTGTCCGAAAGCGCCCAGGCGGTAGTGGCAGCGTTGGCAGCGCAAACGGCCAGCACTGGCAGCAGCAGGGAGATGCCCTTGCCATAATCAGGCTGTTGCCAGCCACACAACGGCATTACACTATGCTTTTTCGATAATACTGAAAATGGCAGGTTGAGCATGCTGAAATTGTCTGTTGCGCCGCCCTACATCGACGCATCCCTGGCGATGTCCGATCTTGGGCAGCTGAACGACTGGCTACGCCAGCGCCCGCTGGGGCAGCCGCTCGAATGCGCGGAACAACTGCGCCAGGCACTGGAGCAACTCAACCGTGCGCGTCTGCCGACGGCACAGCGTGCCAAACTGCTGGACCGCCATCAGCAGGAGCACAAGATCCTGCTGCCGCTGCTGGAAAGGTTGGCCGCAAACGGCGAGCTGTCCACCCAGCACCGCGCGCGGCACGCCGCCCGGCTGGCCCAACACCTGGCACTGGCGCTGCACAACGGCTACAAGCTGCTGGCGATGGAGCGCAGCGAAGAGCACGGCCTGCTGGCGCTGGACAAATACAAGACCGAGGCGCTGTGCCTGGCGATGCGCAGCGCGCGCCAGCTGGCCTTTCTGTACGCCCGCACCTATAGCACCCTGCCGGAAGGCTTCTGGCTGGATTGCCACCGCCTGTTCTTCCACGCGCTGGAAAAGGGCTGGGAGAACATCCCGCTGCCCGGCCAAGCCAAGAGCCCGGCGCACTACTACCGCCAGACCCTGCTGCTGGGCATGACCGCCAGCAACCGCATGGCACCGGCGCTGATCGACTACAGCCTGCTGCTGATCCGCAAGCATGCCGACCAGCTCGACCTGCTGCACTTGGGCCACCTCACCAGCGGCCACGGCAGCTTCGCCTTCCAGCCCGGCTCCGACCACCCGCCGCGCTTCATCAGCGAAGCGCCGGACAGCCCCAGCGCCCAGGGCATCTGGGTGGTGGACACCCATTCGCTGGAAGCCGAACTGAAAAGCAAGCTGCAGAAGCTGCAATACCTGGCGCGTCACCAGCAAAGCCCGTTCGAGGTGGAAGAAGAAATACAGCACGTGCTGTACCTCACCATGGAATGGCAGAGCGCCATTCTGCGACGTCACGAACGCCTGCCCAGCGAAGAGGAAGTGGAGCTGGTCAGCAGCCTGTCCACCATCTGGTACATGACCAACGGTGCCGCCTGGACCTTCCCCAACGGCGAGGCGCTGCCGCAGGAGCTGCTGCCGGACAACGGCATGCACGGCAAGCTGCAACGCATGCCGCCGCCGCTGCCGGTACGCATGCAGGTCGTCAACACCAGCGCCTCCGGCATGCTGCTGCGCGGCGAGGCGCAGTACCACCCGCTGCGCGCCGGAGAACTGCTGCTGCTGCGCGGCAGCAGCCAGCCCTGGCAGCTGGCGGTGGTGCGCTGGGTCAACCTGTGCGGCGAACAGATGGAAACCGAATGCGGCGTGGAACTGGTAGGCCCGCAGCCGGAGGCGGTGATGACCCTGCCGCTGCTCACCCACCCCAACGATCACTACCACATGGCGCTGCGCCTGCCTGCCGCCGCGCGGCCCGGCAAACAGCCGCAACTGGTGCTGGGCGGCCGCCAGTACCAGCGCCAGCGCGAGTTCTACCTGCTGGATCGCCAGGGCCGCCAGGTGGTCAGCAGCACCTCGCTGTCGCTGCAGACCGCCGGTTACCAGTTCATGGAGTACCGCCCCGCCGTGCTCAGCACCGCGGCGCACCATTAGCGCTGAATCGGGTAAACTGGCTTTCCGTTTCACACGAACAGGAAGCAGTGCGGATGCAATCGGTGATTCACACGGCCACACGCATCGTGGTCAAAGTCGGCTCCAGCCTGGTAACCAACGACGGCAAGGGCCTGGACCATGCCGCGCTTGCCCGCTGGGCGGCGGAAATCGCCGAATTGCGCCGCCGCGGCAAACAGGTGGTGCTGGTTTCCAGCGGCGCCATTGCCGAAGGCTGCCAGCGCCTGGGCTGGAACAAGCGCCCCAAGGCGGTACACGAGCTGCAGGCCGCCGCCGCCGTCGGCCAGATGGGGCTGTGCCAGGCCTATGAAAGCGCCTTCCGCGAATACGGCCTGAAAACCGCGCAGGTGCTGCTCACCCACGAAGACCTGTCCGACCGCCTGCGCTACCTCAACGCCCGCACCACCATCGCCACCCTGCTCACCCTGGGCGTGGTGCCGATCATCAACGAGAACGACACCGTGGTCACCAGCGAGATCCGCTTTGGCGACAACGACACCCTGGGCGCACTGGTCACCAACCTGATCGAAGCCGATGCGCTGGTGATCCTCACCGACCAGAAAGGCCTGTACACAGCCGACCCGCGCAAGCATCCGGATGCCGAGTTCGTGCACGAGGCCGAGGCCGGCACGCCGCAGCTGGAAGCCATGGCCGGCGGCGCCGGCTCCAGCGTGGGCACCGGCGGCATGTACACCAAGATCATCGCCGCCAAGCGCGCGGCACGCAGCGGCGCCGCCACGGTGATCGCCAGCGGCCGCGAGACCAACGTACTGTCGCGCCTGGCGGACGGCGAGAGCATCGGCACCCAGCTCAATGCCGCCACCACCCGCCTGGCCGCCCGCAAGCAGTGGCTGGCCGACCACCTGCAGCTGTCCGGCAAACTGGTGCTGGATGACGGCGCCGCACTGGCGGTGCGCGAGCGCGGCACCAGCCTGCTGCCCATCGGCGTCATCGCGGTGGAAGGCAGCTTCCTGCGCGGCGACGCCGTGGTGTGCGTCAACCAGCAGGGTGCCGAAGTGGCGCGCGGCCTGGTGAACTACAGCTCGGAAGAGGCGCGACTGATCATGAAGAAAGCCACCCGCGACATCGAGGGCGTGCTGGGCTACCTGGTGGAACCGGAGCTGATCCACCGCGACAACATGGTGACGCTGTAAGCGGCATCATGCGGCCAACGTTGGCCGCAAGCACACAAGCAAACGGCCCGTCACCTCATGGTGCGGGCCGTTGTGCATCACGCGCGGCGATAATCAGGCCGTGGTGTCCTCGTCCTGGCTGCCTTCGCGCTGCTGGCGGTTGGCGCGGCTGCTTTCCGCCACGCGCATGATCACGTAGGCCACCATGGCACACAGGAAGAACAGCAGCATCACCCAGGAAATCTGCGACAGCGTATCGATGGCGGTACGGTAGATCTCGATCACCCAGCGCGGGCCGTTCAGCTCCATGGTCTGTTCGCGGCCGTTCTGCAGGTATTTCTGGATCTCCCACATGTTCACGCCGCCGGACACCCCCACCACCACGATGGCGAAGGTCATGTACTTGCGCCAGGCATCGGTCAGTTCCGGGCCGATGATGCGGCTGAGAATCTTGGTGATGGCATCGTTGAAGAAACGCGCCACCAGCAGCGAGGTCACCAGCGCCACAGACAGTGTCACGATCAGCAAGGCATAGAACATGATTGCTCCCTGATTTTTGAAGTGAATGGCATTGTACGCCGCTTTAGTTATTGCTGCCCTGCAACAGGGCGGCGAAGCGCGGCAACAGCGTGGCAGCCTCCGGTGTCGAGGCGATGCCGGCGCGCAGCGCCGCTACCGGCTGCTGTTCCTTTTCCAGTGCCGGCGTCAGCACGTCGAGCAGGCTCACGCTGGCGGCGGTGTCGAATTCCGGGTGGAACTGCACGCCCCAGCTGCGGCCAAGGCGGAAGGCGTGATGCGGCTCGAAAGCGTTGGCCGCCAGCACCGCGGCACCCGGCGGCAGGCGCAGCACGCTCTGCCAGTGCAGCGCCTGGGCGGCAAACTGCGCCGGCATGGCGTCGAACAGCGCATCGCCCGCCGCGGCCGGCTGACGCTGCACCTGCACGGTGCCCACCTCCGGCCCACCCGGGTGGTAGCCCACCTCGCCGCCCAGCGCGTGCGCCAGCAGCTGGTGGCCAAAGCAGATGCCCAGCAGCGGTACGTTGGCCGCATGCGCCGCGCGCAGCCAGGCGGCGGCCTCCTCGCTCCAGTCGGCACGGTCGCTGACCATGGCCGGCGAGCCGGTGATGATGGCGCCAGCCACCTCGGCCACCGGCGGCAGCGCTTCGCCCCCGGTCACGTCCACCACGCGCCAGGCGGCGCCGTCGCTGCCCAGTTCGCGGACGATCCATTGTTCGAAATTGCCGTGTTCGGCCTGTACCTCGGCGTGCGGTTCGCCGGTCTTGATGATCAGTCGCTGTTTCATGATTCGATGGGTAAGCCAAAGTGGGTGTAAGCCAGCGCGGTCGCCATGCGGCCGCGCGGGGTGCGTTGCAGGTAACCCTGCTGGATCAGGAACGGTTCGATCACGTCCTCGATGGTGTCGGTGGATTCGCCGATGGCGGCCGCCACGTTGTCCAGCCCTACCGGGCCGCCGCCGAACTTGTCGAGGATGGCCTGCAGCAGTTTGCGGTCCATCACGTCCAGCCCGGCCGGGTCCACGTCCAGCATCGCCAGCGCGGCATCGGCCACCTGGGAAGTCACCACGCCGTCGGCCTTCACCTCGGCATAGTCGCGCACCCGGCGCAGCAGGCGGTTGGCGATACGCGGCGTGCCGCGCGAACGGCGCGCCACCTCGAAGGCGCCATCATCGCCCAGCGGCACGCCCAGCAGGCCGGCGGAGCGACTGACGATGCGCGTCAGCTCCTCGGCGGTATAGAACTCCAGCCGCGCCACGATGCCGAAGCGGTCGCGCAGCGGGTTGGTGAGCATGCCAGCGCGGGTGGTGGCGCCCACCAGGGTGAACGGCGGCAGGTCGATCTTCACCGAGCGCGCCGCCGGCCCTTCGCCGATCATGATGTCGATCTGGTAATCCTCCAGCGCCGGGTAGAGGATCTCCTCCACCACCGGGCTCAGGCGGTGGATCTCGTCGATGAACAGCACGTCGTGCGGCTCCAGGTTGGTGAGCAGCGCCGCCAGGTCGCCGGCGCGCTCCAGCACCGGGCCGGAAGTCTGGCGCAGGTTCACCCCCATCTCGCGCGCCACGATGTGCGCCAGCGTGGTCTTGCCAAGGCCGGGCGGGCCGAACAGCAGCACGTGGTCCAGCGCCTCGCCACGCTTTTTCGCCGCCTCGATGAAGATCTCCAGTTGCTCGCGCGCCTTCTTCTGGCCCACGTACTCGTCCAGGAGCTTGGGCCGCAGCGCGCGCTCCAGCGCCTCTTCCTGCTGCGACAGGCTTTGCTGGGTCACGATGCGGCGCTCGGGGGCGCCGCCCATCAGGTTGTCGGTCTGGATCATGTAACAGTCGCTCGCAATCGATGGGGGGATGTTACCACTGCTATACTCGCCCTTGCCTTCCGCACGATCTGCTGCGCGTCGTGAGACGTTACGCGATGAGTACACCTTCGAGATGCTCATTGACTTCATGTCAATTCCGCTCTCTCAGCCGTTTTCGCCTTGTCTCGCCTAGCTCGCAAGATCGTGAACATTAGCTGCAAACCGGAAGGCCCGTACGTCTTCGGGGCGGGGTGCAAGTCCCCACCGGCGGTAAGGCCGCAAGGCCAAGCCCGCGAGCGCCTTCATGTGAAGGGTCAGCAGATCTGGTGCGAATCCAGAGCCGACGGTAATAGTCCGGATGAAAGAAGATGACGCCAGTACCGCGCCATGCGCGGCGCTGTGTCTGCGCGCGCAATCCGCGTGGCGCAAGGTTGGCCGCAAGGCCGCCGCTTCCTGCCCGGTGACGTGTTTCTCAAACGCCGTACTTGAGGACCGTTCCCATGAATGCCAACACCGATATCCTTTCCCTGCGCATCCACGCCGCACTCGACGCCCTGCGTCGCGGCCTGCCGGTGATCGTCGCCGACGACCACGACCGCGAAAACGAAGCCGACCTGATCCTGGCCGCCGACGCGCTCTCCGTGCCGGAAATGGCGCGCATGATCCGCGACTGCAGCGGCATCGTCTGCCTGTGCCTGACCCCGGAACACGCCGCGCGGCTGGAGCTGCCACCGATGGTGCCCAACAACGGCAGCCGCTACGGCACCGCCTTCACCGTCAGCATCGAAGCCGCCGAGGGCGTAAGCACCGGCGTCTCCGCCGCCGACCGCACCACCACCATCCGCGCCGCCATCAACCCGCAAGCAGTACCCGCCGACCTGGCACGCCCCGGCCACGTCTACCCGCTGATCGCCCGCGCCGGCGGCGTGCGCGAACGCCGCGGCCATACCGAATCGGCGGTGGAGCTGGCGCGACTGGCCGGCTTCAGCCCGGCCGGCGTGCTGTGCGAACTGATGAACCCGGACGGCAGCATGATGCGCGGCGCCGAACTGGACGCCTACGCCGAACGCCACGGCCTGCCGCAGCTGACGGTGGCCGAACTGGTGGAATGGCTGGAGCGCAACGCGCATTGAACTAGCGCGGCCACGCGTGGCCCGGATAAGCCCAGCGCATCCGGGCTACCTGCTAATGACACAAGAGGTAGAACCGAACCGACGCGCCCCAATCCCGTTGGCGCGAGCCGGGCAAAATGGTGCGCCCCAGGTTTTAAGACGCCGATCTGTCTGAGTCCCGAGCCGTTAGCGAGGGGCGAGTTCGGCGGCGCCTGGGGCGTGCCTTTTTGCACGGGGTTTCGAGCAGCGCCAATAGATATCAGGGTGTCGCCTTTTCTTTGGGTACTTTCTTTTGGCGAAGCAAAAGAAAGTACCCCGTCCGCCGGGCGGAACCGGCGACTTCAAACATCATCCGCGCAGCGGACTCCACTCCACTAAAAAATGTTGGCCGCAAACCGGCAACGGCTTGCGGCCAACGTTTCATGCCCGGCAGGGCTACTTCGCCTTCTTGCTGCCGCCGTTGCCCGGCTTGAGGCGGATCGATACCCCACCGCGGCCGCCGCCGGCCTTGTACACCTCGAACCAGCCGGACTTCACCACCAGGTCGGAAAGCTTGGCAAAGCCGTAGTTGCGCGGATCGAAGTCCGGCATCCACTGGCCAAGCAGGCTGCCCACGCCGCCCAGGTCGGCCCAGCCTTCGTCATCGTCCATGCTCTCGATGCCCTTCTGAAACTGGGCGCGCAGTTTCTTGTCCAGCGGGCGCAGTACCCGTGCCGCCGGCTTCTGCCTGCCACTGTCGGGCGCGCCCTCCTTGCTGCCGGCCTCTTCGGCCTTGGTGACGTCGTCGGCCATCGCCAGCACTTCCACGTACACGAACTTGCTGCAGGCGTTGACGAAGGCGCCCGGCGTCTTTTCCTCACCGAAGCCCCACACTTCCAGGCCGTCCTCGCGCAGCCGGGTGGCCAGCCGCGAGAAGTCGCTGTCGCTGGAAACCAGGCAGAAGCTTTGATAGCGCCCAGAGTGCAGCATGTCCATGGCGTCGATCACCAGGGTGATGTCGGAAGCGTTCTTGCCCTTGGTATTGGGAAACTGCTGGATGGGGTGAATGGCGAAGCGCGCGCACAGGTCGCGCCAGGCCTTGTCATGGCGGCTGAAGTCGCCATAGACGCGCTTGAGCGCCAGCACGCCCAGCTTGCCGGCCTCCTCCAGCACGTCTTCGATCCAGGCCGGCGACACATTGTCCGCGTCTATCAGTACCGCTACGTTGGGCATGGTGTTCCCCTTGATGATGCTGCGCCGCCGGCAGTGTGCGGCGGTGCCTTGTTGTTCAAAGCCTGTTCACGATCCCGCGAGCCCGCGCGGGACAAGGCAAAATCGGCAGGGCTCGGCGTTTACACGCCGTGAATGAGCGAGCCGCACTCACCCGAAACGCTTTTCCGCGCAGCAGATCGTGAACCGGCATTCAGCGCCCGCCGGAAACATCCAGCATATGCCCGGTGGTAAACGACGCCGCATCGGACAACAGCCACAGGATGGCGGCCGCCACTTCTTCCGGCTGGCCGCCGCGCTGCATCGGCACCGCGCTTTTCACGCGGTCGACGCGGCCCGGTTCGCCGCCGTCGGCGTGCATATCGGTGTAGATGAAGCCGGGGCGCACGCCGTTGACGCGGATGCCCTCGGCAGCCACTTCCTTGGCCAGCCCCATGGTCAGCGTATCCAGCGCGCCCTTGCTGGCGGCATAGTCCACGTATTCGCCCGGCGAACCCAGCCGCGCGGCAGCGGAGGAGACGTTGACGATGGCGCCGCCCGGCCCGCCGTGGCGGGTGGACAGCCGCTTCACCGCCTCGCGGCAGCACAGCATCGGACCCAGCACATTGGTGGCCATGATGCGCTGCCAGCGCGCCATGCTCATTTCGTCCAGCCGCATCTGCTGCTCCAGCACGCCAGCGTTGTTGACCAGCGCCGACAGCGGGCCAAGCGCCGCTTCGCACTCGGCAAACATGCGCAGCACGTCCACCTCGTCCGCCACGTTGGCCGCAATCGCCACCGCCTTGCCGCCGGCGGCGCGGATGTCGGCCACCACCGCCTCGGCAGCAGTGTGGTTGTGGTGGTAGTTCACCGCCACCGCCCAGCCCTGCTGCGCAGCCAGCCGCGCGGTGGCGGCGCCGATGCCGCGGCTGGCGCCGGTGATCAGCAGCACCTTGCTCATGTTCAGCCCTTCATCAGGTTTTTCAGCGCCAGGCGCACGCCGTCGCTGACGGTAACCTCCGCCGGCAAGCCCTTGGTAGCCGCGGCGGCCTCTTTTTCGTTGTAGCCCAATGCCAGCAGCGCATTGACGATGTCGCTCTTCTCGTCCGGGGTGGCAGCAAACGGCAGGCCGCCCGGCACGGTGAGGTTGCCGCCGGTGGCCAGCTTGCCGCGCAGTTCCAGCACCAGGCGCTCGGCGGTTTTCTTGCCGATGCCCGGCACCGACGACAGCCGCTTGATGTCCTCGCTGGCCACCGCGATGGCCAGCTCGTCGGCGGTCATGCCGGAGAGGATGGCCAGCGCGATCTTGGCGCCGATGCCGGTGATCTTGATCAGCTGGCGGAAGGTTTCGCGCTCGTCGCGGCTGGCAAAGCCGTACAGCAGGTGAGCGTCCTCGCGCACCACCAGGTGGGTGAACAGCGTCACCTTCTGCCCCGGCGCCGGCAGCTGGTAGAAGGTGGTCATGGTGACGTCCACGTCGTAGCCGACGCCGTTCACGTCCACGGTGATTTGCGGCGGCAGTTTTTCGATCAGGTTGCCGGTGAGTCGTCCGATCATGCGGGGTCTTTCACAAGGTTGGCCGCAGCGCGGCGCAAAGGAAGGATGATGCCGGCCGGGTAAGCCGGCGGTCTGCCCGGCATTGTGCCACAGCGCCGCCGCCGGCCGTGCCGCGCTAGAAGCGCCAGCCGCCGTGCGCGCCCACCACCCCGGCCACGGCGGCCGCCAGGGTCAGTGCCAGCAGGCCCACGTGCAGCCATTGCAGCAGGCGCATGCTGCCGGCCGGGTCGCGCGCCGCCTTGTTGCGCAGCCAGCGGTGGATGAACAGCGGCTCCAGCAGGAACAGCATCAGGAAGAACGGCAGCCAGGCGGCCAGCATCAGCTGCAGCCAGCCGGTATCCAGCAGCCGCGCCCAGCCGGCGCTGGCATGCAGCATCCACAAGCCGCTGCCCAACGCCAGCAGCACCCACAGCCGCGCCTGGGCGCCGAAGCGGTGCTCCACGGTTTCGAACAGCGTGTATTGCTGCTGCTCCGGAATATGCCGGCGGATGGCCGGAATCAGCACCACGGTGACAAAAGCCACGCCGCCTACCCACAGCAGAATGGCCAGCACGTGCAGGGCGCGGGCAATGGCGTAGTCGTTCCACATGGCAAACTCCACTATTTTTTTGATGACATCAGTGTGGGCAACATTGTTGCAGCCAACCTTGGCCACGGACAAGAAAGCACCTGGCGCGTGTTCACGCTCTCGCGAGCGAGAGCGAGACAAGGCGAAAACCGAGGGGCGCGGCGTTTACACAGCGTAAATACGCATCCCCGAGTCGAATTCAACGCCGTATCGCCTCAGCGCAGCAGATCATGAACAGGCGCTTAGCTGCCGGCAATATGATCCGCCGCCCGCAGCGCCAGCGCCTGGATGGTCAGCGACGGCGACTCGCCGCCCCCGCTGGAGGGAAACACACTGGCATCGGTGATGTACAGATTGGCGTGGTCGTGGCTGCGGTTATTGGCATCCACCACGCTGTCCGCGCTGGAGGCGCCCATGCGGCAGGTGCCGAAGGCATGGGTGGTGGAGAACTGGTCCCAGGCGCCGACTTCCTCCACCAGCTCGCTGGCGCCAGCCGCCTGCAGCAGGCGCCGCGACTGCTGCGCCATGAAGCGCAGGCGGCGGATCTCGCTCTCGCCCAGTTCGGCATGGATGCGCGGCAGCGGCATGCCCAGATCATCCCGCTCGCTCGGGTGCAGATCGATGAAGCTGCGTTCGTTGGGCAGCACTTCGCCGATCGCCCCCACCGACAGGCAGTGGCCAAAGCTGTCGCGCACGCCCTGCTTGAGCGCGGCGCCAAAGCCGGCCACCACGCGCGAGGCATAGGCGATGGGCCCGGTCAGGCCGATTTCCTGCACCGTGGAATTGAAACGGCAGCCGCCGACCACATCGGCAATCGCCTGCGGCGCGTTGAAATCCCAGCAGATGGCATCGGCCGGCAGGCCGCGATGGCTGCCATGCAGCGCCGGCAGCAGCGCGGTGCTGGACCAGAACAGCGTTTCCAGGAAATTGCGGCCAACCTGGCCGGAGCCGTTGGCCAGCCCGTGCGGCTGTTCGCGACTGCGCATCGCCAGCAACAGCCGCGGCGTCTGCACCGCACCGGCGGCCAGGATCAGCAGCGGCGTTTCCACCCGGTGGCGCTGGCTGCCCTCAACATATTCAATGGCGCGGATCAGGCCATTGCTGCCGCTTTCCATGCGCAGCAGGCGGCTGCCGGTGCGCAGTTGCAGCCGGCCGCTGCTTTCGGCGTGGCGAATGAAGGTGACATCGGCCGAGCCCTTGTCGCCGCGCGGGCAGCCGCGGCTGCACTGGCCGCAGTAGTTGCAGTCCGGGCGGCCATCGTAAACGCGCGATAGCGCGGCGCGGGAATTGGCCTGCCAGTGCATGCCGAGCGTGGCCCCGGCCTGCGCCAGCCGCTGTGCTGCCGGGCTGAGCGGATGCGCCGGCAGCGGGTACGGTGCGGAGCGCCAGCGCGCGCCCTGTTCGGCCGGGCCGGCCACGCCGATCAGCTGCTCGCACTGCTGGTAGTAGGGCTCCAGCGCGGCGTAATCCAGCGGCCAGTCGTGGCCGACGCCAAAATCGCTGCGCAACTTCATCGCCGCCGGGTGCAACCGGTGCGCCTCGCCAACGAAATGCAACGTGCTCCCGCCTACACCCTGCACATGCCAGTAGCCGGGCCCCATCGGTTCGCGCACGCCGGAGCGCACCATGGCCCCGCCAGCCTTGCTCCACGAGCGCAGATCCTGTGCTGCCGGGTCCAGCGCGGCGAAATCGGCAAAGCTGATGCGCGCCTGGCTGCCGGGCAGCTGCGGAAAGTGCAGCCGTTCCCAGTCCGGCAGCTGCAGGCTGTAATCGCGCGCCGGCTGGAAGCGCGGCCCGGCCTCCAGCAGCAGTACCGACAGGCCGTGCCGGCACAGCCGCCAGGCGGCAGCGGCACCACCGGCGCCGGCGCCGACGATGACGGCATCGAAACGCGGTTTCAGTCCCATGGCGGCGGATAGCCCTGTGGTTGCGGCGCCAGCGGCAGGTCCAGCCCGGCGCGTGCCGCCGGCTGGCTGTAGTAGCCGCTAATGGCGCTCTGGCGCACCAGTTCGTAAAAGCGGCGTGGCGGGTGGTTCCAGTCCGACTCGGCCATCCAGGCCACCACGGCCTGCTGCTGCTCCGGCGCCAGCGCGGCGAATTGCCCCTGCTCGCCGAGGTTGAGCCACTGGCAGCCCAGCGCCAGCAACTGGCGGAAGCGCGCATCGTGGCCGGCCAGCTGCCACAGCATATCGTCCACCTGCAGCTCGCTGGCGGCGGGCGACAGCGCATCGCGCGGCAGCAGCACATCGACAAAGGCGGCCAGCGTGCGGCGCTCGCTGGCGTCGGGCACGGCCAAGGGGGCGGCAGGCAGCGGCGCTACGCCGCAAGCCACGAAAAAGGCGGCAACCACCTGCAGGAGTTGCCGCCGCTGGGGAGAGGCCAGATGCATCGCTATACCGTGCCTCGCGTTGTCAGCATTGCCAATCGGGTAGCCCGCTTACGGCCCGATACAGGTGGTGCCCGACAGGGTGTACAGACTGCTGGGGCAGCTGTAATGCGGCTGCGGCTTGTCGAACTTGCCCAGGCTGTGCAGGGTCAGGCTGGGCAGTATCTTGCTGTCCAGGTAGTCGCCGGCCAGGGTGGCGTACGGCCCGCGCAGGCCAAGCCCGCCGAACGGTTTGCCGGCAACGAAGCTGTAGCCCAGCCCCAGCTCGCCCTGCACCTCGTTGCTGCCGTTCAGGTAGCTCAGCTTCAGCGCCTGCGGCTTGATGCCGCCAGTCAGGCCGAAACTCAGCACCAGGTCGGCGCCATCGCTATGGCCGCCGGAGGTGGTGCGGGCATTCACCAGCCCCAGCACCAGCGACGGTGTCGGGCCTTCGCCCAGCGTCCACTTCAGGCCGGCGTAGGCACGGGTCTGGGTATGGCTGTCGCCGGTTTCGGTAGCGGGAACGGTGGGGATCACCCCGGCGAATGCCTGCGCCGCCAGCAGCGACAGACAGCATGCGAACAACAGCGGAATCTTTTTCATGTTGTTTTCTCCGGGCGACATGCACAGGAGCCAGCCTGAACGGCGGCGATGCGCGGCATGCGGATAGCCTAATGGTAGCACCTGGAATAGCAACAATCGCCGGCTTATTACAAGCGCACGCGCTACACCAGCCGCCCGCCACGCACCTTCAGCCCCTGCAGCGCCAGCTTGCCCACCGCGCCGCTGCTGTGGCTGGCATGGGTCAGCGCCACGGCCAGCGCATCGGCGGCATCGGCCTGCGGCGTGCCGGACAGATTCAGCATGCGCACCACCATGTACTGCACCTGCTCCTTGGGCGCCTTGCCCTGCCCCACCACCGACTGCTTCACCTGCAAGGCGGTGTACTCCGCCACCGGCAGGTCGCGCAGCACCAGCGCGGTCATGCAGGCGCCGCGCGCCTGGCCCAGCATCAGCGTGGCCGCCGGGTTGACGTTGACGAACACCTGCTCCAGCGCCGACTCGGTGGGCTGGTAGGTGTCGATTACCTGGTGGATGCCGTGCACCAGCACCTTGACCCGCTCGGCGAGGGTAGCGCCCGGCGGGGTGCGGATGGCGCCGGAGGCCACGTAGTGGCGCTGGTTGCCGACAATGTCTATCACCCCGAAGCCGGTGATGCGACTGCCGGGGTCGATGCCGAGAATGCGCCGCTTCACGCTTGCGGCCAACCCTTGGCAATGGCGTCGGC
The DNA here is from genome assembly GCF_900090205.1 of Vogesella sp. LIG4. Classification (NCBI taxonomy): domain Bacteria; kingdom Pseudomonadati; phylum Pseudomonadota; class Betaproteobacteria; order Neisseriales; family Chromobacteriaceae; genus Vogesella; species Vogesella sp. LIG4. The sequence continues at coordinate 1,510,148 of NZ_LT607802.1, read as the reverse complement.
CTCGGCCAGCCGCTCGGGGGTGCCCACATCCAGCCACAGGCCGTGGTGACGCGCGCCGCTTACCTGGCCATGTGCCATGGCCTCGCGCAGAAGCGGCGCCAGCTTGGCCGGCTGGTGCGCCGGTATGGCGGCAAACAGCGCCGGGTGGTACAGGCCGATACCGGAGAAGGTCAGCCCGATGCCGTCGCTGGCATTGCCAGACAGCCGGCCATCCGCCAGCAGGCCGAAATCGCCGCCCGGGTGGTGCGCCGGGTTGGCCACCAGCAGCAGGTGCGCCAGGTGCCGCTCGGCGTCCAGTGCCGCCAGGGTTGGCCGCAAGGCGGTGAAGTCGACGTCGGTGAGCACATCGCCATTCACCACCACGAACGGGGCATCCCCCAGCAGCGGCAAGGCTGTGGCGATGCCGCCGGCGGTCTCCAGCGCGCTCTTTTCGCGCGAGTAGGCCAGGCGCACGCCGTAGCGGCTGCCATCGCCCAGCGTGGCTTCGATCTTGTCGCCCAGCCAGGCATGGTTGATGACGATGTCGGTAAAGCCGGCGGCGGCCAGGTGCCGGATATGCCAGGCAATCAGCGGCTGCCCGCCTACCGGCAGCAGCGGCTTGGGGGTGTGGTCGGTCAGCGGCCGCATGCGTTGGCCGCGACCGGCGGCAAGGATCATCGCTTTCATGCGCTTACTGGTCCGACGCCAGCTTGGTGGCGCTGAATACCGACTGGATGCTGTCGTCGTTATCGTCCGCGTCCAGCCCCACCAGTTCCACGATCAGCTGGTACAGCGGTGCCAGCTCCTGGTAGCGGCGGGTGGTCTTCTTCAGGTACTTGATGAAGCGCGGGATCTCGCCACGGTATTTGTCCTTGCCGTCGCGGTGGTACAGGCGGGCGAAGATGCCGGCCACCTTGAGGTGACGCTGCACGCCCATCCACTCGAAATCGCGGTAGAACTCGTCGATCTGCTCCGGCACCGGCAGGCCGGCGGCGCGCGCCTTCTCCCAGTAGCGCACCACCAGGTCGAGCACGAATTCCTCGTCCCAGCCGATGAAGGCGTCGCGCAGCAGCGACACCAGGTCGTAGCTGACCGGGCCGTATACCGCGTCCTGGAAGTCCAGCACGCCGGGGCGGCCGGCGGTCAGCATCAGGTTGCGCACGATGAAGTCGCGGTGCACGTACACCTTGGGCTGCGCCTCCAGGCGCGGCAGCAGCACCTGCAGCGCAGCATCCCAGCGCTGGCGCTGGGCGAAGGTGAACGGCTTGCCCAGCTCCTTGGCGGCGAACCATTCCGGGAACAGGCTGACTTCGCGCAGCAGCAGCGCGTGGTCGTATTCCGGCAGCACGCCGGGCTGGCTGATCTTCTGGATCTCGATCAGGGTATCGATGGCCTCCAGCAACAGGTGCTTGTGCACCATGGGGCGCTCGTCGTGCTGCAGGGCAGCGAGGAAGGTCACCTTGCCCAGATCCTGCAGCAGCATGAAGCCCTGCTCGCGGTCGCGCAGCTCGATGGCCGGCACGTTGGCCGCAGACGCCAGCACATCGCGCACCGCCACATAGGGGTCGGTATTCATCTTGTCCGGCGGCGCATCCATCACGATGCGGCTGCTGCCATCCGGGAAGATGGCGCGGAAATAACGGCGGAAATCGGCATCGGCGGCGGCGAATTCCACCGCGATATCCTGACCGGGAAACTGCGTGGCCAGCCACGCCTTGAGGGCTTCGAGTCGCTGCATAGTCGCGTATATCGGCAAATTGGGTACAATGACGTGATTGTAACCCGCTTTGACCAGCCCCCACACTCACCGACAGGCTGATGCTATCCATGCGCTCCCGCTTTCGTCTTGCCCCACTCACCGCAGCCCTGCTTCCCTTGTTTCTGGCCCCGTTCACGCTTGCAGAATCCCGACAGGCCGGGCCGCTGCACGTGGAAGCCGATGCCATTTCCGGCCAGATGGACCAGCAATTGCGCGCCACCGGCTCGGTAAAGGCCACCCGCGGCACGCAGGAGTTCGATGCCGACTGGCTGGAATACTACGTGGACAAGCAGCTGCTGCGCGCCGGCGACCGCGCCCATATGCAGCAGCCGGACGGCACAGTGGATGCCGACGGGCTGGAGGCCTACCTGGCCACCGACAGCGGCAGCGGCAGCAATGCCGATTTCGCCTTCGGCCACGGCAAGCGCGTGCTGCGCGGCCATGCCGAAAAACTGGTGATGGACGGCAAGAGTCACTACCAGCTGCAAGGCACCCGCGCCAATACCTGCAGCCCCGGCGACGACTCCTGGTACCTGCGTGCCGGCAGCATCAACCTGGATTACGTCAGCAATGTCGGCGTGGCGCGCAACGCCTGGGTCCAGTTCGAAGGCGTGCCCATCCTGTACACGCCGTGGATGGACTTTCCGCTGGATGGCGGCCGCAAGAGCGGCCTGCTGTTCCCCACCGTCACCACCGGCAGCGACGGCCTGCAGGTATCGCTGCCGTATTACTGGAACATCGCGCCCAACTACGATGCCACCATCACCCCGCGCTACATCGAACAGCGCGGCCTGATGCTGGGACTGGAAGGGCGCTACCTGCAGCCGGACTACCGTGGCCGCATCTATACCGAGCAGCTGCCGAACGACCGCAAGACCGACAGTGACCGCTACCTGTGGCAGCTCGATCACAAGCAGACGATCAACCCGCAGCTGACGTTCGGCATCGACGGCACCGTGGTGTCCGACAAGGATTACTACACCGACTTCGGCAACAGCACCGCCGTGGCCACCAGCAGCAACCTGCTGCGTGAAGCCTGGGTGAACTACAAGCCGAGCTGGGGCAATGTGAACCTCAGCGCCTCGCGCTACCAGACCCTGGACAACGGCACCGAGCAGTACGCCCGCGTGCCCAAGCTGACCATTGCCAGCAACAAGCAGTTCGGCGACTTCAGCGCCAACCTGGAAAGCGAAGTCACCCGTTTCGAGCACCGTACATTGCAGGACGGCTGGCGTGAAGTGGCCTACCCCAGCGTCACCTGGTCGATGGACAAACCGTGGGGCTTCCTGAAAGCCAAGTTCGGCGTGCATTACACCCACTACGACCTGGACGCCTACAACGGCAGCCCGGCCACCACCCGGGACCGCACCCTGCCGATCACTACGCTGGACAGCGGTCTGCTCTTCGAACGCCCGACCAGCTTCAACGGCCGCGATCTGACCCAGACGCTGGAGCCGCGGCTGTATTTCGTGCACATCCCGAGCGTGGACCAGAGCAAGCTGCCCAACTTCGACACCTCGGAAAACGATCTGAGTTTTGCCCAGCTGTTCAGCGAGAACCGCTTCTCCGGCTATGACCGCATCAATGCCGCCCAGCAGATCACCACCGCCGTCACCAGCAGCCTGCTGGACAACCAGAACGGTCTGGAGCACCTGCGCGTGGCAGTTGGTCAGCGCTTCTACCTGAACAATGACGACATCGCCCTGAGCGGCAGCGCTACCGCCCGCCAGCAAAAACGCTCCGACATCCTGTCCACGGTTGGTGGCGACCTCACCAGTGCCTTGCGTCTGGATACCACTTACCAGTACAACCAGGCGCTGGCCAAGACCGAACGCTTCACCGCCCAGTTGCGCTACGCCCCTTCCGCTGGCAAGACACTCAGCGTACGCTACCGCTCCGGCCGCAACGAACTGCTGGACAATGCCGGCAACTACGGCCCACTGCGCACCGTCGACGTGGCCGCGCAATGGCCGATCGCCCGCAACTGGTATGCCGTTGGCCGCCAGAACTACTCGCTGCAGGACAAGAAAGTGCTACAGCGCCTGGCCGGTGTCGAGTACAACCAGGGCTGCTGGATCGTGCGCGTGGTCGGTGAACGCTACCTGACCGACATCAACCAGTACAAGAACGCCATCTACCTGCAGCTGGAGTTGAAGGACCTCAGCAGCATCGGCAGCAACCCCATGGAAACGCTGCGCCTGGCCATCCCGGGCTACAGCAATATCAACAACATTCCGGAGACAGAATGAAAAAGCTTCTCCTGGCCGCCAGCCTGCTGGCCGGCCTCGCCTCGCCCGCTTTCGCCGTCAGTACCGCCGACCGTATCGTCGCCGTGGTCAACAATAGCGTCATCACCCTGTCCGAGCTGAACCTGCGCGAGCAGGAAGTGAGCACCAGCCTCAAGAGCCAGAAAATCGACCTGCCGGCGGCAGACCTGCTGGCACGCCAGGTGCTGGACCAGATGATCAACGAGCAGCTGCAACTGCAGTTCGCCAGCAATAACGGCATCCGCGTCAGCGAGCTGGACCTGGACAGCGCCATGCTGAACGTGGCCAAGCAGAACAAGACCGACCTGCCCGGCCTGCGCAAGCTGGTGGAAAAGGATGGCCTGACCCTGGAACAGCTGCGCGAGCAACTACGCAAGGACCTGCTGCTGCAGCGCATCCGCGAGCGTGAAATCGCCAGCCGCGTCACCGTGAGCGACCAGGAAGTCGACCAGATCCTGAAAAGCGCCAGCAACCTGAAGAGTACCGAGTACCACCTGGCGGTGATCCAGGTGAACGTGCCGGAGCGCGCCGATGCCGCCATCTTCGAGCAGCGCCGCCAGAAGCTGCTGAAGGCGCAGAGCGAGCTGCAGGCCGGCAAGCCGTTTGCCCAGGTGGCCGCCAGCTACTCCGAAGCCCAGAACGCGCTGCAAGGCGGCGACCTGGGCTGGCGCAGCGCCAATGCGCTGCCGGCCGACTTCGCGCAGATGCTGGAGAAACTGCAGCCTGGCGCCACTACCGACATCGTGCGCAGCAGTGGCAGCCTGTACCTGTTCAAACTGGTGGAAAAGCGCAATGACAACGCACCGCAGTTCGTGCAGCAGTACAAGGTGCGCCACATCCTGGTGAAAACCAATGAAGCCACCTCGGAAACCGACGCCTACAACCGCATCCTGCAGGTACAGGATCGCCTGAAGCGCGGCGCCAAGTTCGAGGACCTGGCCAAGCAGTTCTCCGAAGACGGCACCGCGGCACTGGGCGGCGACCTGGGCTGGGTGTCCGATGGCGATACCGTGCCCGATTTCGAACGTGCCGTGCATGCACTGCATCCCGGCCAGATCAGCGAGCCGATCAAATCGCCATTCGGCTGGCACCTGATCCGCCTGGACGAAGTACGCAGCCAGAACGTAAGCGACGATCGCGAGCGCCTGACGCTGAAGCAGCAGCTGCGCCAGCGCAAGATGGAGCAGAGCTACACCGACTGGCTGGAACAGCTGCGCGCCTCCGCCTTCATCGATGATCGCCTGATCGAGAAGTAAGCAGTTCCCAGGGCCGGCACATGCCGGCCCTGTTTGCTTCCATGGCCACTGACAGCATCCATCTCATGAAACCTGCCCTGCCCGTACTGGCCATCACCGCCGGCGAACCCGCCGGCATCGGCCCCGACATCGTGCTGCGCCTGGCCGAGCAGGCGCTGCCCGCCCGCCTGGTGCTGATCGCCGACAAGCAGCTGCTGCAACAGCGCGCCGCGCAGCTGCAGCTGAACGTGAAGCTGCAGGATTACCAGCCTGCGGCCAACCCTGCGCCGGGCACGCTGGAAGTGCTGCACGTGCCGCTGGCGGCGCCGGTTACCGCCGGGCAGCTGGATGCGGCCAACGGTCGCTACGTGCTGGCCACGCTGGACGCGGCCATCGCCGGCTGCGTGCGTGGCGAGTTCGCCGCCATGGTCACCGCGCCGGTGCACAAGGGGGTGATCAACGAGGCCGGCGTGCCGTTCTCCGGCCATACCGAATACCTGGCCGAGCAGACCGGCACCCCGCTGGTGGTAATGATGCTGGCCGGTGGCGGCATGCGCGTGGCGCTGGCCACCACCCACCTGCCGCTGCGCGCGGTACCGGATGCCATCACCCGCGATGGCCTGGCCGCGGTGATCCGCATCCTGCACGCCGACCTGGTGCACAAGTTCGGCATCGCCACGCCGCGCATCCTGGTGGCCGGCCTCAACCCGCATGCCGGCGAAGGCGGCCACATGGGGCGCGAGGAAATCGAGGTGATCGAGCCGGTGCTGGAAGCGCTGCGCGCGGAAGGCATGCAGCTGATCGGCCCGCTGCCGGCCGACACACTGTTCAACCCGGACAAGCTTGCCAGCGCCGACGCGGTGCTGGCGATGTACCACGACCAGGGTCTGCCGGTGCTCAAGCACGCCAGCTTCGGTGCCGGCATCAACATCACCCTGGGGCTGCCCATCATCCGCACTTCGGTGGACCACGGCACCGCGCTGGACCTGGCCGGCAGCGGTCGCGCCGACCCTGGCAGCCTGTTCGAGGCCACCCGGCTGGCCCTGACGCTGGCGGCAAGCCAGCGGCGCTGACTACGCTGCCATGCACAAAACACACCCCGCGCCGGCACTGCCGGGCGGGGTGTCGTCATTTCCGAACCGGCTATCCGCCTGTCTGCAAGCCTCGATACGACAGCATTTTGTAGTCGCCCGACGACATTCAACCCCAAAATGGCATGTCGATACTGCATACCATATGCGGTAACCGAATAACCCTTCCGTGCGCGTCAATTTTCGCGGCGCAGCATTTCAGCTACCATTGGCACAGTTTTCAAATACTTGACGAAGTTCAGGGACAGCATGAGCACCACCATCCAGCAGCGGGTACGGGAAATTCCGTACAACTACACCTCGTATTCAGACCGGGAAATCTTCATCCGGTTACTGGGCGAGCCGATGTGGCATTTACTGGAAGAACTACGGGCAGAGCGGAAAACAGGCCGCTCTGCCCGTATGCTTTTCGAAGTGCTTGGCGATATCTGGGTGGTGGATCGCAACCCCTACCTGGTGGACGACCTGCTGGACAACCCGCAGCGTCTGAGCGCGCTGGTGGGTGCCATGCGCCACCGCCTGAACGAAGTGGAAAAGCGCCGCGACGGCAATGACAAGGTTGGCCGCATGATCGCCGCCGCCCAGGTGGCGGTGGATACCTTCGAGCGCCAGTTCGGCGAAACCCGCGAGCTGCGCGCCGCCATCCTCAAGCGCCTGGCCAAAATCACCCGCCGCGACAACATCCTGTTCGATGGCCTGGCGCGCGTATCGCACGTTACCGATGCCACCGACTGGCGCGTGGAATACCCGTTCGTGGTGCTGTGCCCGGATACCGAGGCCGAGATCGCCCCGCTGGTGAAGGCCTGTATCGAGCTGGAACTCACCATCATCCCGCGTGGCGGCGGCACCGGCTACACCGGCGGCGCCGTGCCGCTGGATCGCCGCAGCGCGGTGATCAACACCGAAAAACTCGACCGCCACATCGGCGTGGAATACATCGAGCTGCCGGGCCTTGCCGGCAAGCACGCCACCATCCAGTGCGGCGCCGGCGTGGTAACCGCGCGCGTGGCCGAAGCCGCCGGCGCGGCCGGCCTGGTGTTCGCGGTGGACCCGACCTCTGCCGAGGCCTCCTGTATCGGCGGCAACGTCGCCATGAACGCCGGCGGCAAGAAAGCCGTGCTGTGGGGCACCGCGCTGGACAACCTGGCCAGCTGGAAAATGGTGGACCCGAACGGCAACTGGCTGTTCGTGGAACGCCTGCAGCACAACTACGGCAAGATCCACGACGTGGACGTGGCCAGCTTCCGCGTCACCCGCCTGCAGGACGACGGCAAGACCGTGATCTCCAGCGAGCAGCTGGACATTCCGGGCCGCACCTTCCGCAAAGTGGGCCTGGGCAAGGACGTTACCGACAAATTCCTGGCCGGCCTGCCCGGCGTGCAGAAGGAAGGCACCGACGGCATCATCACCAGCGCGCGCTTCGTGCTGCACCGCATGCCGAGCCACATCCGCACCGTGTGCCTGGAATTCTTCGGCACAGTGGCCGAGGCCACACCGGCCATCGTCGAGATCACCGACTACTTCAAGCCGGGTGGCGCCGGTGTGGCCGCCGGCGTGCAGCTGGCCGGCCTGGAACACCTGGACTGGCGCTACGTGCGCGCCGTGGGCTACGCCACCAAGGCCAAGTCCAAGGGCCGCCCGAAGATGGTGCTGATCGCCGACATCGTGTCGGACAACGAGAACGCCGTAGCCGAGGCCGCGAGCCAGGTGGTGCGCTACGCCAACGCCCGCCACGGCGAAGGCTTCATCGCCGTCACCCCGGACGCACGCAAGAAATTCTGGCTGGACCGCTCGCGCACCGCCGCCATCGCCCGCCACACCAACGCCTTCAAGATCAACGAGGACGTGGTGATTCCGCTGGATCGCCTGGGCGACTACAGCGACGGCATCGAGCGCATCAACATCGAGCTGTCGGTTGCCAACAAGATCAAGCTGCTGGACCGCCTCACCGACTACTTCCACGGCCGCCTGCCGGTGGACAGCGAGGAAACCCTGTCCGCCGACGAGCTGATCGGCGACCGCCGCGAAACCGCGCTGGAGCTGATCGCCAAGGTGCGCCAGCGCTGGCAGTGGCTGCTGGACAACCTGGACCTGCCGCTGGGCAGCTACACCGGACGTTGGCCGCAGGCGCCACTGGAAGATGCTGCGGCCAACCATGAGAGCAGCGTGTTCCTTGCCATGCGCGACTTCAAGCTGCGCGTGAGCTGGAAGCAGGAACTGCTGGCCGAGCTGGAAAGCCTGTTCGCCGGCAAGGCCGACGCCCCGGTGATGGACGCCATCCGCGCCATCCAGCAGAAAGTGCTGCGCGGCCGCGCCTTCGTGGCGCTGCACATGCACGCCGGCGACGGCAACGTGCACACCAACCTGCCGGTGAACTCCGACGACTACGAGATGCTGCAGACCGCGCACCGCGCGGTGGAGCGCATCATGGCGCTGGCGCGCCAGCTCAACGGCGTGATCTCCGGCGAGCACGGCATCGGCATCACCAAACTGGAATTCCTGTCGGATGACGAAATCCAGCCGTTCCGCGACTACAAGGCGCGCGTCGACCCCAACGGCCACTTCAACAAGGGCAAGCTGCTGCCAGGCGCCGACCTGTCCATGGCCTACACCCCGTCGTTCGAACTGCTGGGCGCCGAATCGCTGATCCTGGAGCAGTCCGACATCGGCCAGATTTCCGACTCGGTGAAAGACTGCCTGCGCTGCGGCAAGTGCAAGCCGGTGTGCTCCACCCACGTGCCGCGCGCCAACCTGCTGTACAGCCCGCGCAACAAGATCCTGGGCGTGGGCCTGCTCACCGAAGCCTTCCTGTACGAAGAGCAGACCCGCCGCGGCGTGAGCCTGAAGCACTTCGAGGAGTTGTCCGACGTGGCCGACCACTGCACGGTGTGCCACCGCTGCGTGAAGCCGTGCCCGGTGAAGATCGACTTCGGCGATGTGTCGGTGGCGATGCGCAACTTCCTGCGCAAGACCGGCAACAAGAAGTTCAACCCCGGCACCGCGCTGGGCATGGCCTTCCTCACCGCCAAAGACCCGGCCACCATCAAGACCATCCGCGGCGGCCTGGTGGGCCTGGCCTACAAGGCGCAGCGCCTGGGCAACAGCATAGGCAAGAAGCTGGGCGTCACCGGCGCGCAAACCGCGCAGCCGCCGTCCACCCTCGGCAAGCCGCCGATCAAGGCGCAGGTGATCCACTTCATCAACAAGCCGATGCCGGGCGGGCTGCCGAAGAAAACCGCGCGCGCACTGCTGGACGTGGAAGACGCCAGCGTGATCCCGGTGATCCGCAACCCGCAACTGAGCGAGGAAGCCGAGGCGGTGTTCTACTTCCCCGGCTGCGGCTCGGAGCGCCTGTTCAGCCAGGTCGGCCTCGCCACCCAGGCCATGCTGTGGCATGTGGGCACCCAGACCGTGCTGCCGCCGGGCTACCTGTGCTGCGGCTACCCGCAGACCAGCGCCGGCTACCAGGACAAGGGCGACGCCATCACCACCGAGAACCGCGTGCTGTTCCACCGCATGGCCAACACGCTGAACTACCTCGACATCAAGACCGTGGTGGTGAGCTGTGGCACCTGTTACGACCAGCTGGCCAACTACCGCTTCGAGGAAATCTTCCCCGGCTGCCGCATCATCGACATCCATGAATACCTGATGGAGAAGGGCCTGAAGCTGGAAGGCATCGGCGGTCAGAAGTACATGTACCACGACCCCTGCCACACCCCGATCAAGGCCTACCAGCCGATGAAAGTGGTGAACGAGCTCTTGGGCGGCGGCGTGATCCAGAACGACCGCTGCTGCGGCGAGTCCGGCACCTTTGCCGCCAGCCGCCCGGACATCGCCACCCAGGTGCGCTTCCGCAAGGAAGAGGAGATCAACCGAGATCTGGCCAAGCTTGGCGAAACCGACAAGCCGGTGAAGATCCTCACCTCCTGCCCGTCCTGCCTGCAGGGTTTGAGCCGCTACAGCGACGACACCAACACCGAGGCCGACTACATCGTGGTGGAAATGGCCAAGCACATCCTGGGCGACAACTGGATGAAGGACTACGTGGAGAAGGCGCGCAACGGCGGCATCGAACGCGTGCTGCTGTAAACCGCCTCTGCAGGTGAACAAGGTTGGCCGCAAGCCTGGCAACGGGCTTGCGGCCAACCTTTTTCGTGCCCGCGTTTTATTGGCGAAACGGCAGGCTCGACACTACCCTCATAGCAGCCTACCCTGCTGCACCAACTTCAACCGGAGCCTCACCATGCAAACCCCTTCCCTGGTCACCCGCCCCGCCTTCCGCGTCATCGGCATGCAATGGCAGCAGAGCGACGGCGGCACCATCGCCCAGCTGTGGACCCGCTTCGTGCCGCGCATCCCGGAAATCCAGGGCGTGCAGTCGGCCAACAGCTACGGCGTGTGCGATGCGCACCCGGACGGCAGCTGGCGCTACATCGCCGGGCTGGAAGTGACTGCCGATGCAGCGGTGCCGGCCGGCATGGTGGCCATCGACATCCCGGCGCAGCACTACGCGGTGGTGGAACACCACGGCCCGGTGCAGGGTCTGCCGGACACCTTCCGCAGCGCCTACACCGAATGGCTGCCGGAAGCCGGCCTGGTGGCGGTGCCCGGCATCGAGTTCGAACTGGTGGACGCCCGCTTCCTGGGGCCGGAACACCCGGACAGCGTGGTCGAGCTGTACATCCCGGTGAATATGGACGCCACCGACGACGACGCCTGACGGGGCAGGTTGCTTCGGCTCCGCGGCCTGTTTTGTGGGCGTAATTGTCGGCTGGTTGGCCGTAGGCTATACCCGCGCAACGTTGGCGGCTTGCGCGGGTATGAACCCCTGGTTCAACCCGCCCTACCGTTGGCAACGCCACCCGTAGATACAGAACAAAAACGTTGGCCGCATCAACCCACGACCACAACATGCGGCCAACGTTGTGTAGCACCCAAACTGCCCCACGGGGAGCGCCGGCCAAAATGGTGTTCGCCAGGTTTTTAAGACGGCAGCTGAGCCGTTTGACGTTAGCAAACGGCGAATTGCCGGCGCCTGGCGAATGCCTTTTTGGACGGGGTTTCGCGGACCATAAGGGGCGAGCGGGGGTGGAGGGGGGGGGGCGGCACGCCCCCCTCCCCGTACGCCGGGCGGAACCGGCGACTTCAATCATCATCCGCGTAGCGGATTCCACTCCCGACAACACCACCAAACCAATGCGGTAAACGTTGGGCTTCGCTGCGCTCAACCCAAGCTGCAAGACTGTCTCCACCGCGTAGTGGATAGCCCGGATCAACCCCACCCCACTTGCCCTCCCCCGACATCCGAGTTATCTTGGTACACATGTACCAAACGAAATGACGGGGTTCACCATGCCCGAACAAGCGCCTATCGCAGTGGAACGCATCCAGACTGGGGTGCGGCTGGAAAAACGGCTGGTCAAGGTGCTGAAGGCACTGGCCGAGCACAAGGACATGACGCTGGGTGACCTGCTGGAAGGCATCGTGCTGCACGCCTTCGACGGCAAACAGCCGTTCTCGCCGGAAACCCTGGCCACCATCGCCCAGCTCAAGGCCATCTACGGCCTGGACCTGGATGCCGACGCCAGCCACCGCCTGCAGGATCGCAAGGGAGAGTGAGCCCGTTGTTTGCCGCGACATGCCATGCCGCACGCCATGTGGCGCTGCGGCTTTTCCAATTCCGAGGAAAGGGCAACCATGTTCCAGGCAATACACCAACACCTCGGCGGCGAGTTCACCCTGCCGCTGGATATCGATACCGCCTACCCGCTGTTCACCCCGGCCGGCGAAACGCTGTGGGTGCCGGACTGGCAACCGCAGTACTTCCACCCGGCCGACGGCCACACCGTGCAGGGCATGGTTTTCAGTACCGGCCACGGTGGCGAGACCACGCTGTGGACGCTGGCGGATTATCAGCCCGCTGCCTACAGCTACCGCTATGTGCGGGTCACGCCCGGTTCGCGCTTCGTGCAGGTGCAGGTGAGCTGCCAGCCAGTGGATGCGGCCAACACCCGTGTCCAGGTCAGCTACACCCTCACCGGGCTCAGCGAGGCCGGCAACGCCGCCATCCGCGACTTTGCCGCCGGCTACCACGCCATGCTGGCCGAATGGCGCAGCCTGATCCTGGCCTGGCGCGATAGCGCAAGCCAGGCCAGCTAGCCCAGGCAAGGTTGGCCGCAAGCGTCCCGCCCCTGGCCGGAACGGCGCTGTCGCCGCCGGCGGATTTGCTGTTAGCATGCGGCTTCCCCGGCTGGCTACCGCCGGCCGGCCCCACCGGAGACTGCCATGAGCAACACCGCCCTGCTTGTCATCGATTTCCAGTACGGCCTTATCGACATGGAACCGCGCGCCACGCGCGGCGCCGAAACCCTGGCCACGCTCAACCAGCTGATCGACCATGCCCGCGCCTGCGGCCACCGCGTGGTATTCATCCAGCACCATGCCGAAGACCTGCCGCGCGGCAGCGAGGAATGGCAGCTGCACCCCGGCCTGCACCGCCAGCCGGGCGACCCGGTAATCGAAAAGACCGCCTGCGACAGCTTCCTCGACACCAGCCTGCGCCAGTACCTGGACAGCGAAGAGATCGAGAACCTGTGGGTGGGCGGCTACGCCAGCGATTTCTGCGTCGATACCACCGTGCGCCGCGCCGCCTCGCTGGGCTACGCGGTGACCGTGGTGGCCGATGCCCACACCTGCAAGAACCGCCCGCATGCCAGCGGCGAGACGCTGGTGGCGCACCTGAACTGGCTGTGGGCCAATATGGATGTGCCGGGCAACCCGATCCGCGTACTGCCGCTGACCGCGCTGCAAGACGACGATGAAGCCTGACTGGCGCACGCTGCTGCCTGACCTGGCCGTCAACCTGCTGCTGCCGTGGCTGGTCTACGACCAGACCGTGGCCGGCTGGGGCGAGCGCGGCGCGCTGCTGTGGTCGGCCGTGCCGCCCACGCTGTGGAGTTTGTGGGAGCTGTACCGCCACCGCCGGCTGGACGCAATGAGCGTACTGGTACTGGCCGGCATCGTGCTGTCGCTGCTGGCCATGCTCGGCGACGGCGACAGCCGCTGGCTGCTGGTGCGTGAATCGCTGGTAACCGGTGCGGTGGGGCTGGTCTTCGTATTGAGCCTGCTATGGCGCCAGCCACTGGTGAGCCGCCTGGCACTGGCCACGGCGGCACGGCAGTCGCCGCAGCAGCAGCAAGCGCTGCAGGCCCGGCTGGGGCTGCCGGCGGTACGGCGAGTGATGCGCGGCATGACCGCGTTGTGGGGCGGCGGCCTGCTGGCGGAGTGCGCCAGCCGCATCTGGCTGGCCTTTCACTGGCCGGTGGCGCGCGCGGTGGCCATCGGGCCGTGGATCAGCTACGGCATCATGGCGCTGCTGGCGGCGGCCACCTGGTTGTGGCGGCGCCGGCTGCAGCAGCAGTCGCTGCAAACTGCCTGAAAATGATAGCTGCCTGAAAATGATAAAGGTTGGCCGCATGCGGCCAACCTTTTTGTACCGCGCCCCGGCCTGCGCCGGTATCAGCTCTCGTCCAGCACCGGCGCGCCGGCAATCACCGAGGCATCGATGATGTGGCCGTCGGCCACGCGGTAGATCATGGTCATCGCCATGCTGCCGCGCCCTTCCGGAAAGGTGCGGGTCACGATCTCGTCGTCGATCACCAGCTCGCCCAGCACCACGCGCCGGCGCAGCTCGGCATGCAGATCCGGCTCGGCAAAGCGCAGACTCATGCGCTCGCGCAGCGCCTCGCGGCCTTCGGCCACCAGCGTGGCCGGGTAGACGTACATGCGCGCATCGTCGGCATAGCAGGCCAGCAGCGCGTCAAGATCCTTGCGGTTGTAGGCGTCCAGCTGTGCTGCCACCACCTGTTCCGGGGTTTTCATTCAGTTCTCCAGGTGGGCGGCGGCGCGGGCGCGGATGGTGGCGAAGTCTTCGTCCAGCAGCAGCTTGCCGTTCTCCCACACCACGCGCATTTGCAGATCGGCCTCGCTGACCCGCTCCAGCGTGTTCAGCCCCCAGCTGCTGCGGCTGTTGCGCGCCGCCACCACGCGCCCGCCCAGCGAACGCTTGCCGGGGTCGGTCACCGGGTCCTTGAACACATCGCGCCATTCACCGGCAATGCGGATGGCCGAGCATTTCAGCGCCATCTTGTGGGTGTCGCGGTCCAGCTTCTGCAGCAGTTCCGCGCCCATGCCGAAGGCGACGTTGTCGGCGCTGTAGCCCAGCTTGGCCAGCCGCGACAGGATGGCTTCGATGCTGGCCAGGTTCACGCCGTCGCCCTGGATCACCCGCACGTGGTTGAGCACGCGGTAGCCCTTGCTGTTGAGCGTGGTGCCGAAGCTTGCGGCCAACCTGTCTATCACCTCGGCCACCACCTGCACCGGCTCGCCGGAATCGGGGCGGATCACCACGGTGGCGCCGCTGTCGATGACCTGCTGGCGCAGGCGGTCGCCCCACAGCTCGCTTACCGCGTGGAACACGTCGTAGCTGTCGCTGACCACTGCCAGGATGGCGCCGGGTTTGGCGAACTGCGACAGCATATTGGCGAAGGCGTCACCCTCGTGCGGGCGGCCCCAGGCGGTGATGGTGGAATGCTCCGCCGCCGGAATCGAAAAGCCGGCGCACGGCTCATGGTAGTAGCGACGCGCCGCCGCCACCGCGGCCAGGGTGTCGGTGCCCATGAAGTTGACCAGGTGCGCCATGCCGCCGATCTGCGCGCTCTCGTAGCTGGACACGCCGCGCGCGCCGAAGTCGTGCAGCTTGAACGGCAGGCCGTCCAGGCTGTCGGCAGTCTGCGCCAGGTAGCGGCGGATGATTTCCTTGGCGCGGAAGCTGCGCGTGGCCACGCTGATCGGGTACCAGCTGCGCAGCAGCGCGGTTTCCAGGAAGGACACCACCCAGAACAGCTCCGGGTCGGTGGATTCGATGGTGATCATCGGAATGCCGGTGGGCACCAGCTCGCCCTCGGCCACCGCGCGGATGCGCACCGGCCAGTAGCCGCCATGCAGCGCAAGAATGCGCTCGAAACCGGCGCGGTTGAACGGCAGCCCGTGCAGCGCCACCAGCGCCTCCGCCTCGTCGATGTCCCCCGCCGTCAGCGGCTGGCTGAAGTAGTCCTTCAGCAGCGCCTGCAGGCCGAAGAACAGCACGTGCGAGGCGGTGCCGCCGCGCGCGGCAACGTAGGAATACATGCCATCGGTACCCGGCGGGTACTGCTTCCAGTGGCTGAGCTTGTAGGAGTCGGTATTGAGGATGGGATTGAAGGCCATGGCGGTTCACGCGCGCGTCACAATGCGTTCTAGCATACGCTGCCGGCCCGCCACTGTCATACGCCGGCAGCGCGCCCGCCGCCGCAACGGCGCAAAAAGCGCCAGCCCTAGCGGGCGCGGCGCTCTTCCGGCGCCAGTGCCGCCACCGCCTTGCGCAGGCAGCGCACGAAGAAATCGGCCGCCGGGGTGAGCAGGATGTCCCGGCGCATGACGATGCTCATCTCCAGCGCCGGCAGCGGCTGTTGCAGCGGAATCTGGCACAGCCCGAGGCCGGCGAGGCGCTTGGCCAGCAGGGAGGAAAACAGCACCAGCGTATCAGTGCCGGAAACCAGCCCCAGCGCAATGGCAAACGCCGAGCACTGGATCAGCCGCCGCGGCAGCGGCAGCCCCGCATTGTGGAAGGCGGTTTCCATTACGCTGTGCTGGAAGCCGCCGACGGGCACCGTGGTGGCCCATTGCGCGTCCGCCAGTTCGGCCAGCTGGCGGGCGTGAGCCAGCGGGTGCCCCTCGCGCGCCATCACCACGAAGTCGGCGCTGAACAGCGGCAGGCTGACCAGATCATCAGCCAGCATGTCGGGCAGCACGTGCGACACGATGAAGTCAATGCTGCCGTCGCGCAGCTTCTGGCTGGCTTCGGGGAACCTCACCTCCAGGAAGGTGAGCTCGGTCTCCGGCGCCGCCTGCTGAAAATGCTGAATCGCCAGCGGCAGTATCGTCAGCGCAATGGTCGAGGTCGCGCTGACGGCAACCTTGCCACGCATCTCGCCCTTGAGCTGCTGCAGCTCTTCGCGCGCACGGCGCGCATCTTCCAGCAATTGCAGCGCGCGGATTTTCAGCGCAGCGCCATACGGCGTAAGCGCTATGCCCTGCACGCTGCGCGTCATCAGCACCACACCCAGATCGTGTTCCAGCTCCTGCACGGTACGGGTTACCGCCGGCTGCGTCAGATCCAGCCGCCGCGCTGCGGCGCGCAGGCTTTTTTCCTCGGCAACGGCAACAAACACCTGAAGTTGCTGCAGTTTCATACTCCTCCCGGTGATAAATAATCCTGATCGTTTTCAAAAAAATTACATCTTTTCAGCGCACTACGCAAACCGTATCGTGATGCCAACCCCGCCATGCCGGCGGCTCCGGATTCTTCTGCAGGCCCGCGCTGTGGGCTGCATTCCTGAAAGGCGCAATGAAATGGACACCAGCAAGCGTTACTGCGAAGTCGCTGATCTGAACAGCATGGCGGATGAACTGCGCGCGATTCGCCACCACATCCACCAGCACCCGGAACTGGCCTATGAGGAACAGCAAACCGCGGCGCTGGTGGCAGAAAAACTGCAGCAATGGGGCTACACCGTGACTACCGGGGTTGGCCGCACCGGGGTAGTGGGCTCGCTGACGGTGGGTGATGGCCAGCGCAGCATCGGCATCCGCGCCGACATGGATGCGCTGCCCATCCACGAACAGACCGGCCTGCCCTATGCCAGCCAGCACCACGGCAAGATGCACGCCTGCGGCCACGACGGCCATACCAGCATGCTGCTGGGGGCCGCCAGATACCTGGCCGAAACGCGCAATTTTTCCGGCACCGTGCATCTTTACTTCCAGCCGGCGGAAGAGCACGGCATCGACAGCGGCGCCAAATGCATGATCGACGACGGCCTGTTCGAGCGCTTTCCCTGCGATGCCGTGTTTGGCGTGCACAACCACCCCGGCGCACCGGTGGGAACGTTCCTGTTCCGCAAGGGGCCGTTCCTCGCCGCCGGCGACAATATCTACATCACCATCCACGGCACCGGCGGCCATGCCGCGCGCCCGCACCTGACGGTGGACCCGATCGTGGTGTCCTCCAGCATCGTGATGGCGCTGCAGACCATCGTGGCGCGCAACATCGACCCGGCGCAGCCGGCGGTGGTGACGGTGGGCGTGCAGCAGGCCGGCGCCGCCAACAACGTGATTCCGCACAGCGCCCGGCTGGAATTGAGCGTGCGCTCGTTCAGCGCCGAAGTACGCGCCCTGCTCAAGCAGCGCATTACCGAGCTGGTGCAGCAGCAGGCGGCCAGCTATGGCGCCACGGCGGACATCGACTACCGCATGGGCTACCCGGTGGTGATCAACTCCGACCGCGAAACCGAATTCGCCATCCAGGTGGCGCAAGAGCTGGTGGGCGCCGAGCAGGTGGTGCCGCACACCGCGCAGCTGATGGGCAGCGAGGACTTCGCCTACATGCTGCAGGCCCGCCCCGGCTGCTTCCTGCGCATCGGCAACGGCACAGGCGAAGACGGCTGCATGGTGCACAACCCCGAATACGACTTCAACGACCGCAACCTGCCGATCGGCGCCGCTTATTGGGCTCGCCTGGTCGAGCGCTTCCTGGCGCCTGCCGGCTGAGCCGCTTTCCCCAGGCCGCCTGCTGCTACGTGCCGCGTGCGGCCAACACCCCTGCAACACCACAACAAGCACGACATCCACGGAGAAAACGATGAAGAAACTTGCATTGGCCATGACGCTGGCCCTGCTCGCCGGCAGTGTGTACGCCAAGGACGCCGGCGTTATCCGCTTCGGCCTCGACCCCAGCTATGCCCCGTTCGAATCCAAGGCACCGGACGGCAAGCTGGTCGGCTTCGATATCGATATCGGCAATGCCATCTGCGCCCGGCTGCAGGTGCGTTGCGTCTGGGTGGAAAACTCCTGGGACGGCATTATCCCGGGGCTGAAGGCCAAGAAATTCGACGCCATCCTGTCGTCGATGAGCGTGACCGAGAAGCGCCTGCAGCAGATTGCCTTCTCCGACAAGATCTACCACACCCCGACACGGCTGGTCGCCAGGAAGGGCGCCGCGCTGGGCACGCCGGAATCACTCAAGGGCAAGCGCATCGGGGTGGAACAGGGCTCGACGCAAGAGACTTACGCCCGCAAATACTGGGAGCCCAACAACGTGACGGTGGTGACGTACCAGAACCAGGACCTGGTCTACCAGGACCTGCAGGCCGGCCGGTTGGATGCCGCGCTGCAGGATTCGGTGCAGGCCGACCTGAGCTTCCTGAAAACCGCACGCGGCCGCGATTACACCTTTGTCGGCGCGGCACTGCATGACACCGACACCCTGGGCGTGGGCGCCGCCATCGGCCTGCGCAAGGAAGACCAGGCACTGCGCCAGCAGCTCAACAAGGCCATCTACGACATCCACAAGGACGGCACTTACCTGAAGATCCAGAAGAAATACTTCGATTTCGATATCTATAACTGAGCCTTGCCGCGAGCGGCATGAGACACGCTGCCGGCTACCACACCAGCCAGAACCACGGCTGGCGGGTAGCCGGCGCTGTCATTGGCAAATACTGCGTTACCACTCCCGTGCTTTGTGATGTACTGCCAGCAGCGGCCACGCACTGTATGCGGTTGAAACACGCCATGTAAGGAATCGGCAGCCTGCGGCGACTAAGCTAAGCGGCCAGCCCGCTGTGACGGGGCATGGGCGCAGCTGGATATCCACACAATCACAAGGAAACACTATGGGACTGGTTAGCCACATCACTCACTTGTTGCGGGGCGACACCGGATACCGGCGCTCCGGCGTGCATGAGGATCTGCTGACCAGCCTGCTGGTAATGGCCTGGATGGTGGAAGCGCGTGACCCGTATACCGGCGGCCACCTGTGGCGGGTATCGCGCTTCAGCCATCTGCTGGCCACCGCCCTGGAGCTGCCGCCTGCAGATACCGCCCGCATTGCGCTGGGCGGGTTTCTGCATGACCTGGGCAAGATCAGCGTGCCGGACCACATCCTGCGCAAGAAGGAGCGCCTGACGAGCGAGGAATATTCGGTCATCAAGACCCACCCGGAAGTGGGTTGGCGCATGCTGGCCGGCCACCCGCTGGCCGGCATGGTGGAAGCGGCCGTCCGCGCGCATCACGAAACCCCGGACGGCAAGGGCTACCCGCGTGGTTTGAGCGGCGATGCAGTGCCTATCGATGCCCGCATCGTCGGCATCTGCGATGCCTTCGATGCCATGACCAGTACCCGCCCCTACCGGCGTGGCATGCCGGTGGCGCAAGCGCTGCAGATCATCGAGCAGAATCTGGGCCGCCAGTTCGATACTGCGTGTGGCGAGCGCTTCATTGCCCTTGGTCGCAGCGGGCAGCTCGACCACATCGTGGGCCACAGCGATGAGGGCATACCGCTGCGCAGCTGCCTGGCGTGCGGCCCTATCCTGGTGGTGCAACGCAGCAGCAAGGCGGGCGACCATCTGTACTGCCCGTCATGCACCGGCGAATATGCGCTGGAACCCTCCGCCGGGCTGCTGAATGCGGTAGCAACCGGGCAGCAGGGCAGCGCCGAGCAACTGGAGCCGAAAGTCGATAACGAGCTGATTGCGCAAGTCGTGCGCGCATCGGCACGCGCCCTGCTCACCGCCTGAAGGCAGCCGTTCGCGGCAGCGGCAGGTACATGCGGGCAAGCGATGAACATTGATCAGGCTCGCCCCAAAACCGGGTACACCGGTATGTTGCCGGTGGTGGTTTACCTCCTAAGCACTGAAGGGGTTTGCCGCAGCGGGTATTTTCTGCAACAGCAACCGAAGCGTCAGCAACGCCAGCACGCAGGTCACGCCGCCGCTGAACACGAAATAACCAACCGGCCCCAGCGTGGTCATCACCAAGGAGGCGATGGTCGGCCCAAGCATGCCGCCCACCGAGAACAGCAGCAGCAAACCGGCGCTCGCCGCGATGAGCTGATCGTTCGCAATGAAATCATTGATGTATGAAGTCACCAGACCGTACACAGTGAAGGTCAGGCTCACGTACAGGTACACCATCGGCTCCAGCCAGATGCCTTGCCGATACCAGGTGATGGCAATGCAACTGGCAGTAGCCAGCGTCGCCACGCCGAACAGTACCCTGCGGCGGTCGATCCGATCCGAGAGACGTCCCACCGGCCATTGCAGGCACAACGCTGCCAGCATCGCCGCCCCCATGAAGCTGGACACCCCGGCTACCGAGTAACCGACACCGCGCATGAACACCGGCGCCATGGCATAGAAGCCACTGTTGAGCATGCCTGCCGCCAGGCCACCCCACACGCCGAGCGGGGCTTGCCGGTAAAGCTGCAGCAGCGCCGACAAGCGGAGCCCCGCTACCGGGCCGGCCTCGCCCGGCTCTTGCGGCGCAGCCCGTTTATCAGTCAAGGTAACCGGCAGCAAGGACAGGGCAAACAGGCAGGCAATCAGGCTGAACAGCTTGAAGCTGGCCGGATCGGCCAGCTTGAGCAGCAATTGCCCGACCCCGGCCGCCAGATAGGCGGTGATCAGATAAAACGAGAATACCCGCCCACGGTGCTTGTTACTGACCGCAGCATGTAGCCAGCTCTCCACCACGGTGAACAGGCCCACCATGCAGAAGCCGGCAATCAGGCGCAACGTCGCCCACACCCAGGCCTGACTGAACACCGCATGCCCGAGGGCGGCGCAACAGAGAACTGAAGCAAACACGGCAAAAGCGCGGTGATGACCAATACGCGCAATCAGCGCGCTGGCGCCCAGGGCGCCGATCATGAAGCCGGCGTAATAGGCCGACTGCACCAGCCCCACCATCAGTGTCGAAAATCCCGCCTGCACCAACCCTATCGAGACCAGCGTGCCGAACAGGCCGATGCCCATCATCAAGATCGCATTGCCGAGAAGGATCGCAGCGACAGCGGACAACACCTTGGTCATGAGGCACTTTCTGTGAAATATCCATCATTGGAAGGCGCCCCGAAAAACCCGGGTTTCCAAGCGAGACAAGATGCCGGCGAAACTACCTCCGCAGCATATGGCTGATAGCCAGGGAGACAGTGTTCGTGAGCAACGCAGTAACGCAACAAAAACGGGGGTTTTTCGAGGTGGCCTGGATAAATTGACTCGCTGTTTCACCCTGCCTTATCCGCAGAGCGCGCTGCTTCAAAGCGACGTGCCAAGCTCGGTCTCGATGCGTTGCAACAGCAGCGGGTCACGCAGCAAGCCGAGCGTGCGGGTGATATCCGGCGCGACCACCCGGTCTTCGCTATATGGCGGGATATGCTCGCGAATTACCGCCAGCGCGGCACGGCTACCTTGTCCCAACGCGGCAGCGTCGAAGAAATGCAGCGCCTGCGCCGCTACCAGGTACTCGATCGCCAGCACGGTTTCCACGTTGTCGAGCACTTTGTGCGCCTTGAGCACGGCCGGGGTGGCCAGGCTCAGGTGGTCCTCCTGCAGCGCCGAGGTGACAAAGTTGTCAACCACCATGGGGTGCGCCAGCACCTTGTTCTCGGCCACCAGCGCAGCGGCTACGTACTGCACGATCATCAGCCCCGAATTGACCCCACTGTCCTCAAGCAGGAATGGCGGCAGCCCGCTGACCAGCGGGTTGACCAAGCGATCAATGCGCCGCTCTGCAACCCCGGCCAACTCTGCCGAGGCGATTGCCAGCAGATCACCTGCCATGCCCAGTGACTGGCCGTGCGGGTTGGCCTGAGAAACCACCCGGTAGTCGTCCGGGGTGCCGAATACTTGCGGATTGTCGGTAGCGGAGGCCAGCTCGATATCGACTTGTCGCCCGATATGGGTGAACTGATCGCGGCTGGCGCCGTGAATTTGCGGTATCGAACGAATGCTGAGGGCATCCTGTGTGCGTATGCCTTGGTGGCGACTCAAATTGGCACTGTCTGCCAGCAAGCGGCGCAGGTTGGCACCGACCTGCAGCGCCCCGGGATGAGGCTTGACCGCGAGCGCTTCGGCATCGAATGCGGCCAACTGTCCCTTGAGTGCCTCAAAGCTCATGGCACTGATCACATCGGCCCACTTGGCCAGGTGCTCGGCACGCGCCAGCGCCATCGCCAGAAAGGCGGTCATGCAAGGCGTGCCGTTGACCAGCGACAGGCCATCCTTGGCGCCAAGCACCAGTGGTTCAAGCCCGCGGCGTGAAAGTGCCACGCCGCCAGGCACACGCTCCCCTTCTACCCAGGCTTCACCAAGACCAATCAATGGCAGCGCCGCATGTGCCATGTGAGTGAGATAGCCAACCGACCCGCCCGCAGGTACCACGGGGGTGATACCGAGGTTAAGAAAGTCGACTAGCCGCTGAACCACGGCCGGAGAAATACCGGAATGGCCGTGCGCGTAGTTCTGCAGTTGCGCCGTCAACAGCGCACGCGCAAGCGGAATCGACAGCGGCTCGCCAACGCCACAGGCATGGCTTTGCAGCGTATTGCTCGACAACCTGGCCAACTGATCCGGGGACAACACCACATTGCACAACGCCCCCAGCCCCGTGGTAATGCCATAAGCTCGCTCGCCATTGGCGACAATGCGCTCGACAATGGCGCGGGCATTGTCGATGCGGGACCAGGCTGCCGCATTGAGCTCAAGCCGTGCACCAGCAGCCACTGCGGCCAACTGCTGTCGACCCAGCGGCGCCCCCCCGATGATGACGGTGTCAACCATGAGCGTGGCTCGAAATGAACTGCCGGAAACGCTCGGACTTGTGCTCGCGGAACAATTCGTCCGGGGTGCCATCAGCCTCAACCCGACCCTGGTGCATGAACAAGACGCGGTTCGACACATTGCGGGCGAAGCCCATCTCATGTGTCACCACCAGCATCGTCCTTCCCTCTTCCGCCAGCTGGCGCATCACTTTAAGCACTTCGCCCACCCGCTCCGGGTCAAGCGCGCTGGTCGGCTCATCAAACAGCATTACCTTTGGTTTCATCGCCAAAGCCCGCGCAATTGCCGCTCGCTGCTGCTGACCACCGGACAGGTGCGCCGGGTAGAAGTTATGTTTATCCGCAATCCCCACTTTCTCCAGCAGCGCCATTGCCTCGTCAATGCATTCGTTACGAGCCCGCTTCTGGATATGTACAGGGCCTTCGATCAGGTTTTCCAGAATCGTCATGTGCGAAAACAGGTTGAAACTCTGGAATACCATGCCCAGTTCGGAGCGAATCCTGTCTACCTGGCGACGGTCGGTCGGCTCAAGCTGGTTGTGGCGATTCTTGCGTAGCATGAGCTGCTCGCCGGCAACAATGATTTCCCCCTCATCCGGCGTCTCCAGCAGGTTGATGCAGCGCAGGAAAGTACTTTTGCCCGAGCCGCTGGAACCCAAGATGGTAATCACATCACCTTCATGTGCCGTGAGGGAAACACCCTTGAGCACTTCGTTACTGCCGAAGCGCTTGTGCAGGTTGCGGATTTCAAGTGCGGAGGCAGTAGTCATCTTGCTCTCAATTGGAAGGTCATTGGTTTTCATATCGTCAACTCACTCTCTATCGCCGGCTTAGGCAGGCATGGGGCGCAGATGCGGGGACAGGCGATACTCGATCAGGCCAATCACGCGCACGATGAGGAAATTGAGCAGCAGGTAGATCGCCGCAGCGCACAGGAACACCTCCATGGTGCGGTAGCTGTGCGAGATAATGCGCTGGGCCACTCCGGTGATCTCCCAAACCGTCACCAGGCTGGCGAGCGCGGTGGATTTGACCATCAACACGATCTCGGTCGAATACGAAGGAAGCGCTTGACGCAGTGCTACCGGGGCAATCAGCCGACGGAATAGCAAGAGGCCGGACATACCCATCGCACGCGCCGCCTCAAGCTGCTGTGCCGGTACCGCCAGCACGCCACCACGAAAAATCTCGGCGGTATAACCGGCAGTACACAAGGCCAGTGAAATCACCGCGCAGTTGAACGGATCACGCATCACCGGCCACAGCATGCTGTCTCGCACCGCATCAAACTGCCCCACGCCATAGTAGACAAGGAACATCTGCACCAATAACGGCGAACCACGGAACACGAATACGTAGCCACGCGCCAGTTGCCGTGGCAAATACCAGCGCGAGAATCGCATCCAGGTAAGACCCAGTGCCAGCAACAGGCCAAGCAGAATCGATAACGCGAACAAGCCGAGCGTAACGGGTAGCGCTTCCAGCAATTGCGCCACCGTGTCAAAGAGAAATTCGAAATCCATTGAATGCTCCTTAGCCAATGGCACGGCGGAAGCTCTTGCCTACGCGCGCCTCAGCCCGGTCGAACACGCGATTGGACAAGCTGGTCATGACCAGATACAGGCCACCGCCGACGGTGTAGAACAGGAAATAATGGTGAGTGGAGCCCGCGCCTACCTGGCTGGTCCGCAACAACTCGGCCAAACCGGTCACAGAGATCAACGCCGAATCCTTCAGGCTCAGTTGCCACACGTTGCCCAGACCAGGCAACGCAAAACGCATCACTTGCGGAACGATGATGCGAAAGAACAGTTTCTTGCGCGGCATGCCCATCGCACGTGCAGCCTCGATCTCCCCACGCGATACCGCCAGGAAGGCACCGCGATAGACCTCGGCCTGATATGCACCGGAAATCACGCCAACAGCGAATGCACCCGCCAGAAACGGGGGCAAGCCAAAGAAACCATCTGCACCGAAATAGCTGCCCACTGCCGTAGCCAGCGTGGAACCGCCGAAATAGATCAGGTAGATCACCAGTAGCTCCGGTACGCCACGAAAGACCGTGGTATACGCATCGCCAACAATTCGAGCGGGAAGATTCTTGGACAGTTTGCCCCATGCCACCAGGGAGCCAAACACGGAGCCAATCGCAAGCGCAGTGACTGTTACCGCTACCGTCATCAGCGCCGCAAGCAGCAGCACCTGCCCCCAACCATCCGGGCCAAAACCGAGTAATTCAAAAGCCGACATGTTCAAACGCCTTTAAGTGGGCAGGTTGCCGCGCCCCCCTCCGGACACAGGACGGAGGCAGCAGGCAACCGCATTCCAACACCGTGAGCCCCACGCCCCATGTATAAGGGAGAGGGCTCAGGGCCTTTGCCTTAAGGTGCCACGTTGAGCTTGAACCACTTCTCGCTCAGGCGCTTGACAGTGCCGTCCGCAAGAGCGGCCTTGATGGCAGCGTCAAACTTGATTTTCAAGTCCTTATCCGCCTGGCGCAGGCCCAATGCCTCGCCCTCGCCCCAGATCGGACCCGCGATTTTCGGGCCGGTGAAGGTCAGACTCTTGTTGTCAGGTTTGGAGAATGCCGAGATGAAGTAGGTCGCATCGTCGAATGCGACATCGATGCGGCCAGCCACCAGGTCGAGGTCATGCTCCGCCGCGGTTTTGTATTCGCGAATGGTGGCAATGTCTTTGAATTGGCTGTAGATAAAGCCGGAGTAAACGGTGCCCGCCTGGATACCGATGGTCTTGCCTTTGAGCGCCGTGCGCAGCGTAGCTACCGTCGCTTTATCGCTCGCTGCGTTGCCAGTCAGCTTAACGGTCATGCCGGAACCCGCGATATTTGCAAGCTTGCCACCTTTGGCGGCAACAAATACGCCAGGAGTGTTGGCATACGGCAGGGAGAACGCGATTTCCTTCTTGCGTTCGTCTGTCACCGACAGCGCATCCATGATCACGTCAAACTTGCCGACCTTGAGCCCGGCCATCATGCCATCCCAGTCCTGGGCAATCAGCTTGCATTTGACCTTCATGCGCGTACACAGGTTTGCGGCCAACTCCGGCTCGAAGCCACCCAGCGAACCATCCGGCTTGGTCAAATTCCACGGCTCATACGCACCCTCAAGTGCGATCGTAACGTTCTGCCAATCCTTGGCTTGGACATGCAACGAAAAAGTCGATGCCATGATGGCTGCCGCGAGCGCCAGGCTCTTTGCGGATACGGTAGGTACTTTCATCTCTCTGATCCTGTAGACAGTGTGCACCGCTTCCTGCCGCTCAGTAGCCGGAAACAAAAACGCACGTGGGTTCGTTGGTACTGTCGTTGTTATGTTCTTAGTCCTGGCCTTTCATATCCCGGCCAGATGCTATCGCCCAAGCCCGGGCCACAACATGTTCACCATCGTGCATGCCTATACAACTTAGTGTCAACAGCTTTTCCAGCCACTTGCTGTATTTTCATTTTTATTGTTCAAATACAATAAGTTACAATACAACACCACAAGGATTTCCATGCAAAGAACATGCCTATACAAACAAGATGCGTGCTATAGTGACCGGATGCTAATTATTGTGAATGCTCATGCATCCGACTAATAACAAGCCTGTGCACGCCTATGCCCAGATCAAGAACTATGTGCGCAAGCAGATAGAAAGCGGCGTCTGGCCGAACGGCAGCCTGATCCCTTCCGAACATGATCTGGTCAAACAATTCAGCGTATCGCGCATGACCGTGCATCGTGCACTGCGGGAGCTGACTGCCGAACAAGTGCTCACACGCATTCAAGGCGCAGGCACGTTCGTGTCGGCACAGAAGTACCAATCCACCTTGATCGAGATAAAAAGCATTGCCGAAGAGATTAAAAACCGCGGCGATGTGCACAGCAGTGAGGTGCTTATTCTTGAATGCACGGACGACAGCAAAGCGTTGGCCGCACTCGGCCTGCCAGCCGGCCCCGCCTTCCACTCCCGCATCGTGCATTACGAAAACGAGGTGCCAATCCAGCTGGAAGACCGCTACGTCAACCCCAAGCTGTACCCGCACTACCTTGAGCAGAATTTCACCCTGATTACGCCGAACGAATACATGACACGTGAAGCGCCATTACAGCGTGCTGAGTACGTCATCACCGCCACAATGCCGGATGCCACCGTTCGCCACCGGCTGCGCATGGATATTGGTACTCCCTGCCTGGTGCTGCATCGACGTACGTGGGCACACAACCAGGTGGCCACCGACGTGACACTATGGCACCCGGGAACCCGCTATCAGTTTTCAGGCAGCGTCTAAGCGTGTTGGCATCGTCGAAATTGGCCGTTTCCGGCGGCAGTTAGCACACGCGACGAGCCTGGAGCAGTCAGACCCACGCTCCCCACTCCTGAAATATCAGTACGTCCGCTATTCGGAAAAAGTAAAAGAAGCCAACGGCCCCTTCTATCGGACAGGTCCCGGCAGACCTTGCGAGCGCCTGGCGCAACTGGCAGCCGAAAATGCCGGGCTGCGCGCTCGCCTGGCGGCGGATCTGCGCTGAACGGCCCGGATTCAGGCGTCCTGGTACTTCACACCCTGGCCACAATTGCTGGCTGCCAATGCCGGCATCGGGCACCCCGCCCCCCTCTCCCCCGCGTCGCAGACCGCCTTTGCCACACCGTGGCCAGCTGCGCTTGACCGCCATCAAGAAGGTCGAATCCTGAAGATCCATCTCGTGTACATCTTTTAAAGATGCCCATACAGTACATCTTAAGTATTGCCCTTTCCAACCCACCGGGGGATGAGATCATGAAATCAACACGTCGTTTATGGGGATGGCTAGCAGTGATTTGCCTGCTGTCATTCTCGACCTTGCTGTACATAGGCAAAGAAATCTATGTGGCCGCGCCACCTATTCCCAATGCAGTAGTAAGCAGTAATGGCCGGGTAGTGTTTACCGGCGAGCAGATCAAGCGTGGCCAGCAGGCATGGCTGGCTTCCGGCGGGCAGCAGGTAGGCACGGTGTGGGGCCACGGCAGTTATGTGGCGCCGGACTGGTCGGCCGACTGGCTGCACCGCGAAGCGGTGGCGCTGCGCGACACCTGGGCACGCCAGGAATTCGGCAAGCCCTACCTCAATCTGGATGCGGACAAGCAGGGCCTGCTGGACGCCCGCCTGCGCCGCGAAATGCGCAAGAACAGCTATGATGCCGCCAATGGCCGCGTCACGCTGAGCCAGGAACGCGCCCAGGCGGTGGCGCAGGTTGCCGCGCACTACGAAAGCCTGTACGGCACCGACAAGGCGTTCGACACCCTGCGCGAACAATACGCGATGAACGCCAACGCACTGCCGAACGCTGCCGACCGCGAAGCACTGGCCTCGTTCTTCTTCTGGTCTGCCTGGTCGGCCACCACCGACCGCCCGGGCCAGTCCGACATCACCTACACCAACAACTGGCCGCATGAGCCGCTGGTGGGCAACACCCCCACCACCGCCAACGGTCTGTGGTCGATTGCCAGCGTGGTACTGCTGATCGCGGGCATTGCCGCCATGATCTGGTATCACACCGCGCATGGCGAAGAAGAGCACGTGGCCACACCGGCCAAGGATCCGCTGTTCAACGTCAAGGCCACGCCGTCGATGCGTGCCACCAAGAAGTACTTCTACGTGGTGATCGGCCTGCTGCTGACCCAGGTAGGCATGGGCGCCATCACCGCGCACTATGCGGTGGAGGGGCACAGCTTCTTCGGCATGCCGCTGGCCACCGTGCTGCCCTGGGTGGTGAGCCGTACCATTCACACCCAGTTCGGCGTGCTGTGGATTGCCACTGCATGGCTGGCTACCGGCCTGTATATCTCGCCGCTGCTGTCCGGCCATGAGCCCAAGCTGCAGAAGCTCGGCGTGGATGTGCTGTTCTGGGCGCTGATCTTCATCGTGGTAGGCTCCACCGCCATGGGCTGGATCGGTTCGCTGCAGCATCTGGGCACCGACTTCAGCTTCTGGATCGGCAATCAGGGTCTGGCGTACACCAGCATGGGCCGCGTGTGGCAGATCCTGCTGTTCATCGGCCTGCTGTTCTGGCTGTTCCTGATGGGCCGCGCGCTGATGCCGGCACTGAAAAACAAGAAAACCGAAGGCCGTGGCCTGATCGCCATGGTGTTCCTGTCGGCCACCTGCATCGGCTTGTTCTACGCCTCGTCGCTGGCCTGGGGCCAACACACGCACTACTCGATGATCGAGTACTGGAGATGGTGGCTGGTGCACCTGTGGGTGGAAGGCTTCTTCGAAGTGTTCGCTACCGCCGTGATTGCACTGATCTTCTCGCGCCTGGGGCTGATTCGCATCGATAGCGCCAACCGCGCCATCGTGATGGAAACCATCGTGTTCCTGTTCGGCGGCATCCTGGGTACCCTGCACCACCTGTACTTCACCGGCACCTCTACCGCGGTGATCGCCGTGGGCGCCGTGTTCTCTGCCTTTGAAGTGGTACCGCTCGCGCTGATCGGTCTGGAAGGCTGGCATACCTACCGCAAGGCGCAGGCCGCACCGTGGGTAGCCACCTACAAATGGTCCATCCTGTGCTTTGTGGCCGTGGGGGTATGGAACACCCTGGGCGCCGGCGTGCTCGGCTTCTCGATCAACCCGCCGATTTCGCTGTACTACGTGCAGGGCCTGAACATGACCCCGGCCCATGGCCACGCGGCACTGTTCGGCGTGTACGGCATGCTCGGTATCGGCCTGATGCTGTTCTGCCTGCGCGGCCTGTCGGAGCGTGATGACTGGGAAGACAAGCTGCTCAAGCCCAGCTTCTGGATGCTGAACGTGGGCCTGTTCATGATGGTGTTCATGTCGATTCTGCCGTCGGGCATCTACCAGGCCTGGGCCAGCGTCAGCAAGGGTCTGTGGTATGCCCGCTCGCCGGAGGTGATCCATTCCGCCCTGATGCAGAACCTGGTGTGGCTGCGCGTACCGGGTGACATCGTGTTCGCACTCGGTGTGCTGTACCTGGCACGGTTCGCGCTGCGCCTGATCCGCCGCCGCCCGGCTGCAGTGAAGGTGGCACAGGGTATCTGATTCCGGTAGTAGTCCAAACGGGCCATCATGATGATGGCCCGTTTTTATGTTGTCCGGCTTCAGATCAACCTGGAGTAGGTCGACGTCGTCGGCTGGTTCAGGTAGTGGTCGAACACCATGCTGAGCGCCCGCACGAACAACCGGCCCTTGGCGGTAACCCGGATGAAGTGCGGCTCGATGCTGACCAGCTCCGCATCTTCGTATTGCCGCAGCTGCGCCAGCTCGCGGGCAAAATAAGTATTGAAATCGATGTCCCAGCGGCGGTTGATGGCCTCGATATCGAGTGGCGCGCTGCACATCAGCGCCATGATGATCTGGCGCCGCAGCAGGTCGTCCTGGTTCAGCTCGAAGCCGCGGTCTATCGGCAGCTGCCCGTTGTCCAGCCGCTCGTAGTAGGCATTCAGTGACCGCACCGACTGGCCATAGGAATGGCCCACCTTGCTGATGGCGGAAACGCCAAAGCCTGCCAGGTCACATTCGGCCCAGGTGGTATAGCCCTGGAAATTGCGATGCAGCGTGCCGTTCTGCCGCGCCAGGTTCAGCTCGTCGTCGGGGCGCGCAAAGTGATCCAGCCCGATATACACATAGCCGGCATCCAGCAGCCTTTGCATCGACATCAGGAATATCTGCAGCCTCTCCTCGGCCGAGGGCAGGTCGGCGGCAACGATCAGCCGCTGCGCCTTGAAGCGGCTGGGCAGGTGCGCGTAGTTGTACAGCGCGATGCGGTCGGGCGCGAGCTGGATCAGGCTGTCCAGCGTGCGGCTGAAACTTTGCTGCGTCTGCTTGGGCAGGCCGTAAATCAGGTCGGCATTCACCGATTGAAACCTGGCGCGGCGGCTATCGATCACCGCCTTCTCCACCATATTGAATGGCTGAATGCGATTGACGGCCTGCTGTACCGCCGGTTCGAAATCCTGCACGCCAAAACTGTTGCGGTTGAAGCCCAGCTCGGCCAGCTCCTCCAGCAAGCCGTCATGCACCGTACGCGGATCAATCTCGATGCCCAGCTCAGCATCTGCCGTGAAGTCGAAGTGCTCGTGCAGCATGTCCAGCAGCTGGCGCAGCTCCTTCGGGCTGAAAAAGGTCGGCGTGCCGCCCCCCAGGTGCAGCTGCACGGTTTGACGATCCGGCCCCAGGTACGACGACACCAGCGCCATTTCCCGCTCCAGGTAGCGCAGATACTGGCTTACCCGGCTGTGATCCTGAGTGATGATCTTGTTGCAGGCGCAGAAATAGCACAGCGACTCGCAGAACGGCAGGTGCAGGTAGACGGACAGCGGCGGGTTGCTGTCGCTGTGCCGGCGCTGCTCCAGGTAGTGCTGGTAGCTGTGCTGGTCAAAGCCGGGGTGGAAGCGGTCCGCGGTTGGATACGAGGTATAACGCGGCCCCGACTTGTCGAACTTGCGGACCAGCGCTTCAGAAATGTCGATATCCGCCATGGCGATTGCCTTCCCGTTAGAACGCTGCTGGACAAAGAACCGGGCTGCAGAGCCGGGCATCGTTTGCTGCCCGACGCCGCTGCACACCAGCTTGGCCTTATCACTTTAGGCCTTGTCGCCGCCCGCTGCGCGGCAAGTGGACGAAGGCCTGTTGCCATGTGCTGGGAACTGCCGCAGCCGGCATCTACAATCAGTCACATCTACAACCGGTCACATCAACAACCGGTCAGCCAGCATGGCTGCTGCCCTGGCGGCACGCCGGAGCCCGCATTGTTTTGCGCAAAGCAGGCGCCAAGCCTGCGCTTTCAGGAGGCGCACAATGAACAGCAAGAACACCATCTGCCTATGGTTCGACGGCGATGCCCTCGATGCGGCCAACTTCTATGCCCAAACCTTCCCCGACAGCGCGGTCGGCACCGTTTTTTATGCCCCGGACGACTACCCCGCCGGCAAGGAAGGCGATGTGCTGACTGTTGAATTCACCGTCGCCGGCATTCCCTGCCTTGGTCTGAACGGCGGCCCGCATGTCAGGCACAACGATGCCTTCTCGTTTCAGATTGCCACCGACGATCAAGCCGAAACGGACCGCTTGTGGCAAGCAATTGTGGGCAATGGCGGCGAGGAAAGCGCATGCGGCTGGTGCAAGGACCGCTGGGGGCTGTCATGGCAGATCACACCCCGCGCGCTTATCGCAGCAATCAGCGACCCCGACCGCGCGGCGGCCAAGCGCGCATTCGCGGCCATGATGACCATGGGCAAGATCGACATCGCCGCCATCGAAGCCGCCCGCCAGGGCTGACGCCTCCCCGATGAGCATCCCGACCCGCCCCGTGAAGGAGCCACTGATGCGAGCTTTATGCCTGATTACCCTGCTATTGCTCTCGCTGCCCGCCCGTGCCGATGACATTCCCGACCCGGAGCTGACCCCCGGCAGCGCGCGGCCCGATCTCACCCAGCAGCAGATTTGCAGCACCACCTGGGGCAAGGACGAGCGCCATGTCAGCGCGGAAATGAAGCAGCAGGTTTTCCAGCGCTACGGCTACAGCGGCAATGACGACCCCAGGTGTATACCGGCGGGCAATCGTCACTGCGAGGTCGATCACCTGATCAGCCGCGAGCTTGGCGGTGCCGATGAAATCGATAACCTCTGGCCGCAGGCCTATGGCAGCAGCCCGTGGAATGCCGTGCTCAAGGACAAACTGGAAAACCGGCTGCACAAGGAAATGTGCGCCGGCAATATCACGCTGGATGAGGCCAGGCAGATGCTGGTGAACGATTGGCGGGAGGCCTACAAAAAGTATTACGGCGAGCCGTGAGCCGGGAATGGTCTGGCCCCGGCATTCGCGCTCGCCATATTGCCGCGGAGGCGAATCAAATACCCTTGCCGGTATTTTTCATTTTCTCTTCCAGTGAGGCAATCAGGTCCATGGGCAGGGGAAACACGATGGTGGTGTTCTTGTCTGCGCCAATCACGGTCAGCGTTTCCAGATAGCGCAACAGAATCGCCTGCGGCTCCTGGGCCAGCACCTTGGCGGCCTGGAACAGTTTCTCCGATGCCTGCAATTCCCCTTCGGCATGAATCACCTTGGCACGCCGCTCGCGCTCGGCTTCGGCCTGGCGGGCGATGGCGCGGATCATGGATTCCGTCAGGTCTACCTGCTTGATTTCAACGTTCGACACCTTGATGCCCCAGGAGTCGGTCTGGGCATCCAGCGCCTGTTGAATATCCATGTTCAGCTTTTCACGCTCGGCCAGCATATCGTCGAGCTGGTGCTTGCCCAGCACCGAGCGCAGCATGGTTTGCGCCAGCTGGCTGGTGGCATTCAGGTAGTCCACCACCTGGATGATGGCCTTTTCCGGGTCGGTAACCCGCAGATAGACAACCGCGCTGACTTTCACCGACACGTTATCGCGTGAAATCACGTCCTGGGTCGGCACTTCCAGCACCACGGTGCGCAGATCCACCCGAATGGACTTCTGGATCGCGGGAATGATGATGACCAGCCCCGGCCCTTTTACCTTCCAGAAACGCCCCAGGGTAAACACCACACCGCGTTCATATTCACGGAATATGCGGATCGATGTGCCGATCAGCCAGATCATGATCAGCACGAGGGAAACAGGGGGCATCCAGCCGAGGTCGATGATCATCATTCTCTCCTGGCGTTAAAAACCATTACCCCTCTGCATGCAGTGCCATATATGTTCCTGGATCGCCACGGGCGGATACTGCTTCCCCTGGCCAATCCGGCGCTAATTGAACAGCCGACGTACTAACTGCTTGTTAAGTATAGTTTCTTTTTCAACAAGAACTTATCTGGCAAGCCGGCGCCGGATGCCGTTTTGCCTGCCTGGCATGAACAACGGCCGCCCGGGTGGGCGGCCGTGCGCTGGGGCCATGCGGCCAACTAACCGTGCCTTCACAGCCGGCCGGCAGTCAGCCGCCGCTGCGGGTCATCTGCAGCGGGTCCACCCAGGCATCGAACTCCTGCGCCGTGGTGTAACCCAGCTCGATGGCCACCTCGCGCAGGGTGCGGCCCTGCCGGTGCGCAGTCTTGGCGATGGTGGCGGCCTTGTCGTAGCCGATGTGGCGGTTCAGCGCGGTCACCAGCATCAGGTTGTTGGCCAGGTGGTGTGCTATCACCGGCAGATTGGGCTCGATGCCCTGCGCGCAGTGCAGGTCGAACGAGATGCAGGCATCGCTGAGCAGGTCGATGCTTTCCAGCACGTTATGCACCATTACCGGCTTGTAGACATTGAGCTGGAAATTGCCTTGGCTGCCGGCAAAAGCGGTAGCGGCGTCGTTGCCGAACACCTGCACGCAGACCATGGACAGCGCCTCGCACTGGGTAGGGTTCACCTTGCCCGGCATGATGGAGGAGCCCGGCTCGTTCTCCGGTATCAGTATCTCGCCTATGCCGCAGCGCGGCCCACTGGCCAGCCAGCGTACATCGTTGGCAATCTTCAGCAGCGCACCGGCCAGCGTGCGCAGGCAGGCGGAAGTGGTAACCAGCGCATCGTGCGCCGACAGCGCAAAGAACTTGTTGGCCGCAGCCTGGAAAGGCTGGCCGGTTTCTACGGCAATGTGGCTGGCGCAGCGCTCGCCAAACTGCGGGTGCGCATTCAACCCGGTGCCGACCGCGGTGCCGCCTATGGCCAGATCGTACAGGTCCGGCATGCTGTGGCGCAGGGTTTCCACCGCGTAGTCCAGCTGCGCCACCCAGGCGCCAACCTCCTGCCCCAGGGTAATGGGGGTGGCATCCTGCAGGTGGGTGCGCCCGGTCTTCACCACTTCGTCGAACGCCGCCGCCTTGTCCGCCAGCGTGTCGCGCAACTGCCCCACCGCCGGGAACAGGCGCTGCTCCAGCTGTGCCACCACCGCGATGTGCATCGCGGTGGGAAAGGTATCGTTGGACGATTGCCCGCGGTTGACATGATCGTTGGGATGTACCGGCTGCTTGCTGCCCAGTGCGCCCCCCAGCAGCTCGCTGGCGC
This sequence comes from Vogesella sp. LIG4, assembly GCF_900090205.1. Classification (NCBI taxonomy): domain Bacteria; kingdom Pseudomonadati; phylum Pseudomonadota; class Betaproteobacteria; order Neisseriales; family Chromobacteriaceae; genus Vogesella; species Vogesella sp. LIG4. The sequence continues at coordinate 1,475,118 of NZ_LT607802.1, read as the reverse complement.
GGTTGGCGATCACCTCGTTGGCGTTCATGTTCGACTGGGTGCCGGAGCCGGTCTGGAACACCACCAGCGGAAAATGCTCGTTCCAGCGCCCGACTATCACCTCGTCGGACGCCTGCATGATGGCGCGACCCAGCTCCGGTGCCAGTTCGCCCAGCTCCATATTGGCCTGGGCGGCAGCCTTTTTCAGGATGCCCAGCGCGCGGATCACCGGAAACTTCCAGCGAAAGCGGTCGCTGCCGATATCGAAATTGCCCAGCGAACGCTGGGTCTGCGCGCCCCAGTAGCGGTCGCTGGCAACGGGGATGGGGCCGAAGGAATCGGTCTCGATGCGGGTGGTGGTCATGGCTGCTGTCCTTGCAAGATGCCCGCCTGCGATATGCCGCAAAAGCAAAGAGGCCCGTCGGGCCCCATGTCGTCCTTGCCTGCCAGTGGCGTGACAGACCATTTTGCCCGCCGGCGGAGGCGATGCTGTCAGATCACAGTGTTCTTATAGCCCGTAGCCGGGCAATGCGACAGGGCCGGGCAGCCCGCTACGGGCCGAGCAAACTCTTGTTTTCTGAGAGCCCCTTTCATCGATAATGGTAAAAAGCTGATTCCTCAAGGAGAGGGGATGGTTAGCCTGCGGCGTATTACTTGCTTTGCTTCATTACTGCTTGCCCTTAGCGCGAATGCCAGCACCGTACAACTGCTGACCCACGAAGAGGAACCCAATAATTTCACCAAAGATGGTGCCATTGTTGGGCTCTATCCCGAGGTGGCTCGCGAGATTCAGAGCCGTCTCGGGCAGTCACTCCCGATTACCATGCTGCCTTGGCCGCGGGCCTTTGCAAAGCTGCAAAGCGAGCCGGCCACGTGCATTCTGGATATGGGACGGACACCGGAACGCGAAAACAAATTCCAGTGGATCGGGCCAATTACCACCGGGCGATTCGGGTTCTATGCCAAGCGCAGCAACAGCCTCCGCATACATAATCTTGCAGAGGCCAAGGCTGTTGATCGGGTGCTGGTTCCCAACGGCTGGTATACCTATGAACTGCTGAAGAAGCTGGGATTTAACAATCTTGAACCTACCCTGACCCCGGAAACGATGGTGGCGATGTTGCTGCACGACCGGGGCAAGCTCATGTTCGCCGCTGCGTTTACCCTGCCTAAGTTACTGGCCAAAACGCAGGCACGGCTGGACGATGTCGAAATGGTCATGCTGGTCAACCAAAGCCAGTCCTATATCGTCTGTTCCCAGGACACGCCGCCTGAATTCGTCAACGCGTGGCAGCACATGCTGGTCACCATGAAGCGGGACGGCACTTTCCGCGCCTTGTTCCAAAAATGGCGGCCCGACGATACGCCGCCCGGCATCACGCCGGAACCGTATGTCTCCATCACCAACTAGCCGTAATACAAACCTCGCCCCGAATCTCATTGCTACTCGCAGGTGCTCACGGCAAAGTCAGGGAAGCGACGTCTGCATTTGCTGGCATCGAACCGCTTGTCGCGTTCATGGCGGGCCGGCTGCGCCTTATGTGTCGCCGGCAAGGCCCAGGCTGGCCATTACCCGGGCGGCATTAGCCTTGCAGTCCATGTTTTCCGGCCTGGATTCGATCAGCTGGATCAGCGACTGGATATGTGCCTTGTTTTGCGCCAGCCGTGTCTGCAGTGCCTCGATATCCGCGACCTTGCGCTGCAGGATGGCGATCAATTCGTCGTGCTGCCGGGAGGCAACATCCGTCGGCAGCAGCTGCTTGATTTCATCCAGCGAGAAGCCGGCCTGCTGGGCATCACTGATGATGGTCAGCACTGTCACTGCCTCCGGCGGGTAGTCGCGGTAGCCATTGGCCTGCCGGCTTGCCACCTTCAGCAGGCCCCTGGCTTCATAGAAGCGGATGGCGGAAGGCGCCATGCCGGTACGCTTGGCCAGTTCTCCGATTTTCATGCTGTTCCTGACTGAAGCATTGACTGAATGCCGTGCCGCCGGGCTTACGGCTGCTTGCCGTTTTGCAATGCGGCCAACAGTGCCTGCGCCACTTCCTTGCTGGAACCGGGGTTCTGCCCGGTAACCAGGCGGCCATCGGTCAACACGAAGCTGCCGAACGGGATGAGCGACTTCTCGTAGCGCGCGCCCTTGGCCTCCATCTCGCTCTGCAGCATATAGGGCACCTGATCCTTTACCCCGGACAGCGTTTCTTCCAGATTGGAAAACCCCGTCACGCGATGGCCGGCAATCAGCGGCGTACCGTCATCCGCCTCCAGATCCAGCAGGCCGGCTGCGCCATGGCACACCGACGACACAATGCCGCCATGGCGGTAGACGCCTTCGGCGATGCGCTTGAGTTCCCTGCTGCCGCGGAAGTCCCACATCGTGCCATGGCCGCCGGTATAGAAAATGGCGCGATAAGCCACCGGGTCAACGTTGGCCGCAGCCTTCGTCGACTGCAGCAGCGCCATGAAGGCCGGGTCATGCAGATGCGCCCTGGCCGCGGCATCCATATACAGCCAGCCCAGGCTGCGCTGGTCCAGCGGCACGGCACCGCCATGCGGGCTGACGAAATCCACCGTGTAGCCGGCGCCGGTCAGCACATCGTAAACGTGGGTCAGCTCGGTGAGCCACAGCCCGGTACGGTCGTTTCTGCCCGGGTAGTAGTCGTGGTTGGTCATCACCACCAGCACCTTGCCGGTGCTGACGGACGCTGCAGGAGTCGATTCGGCTATGGCGGTTTTCATCATCAGTAGCGCTATGGCGAGCAGGGCGAGCTGCTTGAAGATGGACATGGGTAATACCCTTCGGATGATAGAACATTCCACCATGCCCTCTGTCCGGGTACGGCGGCCTGCCAGAGATGACGGCAAGCATCATGCTAGGTTTAAAGCCCGCTTTAATGTCAACAGCGCCACCTCCCGACCCGGATCGCGCATCAGGCCGTGGCGGAATGGCTGCCGATGTGCCGACCCGGCCCACCATTACCACCCGGCGGCAGCAAAAAATTTCCTCACCACATTTTCTTCACCGCCGGGGCTTGACCTTCAAGTTGGCTTTAAATCTATCGTGCTGTCTCCACTACCCGGGAGACCACGATGAGCCCCTTCACTTCCCTAACCCTGCCCAACGGCACCCAGCTGCCGAACCGCCTTGCCAAGGCCGCCATGGAGGAAAACATGGCCGACCAGGATCACGCGCCATCCGCCGAACTGGTCCGCCTGTACCGCACCTGGGCGGAAGGCGGTGCGGGGCTGCTGATCACCGGCAACGTCATGGTGGATCGCCGCGCCATGACCGGGCCGGGCGGCGTGGTGCTGGAGTCGGCACAGTTCGGCGACCGCTTCGAACAGTGGTCCGCTGCCGCCCGCGCGCAGGGTGCGCAAGTCTGGATGCAGATCAACCACCCCGGCCGCCAGATGCCTGCCGCGCTGGGGCAGGAAGCCATCGCACCATCGGCGGTGGCGCTGGATCTGGGCAACTTCTCCAAACAGTTCGAGCTGCCGCGCGCCATGACCGCGGCCGACATCACCGAGGTACAGGCCCGCTTTGTCGGCAGCGCAAGGTTGGCCGCACGCTTCGGCTTCAACGGCGTACAGATCCACGCCGCGCATGGCTACCTGCTCAGCCAGTTCCTGTCGCCCATCACCAACCAGCGCACCGACCGCTGGGGCGGCAGCATCGAGAACCGCGCCCGGCTGTTGCTGGATATCGTCCGGGAAGTCCGCCAGGCGGTGGGTGCCGGCTTTGCCGTCTCGGTAAAGCTCAACTCGGCCGACTTCCAGCGCGGTGGCTTCAGCGCCGACGATGCCAAACAGGTGGTTGCCATGCTGAACCCGCTGGGCGTGGACCTGATCGAGCTGTCCGGCGGCAGTTACGAGGCACCGGCCATGCACGGCCAGACCCGCGATGGCCGCACACTGGCGCGCGAAGCCTATTTCCTGGAATTCGCCCGCGACATCGCCGCGGTTGCCCACATGCCCATCATGGTGACCGGCGGCATTCGCCGCTACCCGGTGGTGGAGCAGGTACTGCAAAGCGGCATTGCCGTCGCCGGCATGGCCACCGCACTGGCGATAGACCCGCAGCTACCCCGCACCTGGCGCGTCGACACCACGGCGACTTCCCTGCTGCGGGCCATCCCGTGGAAGAACAAGGTTCTGGCCTCGGTCGGTTACATGGCGATGGTGAAGTACCAGCTGCGCCGCCTGGGCAAAGGCAAACGCACCCGCCCAGATGTTGCTCCTGCAATAGCGCTGGCACAGCAGCAATGGGATACCACGTGCAGGAACTACCGCTACCGCCGCTGGATGAATGCCCAGGCCTTTGCTGCGTGATCACATCGGCAGGTGAACGATGACTCCCCCATGAAGCCACGACCCAGGCCGGCATGATCGACAGCCTCCATCGGCAGCGGTCGCTCAGTGCAATTGCCGTAAAGCCCGCTTGGGCCGAACTGCGGCCCCAGGCAGGAGCGGTAGCACGTCGGCCAAAGCAGGCAAGTACCCGATATCTTGATCAGTCTGCGGACCGGGGAAGAACGGACCTTACCCAGGAAGGCCTTCCCTGATGGTTGGCATGGCTTGTGGGCGGTAGATCTATGCCAACCACAAAGCCAGCTCCTGTATGGCCAGCTCAATAAAGGCACGCAGTTTTGGCGCCATGAAGCGCTGGCGGGGGTAGACGAGGTGGACTGGGTCTGCCTTGGCGTACCACTCGGGTAACACACGCACCAGGCGGCCTGCCGTGCAGTCTTCCTTGCACAGGTAAAGCGGCAGCAGGGCAACGCCTTCTCCTGCCAGTGCCAGGGCGCGAATCACCCGGATGTCGTTGACCTGCACCTGGCCTGTCATCGGCACCGTCACGCTGCCGGTTTCGCCTTTCAGGGTCCAGCTGTCCCTGCCCAGCGGGGTGAACTGCAGGCAGCGGTGGTGCCGCAGTGCCTGCGGCATATCGGGTACCGGTGCGGTTTCCAGATAGCCAGGGCTGGCAAACGGCACCCACTGTGCAACGCCTGCATGCCTGGCGATCAGGCTGGAATCCTTGAGCGCCCCGGTGCGAATGGCCACATCCACCCCTTCGGCAATCAGGTCGACGTAGCGATCCACCAGCAGCATGTCGATGCTGACCTTCGGGTAGTTGCGCCGCACTTGCTGGGCGATGCTGGACAGCAGCTGGTCGCCAAGATCGGCAGGCGCGGTGACGCGCAGCACGCCCCTTGGCTCGCCTATCGATTCGGTCACTACTGATTCCGCATCCAGCATGTGTGCCAGGCCGGTAGACGCGTGCTCGTAGTACAGCTCGCCCGCCTCGGTCAGCTTGAGCTGCCGCGTCGTGCGTTGCAGCAGCGTCACCCCCAGGCGCTTTTCCAGAGTGGCGACCCGATTGCTCACCGTGGAGGTAGGCAGGCCGAGCAGGCGGGCGGCGGCGCTGAAACTGCCAGCCTGCACCACCTTGACGAATACTGCTGCTTGATTGAGATCCATTATGCAACCAGTTGGAAAATGTTTTCGTATTTAACCATCTAGTGCGTGGGCAGTCAGCCTTCTACAGTAACTGCATCCACTCAAGGAGAGCAGTCATGAAACAACTGGCATTCATCAAACGCGGCAGCGGCAGTCACTGGGTCGGGGACGGCTTCCCGGTGCGGGGCATCTTTTCCTATCGCGATATCGCCGAGGAAATGTCCCCGTTCCTGTTGATGGACTACGCCGGCCCGGCCACCTTCCCGCCCACCACCCGCAAGCTCGGCGTTGGCCAGCATCCGCACCGCGGCTTCGAAACGGTGACCATCGTCTACGAAGGCGGCGTGTCGCACCGCGACTCGTCGGGTGGCGGCGGCACCATCGGCCCGGGCGATGTGCAATGGATGACAGCCGCATCCGGCCTGATCCACGAGGAATACCACAGCCCCGATTTCGCCAGCCAGGGCGGCGCCTTCGAGATGATCCAGCTGTGGGTCAACCTGCCGGCAAAGAATAAGTTGGCCGCACCAGGCTACCAGGGCATTACCGCCGGGCAGATCCCCACCGTGACGTTGCCTAACGATGCCGGCCAGATGCGCGTCATTGCCGGCAATTACGACGGCACTGCCGGCGCGTCACACACCTTCACGCCGATGAATGTCTGGGATCTGCGGCTGAAGGCCGGTCATCAAGTGGCGTTCGATCTGCCGGAAGGACACACCACGGCCTTGTTCGTGCTGCACGGCGCCATCCGCCTGGGGGATCAGCACGAGGTGCACGGCGCCGAACTGGCGGTAATGGAGCGCGCCGGCAGCCGCCTGGTGTTTGACGTGCTCGAAGACAGCACACTGCTGCTGCTCAACGGCGAGCCACTGGGTGAGCCCGTGGTGGGCTACGGCCCGTTCGTGATGAACAGCGAAGCGGAAATCCGCCAGGCGGTGGACGACTTCAACCATGGCCGCTTTGGGCGCATCGGCTGACCCCATGCCGGCACCCGCAGGAGGCTGAGCTAGCGCTCAGCCGCCACCTCCCCGCGCCGGCCCGGCATCGCTCCATCTGATGCTGGCAGTGCGCGGGTAAAAGTCAATACCAGGATTTTCCCGGCTTGCCTGTTGCTGATCGCCCGCCACGGCCAGGCAACGCAAGCCGGGAAATGCACCGCCGTGCTGGATTTCCAGCATGGCCCGTCTCTGAAAAGGAGCATTCCCATGAGCAAGCCCTACGTCAAACTCGACAAGAACAACGCCGCCGTGTTGCTGGTAGATCACCAGGCCGGCCTGTCCTCCCTGGTGCGCGATATCGACCCGGACAAGTTCCGCAACAACGTGCTGGCGCTGGCTGATCTGGCCAAGTACTTCAAGCTGCCAACCATCCTGACCACCAGCTTTGAAAACGGCCCCAACGGCCCGCTGATGAGCGAGCTGAAGGATACCTTTCCGGATGCGCCATACATCGCCCGGCCGGGCCAGATCAACGCCTGGGACAATGAAGACTTCGTGGCGGCGGTGAAGGCCACCGGCAAGAAACAGCTGATCATCGCCGGCATCGTTACCGAAGTCTGCGTTGCCTTCCCGGCACTGTCCGCACTGGCGGAAGGCTACGAAGTGTTCGTGGTAACCGATGCCTCCGGCACCTTCAATGAGGTGACCCGCCAGTCGGCCTGGGATCGCATGTCCACCGCCGGCGCCCAGCTGATGACCTGGTTCGGCGTTGCCTGCGAACTGCACCGCGACTGGCGCAACGATGTCGAGGGCCTGGGCACCCTGTTTGCCAACCACATCCCCGACTACCGCAACCTGATCAACAGCTACACCACCGTACAGAACAGCAAATAAGGCTGTGGGGGTGCCACCTCCTGGCGGCACCCCTTTACCCGGGAAATACGCACCATGCAAAAACTGCTGCAACTCAAGACCAGCCTCTTTGCCGATCAGGGGCAATCCAGCCAGTTATCCGATGCCTTTGTCGAGGCCTGGCAAGCCAGCCGGCCCGGATCGGAAGTAACCATCCGCGACTTCGCCGCCGAAGCGGTACCACACCTGGACGGCGCGGGCTTCCAGGCCTTCCTGAGCAAGCCGGGGGAGCGCACCGACCAACAGCAGGCCAAGGTTGCCTACTCTGATGCGCTGATCGCCGAGCTGCAGGCGGCGGACGTGCTGGTCATCGGCCTGCCGATGTACAACCTGGGCGTTCCGTCGATGCTGAAAGCCTGGATGGATCATGTCGCTCGCGCCGGCATCACCTTCCGCTATACGGCAAACGGGCCCGAGGGGCTACTCGCCAACAAGAAGGTCTACGTTTTCGCCACGCGCGGTGGCCGTTATGCCGGTACTTCCTTTGATACCCAGACCGATTTCGTGCGCAATTTCCTGGGTTTTATCGGCATCACCGAGGTTGAATTTGTTTACGCAGAAGGCCTGAACATGGGCGCGGAAAGCAAGGCAGCCGGGCTGGCAATTGCCCATGCCGAACTGAGCCGCATTGCCAGCTGAGGAGAGAAGTACCAATGGCACCAACTGTCAAAGCCACACTGCAAGAGACGCCTTATATCGTCTCGTTCACCGATGATCTCGGCCACAGCTGGACAGCTGACGAACCGCTGGAGGCAGGTGGCGGCAACACGGCACCAACGCCAGAACGCCTGATTCTGGCCAGCCTTGGCGCCTGCACGGCAATTACCCTGAAGATGGTTGCCGCTCGTCGGCAATTGCCACTGACAGGCATCCAGGTGGAATTGCAGCTCAACCCGGACGGCAAGCCGGAGAGCGGCAACAACATCGTTCGCCGGATTGCCCTGCAGGGCGACTTGAACGAGGAACAGCAGGCGCAACTACTGAAGGTGGCCAACAGCTGCCCTATGCACAAGCTGCTAAGTGGTGAGATTTATATCCAGACGGAACTCAGCCCCCAGCGTGGCTGAATCCGGTGTACAGCAGGCGCTGTATCACCCACCCTACTACTTCAGCGTTGGCCGACGATTTGCCGCTGATCACGGTAGTCAGACAGCAGCTTGGCCAACGTGGACGTAGAGCACTCACCGACCAACCTCCACTTGGCCGATGATCTACCCGCCCACCCGACGAGCCGGTAGTAGGTTGGCATTCTGTGCAAACGCTACTCACAACAGTTGCTGGCCCACCTCCCCGACCTGTCTGTTCAAATCTTCAAAATGACTGCTTCGAATTCTTCTGCTTTGTTCTAATCAGGATAATAACTATAGTTACTACATAGCAGCACAGAACAAGTACACCAAGGCAGTCCGAACCAAGACAAACGGATTGCAGGCTGGATGAAACAAGGCGGACAACCGAACAAACCGGCACCTGAGCTTGAAGCCGAATTTTGATTAAAGGATATGATCATGAAAAAACTGGTACTGATTGCTTCCATTTTTGCTGTGTTTGCCGGCACTGCCCAGGCTGAAACCATCGCCAAGCGCGAAAGCACTGATGCCCAGTACATCGCCAAGCGTGAGAGCACCGATGCCCAGTACATCGCCAAGCGCGAAAGCACCGATGCCCAGTACATCGCCAAGCGCGAAAGCACCGATGCCCAGTACATCGCCAAGCGCGAAAGCACCGATGCCCAGTACATCGCCAAGCGCGAGAGCACCGATGCCCAGTACATCGCCAAGCGCGAGAGCACCGATGCCTTTTACATCGCCAAGCGCGAGAGCACCGATGCCTTTTACATCGCCAAGCGCGAGAGCACCGATGCCCAGTACATCGCCAAGCGTGAGAGCACCGATGCCCAGTACATCGCCAAGCGTGAGAGCACCGATGCCCAGTACATCGCCAAGCGCGAGAGCACCGATGCCCAGTACATCGCCAAGCGCGAGAGCACCGATGCCCAGTACATCGCCAAGCGCGAGAGCACCGATGCCTTTTACATCGCCAAGCGCGAGAGCACCGATGCCTTTTACATCGCCAAGCGCGAGAGCACCGATGCCTTTTACATTGGCTAATCAAGTGAACAACAAAAGGAAAAGCCCGCGTTTGCGGGCTTTTCCTTTTTGAACGCTGCGCGTATAGAGGCACTCGCAGTCGAGTGTGAGCAATTCATGAGCCACTTTAGGTCGTGGTGAGAAGAGCCTCCAACGCCCTTACTTTGTGCAAAATTTGCACAAATTCATTTCCACAGCCTGCTGGCAGACTACTGCGGTAACTTTTGAGCAATGTAGCGCTAGCGGTTTTCGGCCTTAACAGGCAACCACGTCACCACTAAAAATGGCCACTTTCCTATTGGAAGTGGGCGGCCCCGGCTCCTGTAGGCAATCCTGCCCTATGCTTGCGCAAGGTGGTAACGCGCAGACGGGCCGGCTTAACGCTTTCCGGCCGCTTCTTCTCGCCGGCGCTTGGCCTCTTCCAGCAGGTAGACCTGGTAATCGTCCAGATCGCCCGCGAAATCGCTGACCCCGCCACGCGACACCATCCAGAATTCGTCGCACACCGCGCGCAGCAACGCCCGGTCGTGGCTGACCAGCATCACCGAGCCTTCGAACTCGTTCAGCGCCACGCTCAGCGCCTCGCGGGTGGCGAGGTCCAGATGGTTGGTCGGTTCATCCAGCAGCAGCAGGTTCGGCCGCTGCCACACGATCATGCACAGCACCAGCCGCGCCTTCTCGCCGCCGCTCATGCTGCCGACCGCCTGCTTCACCATGTCGCCGCTGAAGTTGAAGGTGCCGAGGAAATTGCGCAGCCCCTGCTCGCGGCAATCGTTGGCCGACGGCCGCATCGCCGCCGGGGTGTCGCGCACCAGACGGAACATGTGCTGCAGCGGATCGTCCTCCGGCCGCAGCACGTCCAGCTCCTGCTGCGAGAAGTAGCCGATATTGAGCCCCTTGCCGCGAATGATCTCGCCCCCGACCGCCTGCAGCGCCTCGGCCACGGTTTTCACCAGCGTCGACTTGCCCTGGCCGTTGGCACCGAGAATGCCGATACGCTGCCCGGCCAGCACGGTGCGGTTCACGTTGCGCACGATCACCGTCGGCGCAGTGTCTTCCGGCGCGCCCTCCGGCGCCGGATAGCCGAACACCGCGCCGGTCATCGACAGCATCGAGTTCGGCAGGCTCTGCGGCTCCTTGAATTCGAACTGGAACTCGGCATCGGCCAACACCGGCGCAATCTTCTCCATCCGCTCCAGCGCCTTGACGCGGCTCTGCGCCTGCTTCGCCTTGCTGGCCTTGGCCTTGAAGCGATCGATGAACTTCTGCAGATGCGCCATCTTTTCCTGCTGCTTGGCCTGCGCCGCCTGCTGCAGGACCAGCTGTTCGGCACGCATGTCCTCGAACTTGCTGTAGTTGCCGCCGTAGCGCACCAGCTTGGCATTGTCGACGTGCAGCGTCACGTTGGTGACGGCATCGAGGAATTCGCGGTCATGGCTGATCACCACCATGGTGCCGGCGTACTGCTTCAACCACGCTTCCAGCCATACCAGCGCGTCCAGATCCAGGTGGTTGGTCGGCTCATCCAGCAGCAGCAGGTCGGACGGACACATCAGCGCGCGTGCCAGTTGCAGCCGCATGCGCCAGCCGCCGGAAAAGCTGTTCACCGGCTGCTGCAGCTCGGCGACGCTGAAACCCAACCCGAGAATCAGCGCCTGCGCCCGTGCCGGCGCGTCGTGGGCGCCGGCATCGTTGAGCGCGGTATAGGCGTGCGCCATGCGCATGTAGTCTTCGCCGGCCTCGGCCTCGGTCACCTCCTGCTGCGCGGCGAGCAGGGTGGTATCGCCTTCGATCACAAACTCGGTCGCCGTCTGCTCCGTTTCCGGCATGTCCTGCGCCACCTGTGACATACGCCATTGTGACGGGATCGACACATCGCCGCCGTCTTCGTGCAGCGAGCCGTTCAGCACCGCGAACAACGAAGATTTACCTGCGCCGTTGCGGCCGACGAGGCCGACTTTCTCCCCAGGATTGAGCGTCACCGACGCGTTGTCGAGCAGGACTTTGGTACCGCGGCGCAAGGCCACGTTTTTCAGAATGATCATGGGAAGCGCCGTGCGGCGGCAGGAAACAGGTTACGCCGCGACCGGCGACAAGGCGGGAAGACGACAGGCAATGCGGCCAACGTTGGCCGCATCATGGCAATGGTGCTGCAGCAGCAGCGGTGCCGCCGCATGCTGCAAAGCAATAAAAACGGCACGGCGCAGATGGTAACACGCCCCTACGCGCTCCAAAGGGGAAGAAAGCTGACGTTCGGTGCCGGCAACAGAGAAATGGCCGGTATGTGAATCTGAGCAGACGTTCAGGACAAATGGGATAACAGACCGCTTTGGCCGAACAGCAGCTACTCCGCATACCTCCTTCCGCTCCACACGCCCCTCACCAAAAAGGAGAAGGGGCCAATGGCCCCTTCTCCTTGATCAGACTCCGACAAACTTTATTCGGATCCGACAGACTTTATTCGGTGTAGTCTGACGGGGGCGAATAAAGTTCGTCGCGACATGGCACCATAAGTACTTGATTTTGCGTCATACGTTTTTCGTCCGAAAGTTCGTCGCAACCAGTTCTTCGTGCCACCTCATTTCGCGACGTCTGAATAAAGTTCGTCGGACAATCCAAGCTGGCGCATCATGTATGCTGCCACACATGGCCTGACGCTGAGTGTTGTTGAGACGCCGGTGTTAGCCACATGCTGACCACGGAAGGAAGTAAAGAAAATGGCCTCCAAATCTGGAGGCCATTTTCTAGTCAAATTAGCCTTGGCTGTGCCAACGGATACTGCCAACCTCTGGGCAGTGCCAGGATGACTGCAGACGTTCCCGGATGTCAGCCAGCGACTGCCTCACCAGTAGCTCGCCATCCCGGAATACCGGCACCAGCGCACCGCCTTCAGCTTGCTCCGGCGTTTGCTGCTCATACAATACGAAGCAGTCACCTTCCCGCTCAACCCGTACCATGCCCTTGGCGGACTTTTTGGTGCCATCGTCCGTGGCCGGATCCTTGTAGATGTCCACCGCCTCGCCATCCACTTCGGCATAGATAGCCTTCAGCGCATAGCCAAAGGTATCGCGGGAGTTCATGCCGTAGACGAAGCTGCCAATGCCAAACACCACATTGCCGGAGGCAAACCCCTTGGCAGCCAGGCGTAGCAGGATGTCGCGGGCGCGCGGCAGGGTGATCGAGTCTCCATAGATCAGACCGACATGGGCATCGAGCAGCTTGAAGCCTTGGCTCGTCGTGGTTTCGCCGTAGATTTCCCACAAGCACTCCACCGCGCCCTTGCGCTCGGCCTCGGTGATCCGCTCGCCCGTCGCCTTGACGATGTAGCGGCCAGCATCGTCCACCAGCGGCTGGCCGGCCTCGCACTGCAGTTCGTCAGCAGTGTAGCCGGTCAGGATCTTCACCGGGTCGCCCGAGTCGGGGCGGAACACCACCTTGGCATTGCCCAGCGCATCCGGCTTGCGCGCCAGGATGTCCGCCTTCAGCTCCCTGGCGATCACGGTGATGACGTTCCAGAAATCGAAAGTGTCGCTGACGATGGAGACCATCCCTGCCGGGTAGTCTTGGGTGACGAACTCGCGAACCACCGCCAGTTCCGCCTTGCGGCGCAGCGCTGGCTCATTCAGGGCGGTATTGGCTGGATCGCGGCGCAGGCGCTGCAGCGTCAGCAGAATGCGCAGTGCCATCACGCTGTGCTCGGAAGCCGGGATAGAACCGCCTACCAGCTCGTTGTCGGCATCGGCACCGTAGAAATCCTCCAGGTAGTCGAGTGCCGGGATAGTGTCGGTACCGGTGAACGACAGCAGGTGGCCGGCGCCGCAGCGCATCGCGTCGTGCACTCCGCTCATGCCGCGCATCGAGAAGTCGTGTCCCTGCCAGCCGACGAATTCCGGCGCCGTCCCGGTGAGCTGGGCGAAATAGTCCAGCAGCTTGCGGAACTCGAAGGCGATGGTGGCCACCGTCGAGGGCTTCCACGTTTCGCAGCTGAACAGGGTTTCAAAATAGGTCGCCACCCACGGAAAATCCGGATGCGTGTTGATGAAGATGACCGGCGGCACCTTGATATCCACCCGCGAGCCTTCCGGCAGCGAGCGAATCTCCAGCGGCAGGTAGCCGAGTTCGTGCAGTGCTTCCAGGCGGGAGGCGGCCACGGCGCCAGGGCCGAGCGCGGTATCCATACGGCGCTGGTATTTACGGACGGCCTGTCCCTTCGGCTTGCGGAAGAACTCCTTGCCGAAGAGGTCGATCAGGAATTCCTGGATGAAACCCTGCAGACCGAACCAGACTACCTTGTCGTCAAACAGCTCCTTCAGCACTGGTGCGTACTTGGCCGAGCGGGGCGTGAAGTTGGCCACCAGCTTGGTGGTGGCAGCCGGGTACATGGATGGGTGGCCGGTCTTGTAGAAGTCAGCCAGGTTGAACGGAACCAGATTGTTCTTTTCGAGCACTTCACGGCGAGTTGGGGCGTTCATCAGTGTCTCCATCGAGTCAGGGTTCAGACCAGTGCGCAGCGCAGATCGCCGCTCCAGTTGTTGCGGGTGAAAAGCTGTCGGTAGTGAGCCAGCAGCGGCTCTGGCCCCTTGCTGAAAATGCCGTGGGTCACATACAGGTAAAGCGGCGCATGCAGATCCTGTTCGATCTGCCGAGCCCGCAGCACTGTAGCCAGCTCGGTGAAAGTGCGACCGCCATCGCAGATGTCGTCGACCACCAGCAATGGCAGTGCTGGCAGCGAGCCAGCCACCTGTGTACCGGTGATGGCCCCTGTGCGGGTGTCGCGTACCTTGTCCGCAAATACCACGTCGCAGCCGAGTTGTTGCGCCAGCTTGAGCACACGCTTGCGCGCGCCGGCATCCGGCGCCACCAGTGCCACCGGTCCCACCTGGGCCAACACCTTGCGTAACGCTGGCAAGGGGTCTTCGATGACAACCCGGTCCAGCAGCGCCGGTACAACATCGCTATGCGGGTCCTGGATCAGCACCCGGCTGTAGCCCTGGGCATTGATCAGATCGCAGAAGACCTTGGCACTGAGGGCTTCGCCGGGGTTGGCCACGCGATCCTGACGGGCATAGGGCACGTACGGCATGTGTAATGACAGCGGCAGGCCGGGATAGGCGCGGCGCAAGGCATCGGTCACCAGGAGCAGCGTCATCACCGCCGCTGCATTCGGCAGATGGGCATGCAACCGCAAAGAGTCGGCCGGAATATCCAGCCCCACCGATACATGGACTTCACCCCCGGGAAACATCGTGGTGTTGACCTCGATGTCTTGCGAGGCCCCGTCGCGCGATACCGCGTAAACCTTGATCATGGCGTTCACCTTTCCGCTTAGTCGATCATTTCGACTAACATGCATTCAGTATAATAATACTTAGTTGAACTTTGCAACTATCTCGGTGAAAATAGTGCCGTGATCAGGATTAGCGGGGTTTGCAATGGATAGGGACTACCCAACGCCGGCAGTCAGTGTCGACATCGTGTTGCTCACTTTGGCCGAAGGCGGCTTGAAAGTGGCGTTGCATCGCCGGGAGCATGATCCCTGCCGAGGGCAGCTGGCCCTCCCCGGGGGGTACGTCCATGTGGATGAGGATGCATCGGCCGACGCGACAGCGTTGCGAGTACTCAAGCAGAAAACCGGCCTGGTGCCGCGCTATCTGGAGCAGCTACGCACCTTCGCCGGACCGGACCGCGATCCACGCGGCTGGTCGGTGGCCATCTCACATGTAGCGCTGATTCCACTGGAGGAGCTGCGGGGGGTAGGGGACGGTGTTTTCCACTTCTACGACGTGGACCAGCTGCCGGAGCTGGCCTTCGACCATGCCGAGCAAGTCCGCGAGGCCGTACAGCGGGTGCGCAACAAGGCCAGCTATTCCACCCTGCCCTGCTGGTTGTTGCCGGAGTTGTTCACGTTGACCCAGTTGCAGCGCACCTATGAACAGATATTTGGAGAGACCGTCTCGCGAGGCACTTTCCGCTCGCGTCTTGGCATCAGAGTTGGAGATGCCAGGCCAGGGGAGTCGGCAGACGAGGCGGATATCCTGATTGCTACCGACGAATTTCTCGGCGGCAGCCAACGCCCGGCCAGGCTGTTTCGCGTCAACCATCTGAGCTTGTTCAAGCGGGCTTGCTGGTAGCTACAGGACACTGAACTTTCCCGACCCTATCTAACAAAGAAGGGGCCAATGGCCCCTTCTTTTTGGTCAGACTCCGACGAACTTTATTCGGATCCGACGAACTTTATTTGCTCTAGTGATCGGAGAGAATAAAGTCTGTCATGACAACAAATCGTAAGCCTATGATTTTTTTACATTAAAACCACGAAACCGCCAAAATTTTAAGTCTGTCACACAGTGACGATTTCAAGGGGTTATGTGCATGCTTGTTGCCATAGTCTGTCAAAACTAGCAATAGCAAGGGTTTCAGGACGGGGAGTGAGGAGACCGGTCGGCCAAACCCAGCGGTCAATGCTGCGATGGTAATGACCAGTTTACAAGGAGCAAATAAATGATGAAGTCACGCGCGGTCCGAATGTTTGAAATCACCGGCTCGCTTTAGCGGGTCCGGTGGATTGAGTGGTTCGAGATTGCTGCGACTGGCTACATTTGCCCTTCAATTCACTCCAAAGCTCCCCGTGAAATGCCCAGACAAAAATAGCCACTAATGCCAAACCAAATAGGCGAGTTAACCAGCGATAGTTATTGAAATGTTTATCTGCCTTGCCGAATGCTAGATATGAGCTGGCCCAGAGGCATGCTTGCAGCGCAAGAATCACAAGCGAAACATAGATAGTGACTGCAAACGCCCTTGCGCCATCTTGAATAATTGCCGCTGGCAAGAAGCCCAATATCACACCGTTTGCCGCACTCGAATAGTCGAAAGCCACACTTGCCACACGCTCCCCTGACCAACATAAGAATTTCGCAATTAAGGGCACTCCGGCTAGAAACGCAGCCGTTCCAAGCATCCAGCCAGCCACATACAAGAAAAGCTTAATAAGAGGGAGCGCAAGCTGACCCGATACCGCTTCAACTATTACACGTGACCAGTAGTTATCTAAAGCAAGCGATGCGAGCGTCAATAATAATGACACCCAAAACGGTGTAAAGAAAAAATACCAAATGCGCCCCGAAGCCTGCTTGGGCGTGAGGTCTTGCAATTGAATAACCTGGGGCATTATTGACATCTCCAATGTGAAACATGCACATATACAGGTGTATATTTTGTTTGGCTGTGCGCATAACGCGAAATGACAATGGCGTCATTCTTATTTTTCAAGCTTTTTTGAGGCTGATGTCTGAAAGCACACAGCCCAATGGGACTACCGCATCACATTTGCTCAATGTGCTGCGCGAAGCGCCGCGAGTTAGACATTACGGTCTACGCACCGAACTGCTCTGATCTGCTCTGATTTTCCCCCGTCAGTCATACCAGCGATAAGAAGAGAAGTCCTAGGTTTGCATGGTTGTGGCGCTGCTTAGTTGTGTTGCTGCCAACTCCTGACGATAGCGTACCGCAAACACCACTGGCGCTATCCGGCCAGCGGATGGCATTGCACCGGGAGAGGTGACTATGAAAAACATCCTAGAATTTATTTATACTTTCAGCTAGCAACCACGTCTAAATTTGAAATTATTTTTGGCATATAATTTCCAGCTAACACAAATTTTTAGGCCAGAAAATCTCTGCCAGATCTCGCCACTTCACCTCAATCCCCAGTTCGAATGAGTAATTTTATATCCTGAAAGGTTCTGCCCCAGTTTTAATGGAATTTCAACCAATTGATTCAGTGGGTCATTTTTGTCAATTCGACGAATAAAATCCGGAGAAATCACAATATCACGATTAACACCATTATTTAGAAAAATTCGCCTCTCATCATAATCAACCAAACCAATAGAATATTTATAAGTTTGCGCCGAATAACCGTCATATAACTCAGCCCTACCGCCACTAAAATCTACCAGACGTACCGGAGCATCTTTGCTAGTAATCTCAAAGCTGAGATTTACTTCTGTATCTAAACCACTAGTACCGTCTTTAACGGCATACAAAATATAATTTTTCATATCATCCCTTAAC
The DNA here is from genome assembly GCF_900090205.1 of Vogesella sp. LIG4. Classification (NCBI taxonomy): domain Bacteria; kingdom Pseudomonadati; phylum Pseudomonadota; class Betaproteobacteria; order Neisseriales; family Chromobacteriaceae; genus Vogesella; species Vogesella sp. LIG4. The sequence goes on along the minus strand of NZ_LT607802.1, from coordinate 1,457,663 downwards.
CACCATGAAATATTGCAATGAAAATCAATAATAAAAGTCAGAAGATACAGCCCCCTCGAAAGGATCTTCATTCACAATCACATCAATGGCCAGGCATCCGGCATCTGCATTTTCACAAACTTCGACTTACACTGATGTAACAACTGTCGCTTCAGCTTGAAAGACAACATTGATAATTTGCCTTGTCGTGCTTACAACTGAATAGAAAAGTAGAAATGATGAAATGACAAAAATTGATGCAAGATCGAACTCACCAAACCCCGTAAAGAAGGCGCCACCAAAAAATAACTGCAAATAAAGCCCTTTCAACAGCGCAAGTGACGTGCTTCCAGAAAATCCATAGGTGGCAATGGTAAACACGGCATCGGCATACCCGCCAAAGCTCCTATAGATGAAACCCTCTACTCCATTTTCGTCGGGTTCACAGAAGAACTTTCCAACGCCGACACCGACGATTGCTAGAAGCCAGATGACTACAGCTGGCCAGTAAGACTCAAGAAAGATACGAACGATGTTCTTTGCTTCATCTTTGCTGTAAACGAGCGCAAGTCCAAGGATAAGCAAGGCAATTATTACGAGTAGCCTCGATGGACTGAATTTTCCGCGGTTCATACGATGCTCCTGTTGAACTCAGCAACTTCAGCTTCCTCTTTCTTGTCCTGCTCCTTTCCAAGTAAAGCGCCAATAAAGCCACCCGCCGCAACACCTGGCCCGCCCCCCAGAGCTCCAATTACGCCTCCCACCAACATTCCAATGGCGGTATTATCAGATCCCTTTTCCGCCACGACATCGCTTACGTAGTAAGTCATACCATTTGCCTTAAATACTTTAGCGCCAAGTTTTTGCGCAAGTGCATGGCGGTTTGGAGCAACGGTACGAAGGAATACTTTTCCGCTGTTTTTCTTATCAATCACATAGAGTTTCAAAATCAATCCTCATGTGTATAAAGTAGTATTATCTTACTACTGACACAGACTGTGAAACATCACCTTGAATGCACAAAAATAGAAATCACTGCATCCTAGAAATTAAACATACATAAGAATGAATAGCACTATATCTCGGCCATAATTCTGTAGCTTACCAGAAAAGCTACCTGCCCATTCTTGGCCTTGAATAGCTCGACTGTTGTGGCCTCTGCTGCAATTTTTGCTTAAGTATTTTTTCAAGATGTAGAGCTTCAGCAAATTCTGAGAGCTTCATGCATCTCGTTACAGTGCCGTCATTGCTTACTCCGGCGACAAAACCATAACCGCCAGAGCCACCCTGTGATTGCTTTTTGTATTCAATTAATTTTTGCAGATACTTTACAAATAAATCTTTCTCAATACCTGATTTAAGCGCATCCTCAAGTAGGATCGGCAATCCAGAAAAATACTGCTGACATTTTAGATAAAAATCGGCACTTTCGGACTCGCCATAAATTATTAAGTGATGTGCCCCCTCTGATTCCAACGCTTCCTTTGCTTCGGCAAAATTTATGAATTTCCCTAATTCGTCAGATATGCTTTTCTTATCTCTCTTGAACTCAATTAAAATCCACATGCTCTCATTGGAAAAAATTGCATCGCCAACATTTTCGTGATTACCATCTAAAGGTGCCACAAACGTTTTGATATCTACATATTTTTGAACAAAAAAATACTCAACGGTTTTTTCCCACCACAAGATATCCATTAATGCACCTATGCCGGCAAAATGAAAAGCATCCCACACGAGATGCCATATTAAGCACTAACTATAATTGATAACCAAGTTTTTTTGCCAAGCCAGCATAGTCTGAGTCTTTATAGTTCACTTGAATTGTTCTATTTGACACAGTCGTCTTTTGAAAAGCACCAATTGTGCCAAATGTAGTCATAACAATCTGGGCATCAGTCTGTAACTCGACTGAAACAGCGAATCCTCCCCCTCTGATTGATGTTGACGACCAATCTCCGGTTAAACTAGCTTCGGCCCACTCAACAAATAAACCATATGGCGTTGGAAGTTTTTTCCCATTTTTATCAAATTGCAGCTGTTTTGGCAATCCAGCCGATACCTTTGCCGTAAAAGTTATTGCACTCTGACAAGTACCTACAAACTTATTCCAAGATTTTTTTGGCATAAAAATTCCTAGTTATAATTGATATTCGCCTAAGCCTTTGGGCGAGCTACAACTTGCTACAGTGATTTGTCTATTGAGACTGAGGGAATTCACTGAACTTACCAAGGAGCAAGCCGGCCATAGCCGCCTAGCTGTGTTAAAGCGAACACTTCAATCTGTCGGATAGCCGCTGGAGTAGAAGGCTTTTACACTAAAGGCAGCTTTCTACCTCAGTGCTGCCCGTAACCCACCTGTTCCAAACGTTGAACACGGTATAGTCTCAACACAACAGGTATCTGTGCGATGCAGCTACACATAAGATCCTCAGTGGGGAAGCTGGAGGACGAGATTTGCGACTCTTTTCTGCAGATCAGAGTACTACGCTCTTCCACACTTCGCTGAGTTGAAAGATACTTCATACACAGGCCGAGCATATGAGCCAGCTAGTATCCGCCATGCCAGTTATCACCCGCCCCATGGCATCTTTCCGAACTACCAGTATTCTATTTGCAATTGGCTGACACCGGGTCGCCAGGCACTACGGTGGTCAGCTAGAAGCACGGTAACAAATAGATAAATATGAGCCGTATTTTCTCAATAAATTGAAGAATGTGTGGCATGATGTTAAATTGTAGGCGCCAAAAACTTGTTGCCCCAAAGACACATTGCATTTTATTTTAGAGCATTAAATAACGTGAAAAATATTAATTTAAATGACCCAACGATTCGCAAAGCATTATTAGAAAAATTGTCGGGGCTTCCTACCCCTCCAAGACGCATACTTGAGGAACTCACGGTCCACGAAGGGAAGGCGATCGCCGACGTAGTTGCGGTACATCAAACACCACACTGCTATGAGATTAAAGGGGAGAAAGACAGCATCTCACGAGTAATCATCCAGGGAAAATACTATGATGCCGCATTTCAAAAAATAACCTTAGTAACTACTGAAAGGCACCTCGACACTGCGCTTCGGATCGCCCCGCCGCATTGGGGAATCATGTTGGCACGTTTAAAACGCGACAGTATTATTTTCCGATATATACGAAAAGCAAAGAAGAGCCCTAGCTTTCAATCACAAACAGCGCTACTCACTTTGTGGCGTTCAGAGCTAATTGAACTAGCTCAATTTTACTGTCTCAACAAGCCAGAAAAATTAAATCGCCAAGAATTGTCAGAGAACATTGCGCACAAGTTATCAAAGGATTCAACAGACATCGAGATTGCAAAAAAACTTACAGCCAGGATTTATAAAACCACAAAATCTCGGAGCATGTAGGTAATATGGGCATTCACCATCGGACATACTGCATTTGATGGAGTTACTTGTTTACCACGGCCATGTGCTTTTTCATTAAAAAAATAATCACCGAATGAGTAGCCAGCTCCCCGATAAAATGACTCCTCAACTAACTCTGCAGCCAAATCATTATATTGCAGGCTACCGCGTCGATGTGTTCTTAGTGCGCCGCCACGCATCACATACTGATTACCATCAAACGGATATATAAGCTTAGGCGTGATAACATTACGCATCGCCTCTTTGGGAATTTCAATATCTGAGTAAAATGGGCTAACCGTTGTGTAGTCCCCAATTGTCAGCTCTTTAATTCCAGTTCGCCAAGCGACGTCCTTAAATATTGCGACCTCATTTCTTGGCATAAGAATACGACTTTCAACAGTCGCGATATCTCTAATTGACGCAGTTATAGAAGACCCAGCAATCACTATAGGTAACGGCTCATTTTCCTCAGAAAATTGCAGCAAGAATTCCGACACTCTTTTCCCAGTAACCCCAACTTCATCAGGCAAACAAACTCCACAGTCGATTATCAACATTACATTAGCAAAGCACTCTGAAATCGACTCAAAAATACTACGTAACTGACGACTAACAAGTCGATAATCCTCAATATCCTCTTTATTCAATCGCACTGCAACAGTTGAGGATTTAACATACCCCAACGAATGCGCATCAAAAACAGACTGCCTTCTATCTCGACTTCGATTAAGCCCTGTTACAGGAATAACTGGAAGATCAGAAAACTGCTCCAGGATATAAAGGTAGGAATTTCGACCATCAATAACAAATCGATCACTGACATCAAAATTATCTACAAAAAACCTATCGATCCCCTTAAGATTTATTTCACACTTCCGAACAAGCCGCTTAATTATTGCTTTAAATTCAGCCTCATCCTTATCCTCATCTTGGCGAGGAACATCAAAAAATGGTGAGAGCCCCTTTCTCAAGGAGTCATCCAAGTTCTTAATCGCGGCAAATTCATTTGTTTTTAATTTCAAAAACGGAATATATTTATTCATTCACCAAGAATCTCTCGAACATTAACCTCATTTACCAACTTAGAAAATAGTTCAAATCTATTTTGTTCATTGCGTATCCGGCCGGCAACAATTGCTGGATGCGTCCCAATTTCCTTGGCAAAAGCTATTACGTCTTTGATATCTCTCGTTCCTTTAGCACGACAGGTTCGCCAGTCCGCAGGGTCAATAAGAATATCTGAGGCAAGCTTATTCGCCTCAAGCTCGATTAAATCACTGGATGACTCATCGAAGTCATCTATAATTGGGTCATCTAGGTCAGCGATATGTAAGGCGACATGCGCCAATTCGTGCATTAGCGTAAACCAATAGTTATCATAACGGTGATAACGCAAGCTCAATGCAACAACTGGAGTTCCGTTCTCAAGCTTAAATGCAGCACCATCAATTTTTAGAGAAGGTAATGATGGTTCATAAACAAGTACAACACCATACTCTGCAAGCAACGGCTTTACGTTGCTCAATGTCTTCGGGTCTTTACTCAGTTCTCTAATTTTAGCAAGATTATCCTCGGACAATCCTGCGAACGTCTGAAATTGGCCTGATGCCAAAGTTACACTTGCTTGATAACGCGCTTTAGTCATCCACAAAAGTTGCAGGGTATCATCAACGTCCGAACCACGACGAAATAATGCGTGTCCTTTATTTTCCAGTCGGGAATACTCGCTAACTAACCGTGAAAGCGATATCCCTTCGGCATGTGCTCTAGATTTTCTCGGAAGCTTCTGAAGAGCATCATACGTTGCCTCAATAGACCTATATACAGCCTCATTATCGACTATTAGATTCGGTGTTATCGGGTACAAATCAAAATCATCAAAATCCATTTACGCCTCCACAAATGTCTGGGCCTTTTCTTGCTCCATTTCGTAGAACGCAAGTGGGTCTTTATCAAATTTAGGATGAGGGGTCATTCCGATACGCTCATAGAATGAGCATGCTTTTGGCAATGCGTGAAGCGAGAACCCGTATCGTAGATTAAGCACAGCATGTGCATACTGAATGACATGTCGAAGCAATAGAGGAACTGCACCTTTTAAAACGCGGGGCTTGTATGGATTAGGACGATTCCAAGGAGCTGTTGCCACATATTCAATATAGAAAATGTCGCCACTCCCAAAGACGCTCGCTTTTGGGTGATAGATCATACAGGCCGCCTGCGGCTCACCATTAGCCATGAGAAAAAACCACTTGTACTCATCTCCACGGTAATGTGCAGCCTTTGCTAACCACTCCCAATGCGCGTCTTCAAGCGATAGAGTGCCAAAGACTTCCTTGCGCTCATCACCTTCAAAATTACCCATGACAAAAGCAAGAAGTTCATCATTGAAACGGGTCCATGTACGGTCACACGCACGTGCCTTTACAGGATCGAGCCCGTAATGCACCGTACACGTAACATCTCCCCCTTCGCACGAAGCGATACAGTCTGTTGCGATCACATCGCTGGTTGAAAATGGTTCAGCGTCTAGAAGTGCTAGAAATTCAGCTACGGTTGACATATTGGCGACGAAGTATGTTATAGACATACTCATAATGCATTTATGGGTTTCAGTCAAGCTTCTTGAGTAAATTCCTATATTGCTAGTTAGTATTGTTGATAGGCGCTACGAATGCGCCGATACAGCTATCGAATACAGGCCAGTCGGCATTGATGTCGATCAATTCAGATTCTGCCCTAGCCGATCTCGTACCCCACAGACACTGACTGAAGGAACCTCGTCTGCCATTCTCATACTGACAGGGCGGCCCACTAATAGCCCTTGGAGCCCCCTCCCAGCCGGTTAGTTGTAGGTGGTAAAGTATGAGAATTATTCTCAATCAGCTCGTAGACTGGGATAAGCTAGCAACCGCTGCTAGCGGCTGATACCCCATGAATATGACAACTACATGCTGTCAAAATCATGCGCCAGGCAGTACTGGTGGCGATGCACGCTGACTCGCGTTTTGCCATGGCGTCTGGGGGTGAAAAAGGGTGATGGTAAAACCTTACTGCGGCTGATTCTCGAGCGACAGGACGCTAGGCTATGCCCGTCATAAGGCGGGTTTTGTCATTCTTGTAGCGTGGCTATCAACGTCAGATCGTCAATCAGAGCTAGTAGTGTGCTGTTCCTAGCATGGCCGAGCTGGTTTCGCATCGCCTTGAGCCATTGCGTGGCTCGCGTGATCTGGTCATCGTCCAGCTGCACCACATCCCCGGTTTCAAAAGCGCCGGCAATGTCGTCAACGATGGTGGCCAGATCCTCGCTAGCCGCTGGCACTCGTACACCACGCTGGCCGGCGAGCCGGGCCAGCTTCATGGTCATGTCCAGCGTTTCCAGCTGGGCCCGTTTGACTTGACCGGCTTCGATTGCCTCAAAGGCGGCAAAGGCCGGTGCCAGAAGCCGTGTGGCGATTTTTTGAGACAGCTGCTTATCGTCTTTGGCCATCGTCAGATACATTCCAATGCGGGAAGTAATACCCGTTTATTAATGCCTTCATTCTGGCATCAACCAGCATATCAACCTCAAAAATTATTTCAGCTTTATGTTTCCGCTTCCAGACAGAATACCGATCTTGCAGTGCATCGCATTTGATACAGCCATTGGAAAGGTAGATCTCTTTTTCTGTTTTGCTGTAGCGCGATTTTATTGCGCCAACTTTCTTGTGGCGTAACCGATCTAGGCCAATGAGGTTTGCTAAGTTTGGGCCAATATCATCAATAGAGAACGTATAAATTTTGTCCTCTCTGAGGAAGTTAATATCAGTGATGAGCCTTGTCCACTCCTCGCAGTCCCAACACTTCACCCACACGCCCATGACCTGAATCGTTACCGACTCGCCTTGCTGTATCTTCCCGAACGTGAAACGACGCCTGAACGCCGCGTGAATGAATTCACCAACGGGCATGACTTGATGCCACAGTCGGGGATATTTCCGGTCACTGGAATTCATCGACTCATGGCGGGGCAACATTGCCCGGTATACGCCTGTTTCATCGTCCAGGTGAACGCAAGCCGCAGGCAGTTTTTCAGTCACGGGAAATCCCGGCTGGCGCAGAAGCCACAGTGCCCGGACGCCAGACTGGTGGTAACGTTCTTGCCGACGCATGGTTTCGTCTGCTGTCTGGCCAGACCACTGGATTTCAACAGCCACACGGGCGTTGCCGCGAGTGGCCAGCACGTCCGCAATCCATTTTTCACCGGCTGGCGTCTCCCCTGGAACTTCCGTGGCCACATTCCAGCCACATGCCTGTATGGCGCTGGCCGCAATCGCCTTGAGGGTCAGGTGATGTTCGGATTCCGGCGCTGAGGTGCACTCACCCCGTTTAGCGTGGGCAAAAAACCGCATGCCGAGCTTGGAGGTTTTGAGCACAGCAGGCGTATCACAGCAAGCCATGCGAAGGTGACGGCGCAGGGCGTTCTCGCGTTGCAGAGCCGCCCACTGTTGATCATCCAGACTGAACGATTGGATGCTGTTACCGAGGTCATCAATGCAACGTAGGGGCATTCGCTGCCTTGCTCATCAGGCGATTTCGTGAGCGCTCACGGTTGCCTGTTGTCCCAAATTTGAGTAATATAAAAGTGCCCCAGGGGTGTGATCAATGCTTCGACAATCAGAGTTTCGGCATCCACACACTGGGGCAAATTCATTTCTGCTGCCACATCAGCAGCCCTCTCGCTTCCCACTTAGCCAGCATCGCCGGCTGATCTTTCGCGTAAGCACTCGCAACCCAATGATCCGGCGCTTTGCCAGTTGCACCCGGCTTGTCCAGGTGAATCGGCACGATGATCGGCATGTGTCGCAGAGTCTCGATGGTCATAACCACGATAGAGGTGGCTGGCTGTGAGGCCGACCGGAAAATTTTCTCCGGCGTACAGATCATGCCATGCAGGTTCTTCAGCCTAGCCGCACTGATCGCGTGATCAAACATCATTTTTTCAAGGTGCGACACGGACGTGACCAGCTCGCGGTCGTTGCATCCAAGGATCGCCAGCATTTGTGGTGTGAACCGACCGATGACGACATGATCGCTCATGCGTTTCTCCGGGATAGTTCCGCGCACCCCCTCGTCATGAATCCACTGCACCAGCATGTCAGTTAGTTGTTCTCGTCTCATACAGCTCCTTTGCGGCGATTTTATCACGCCGTACCTAGCCAACTTGGCCGGGTTTCCGAAACCGTATAGCGCCCTGGACTTAGCATGCGATACCGTAAAAGAATCTCAAAAACGGTAGTTTGTTAGATGGTTGCCACTGATGCCGGTTTGTCATGTTTAGAAGACGACTGCACCCAGCAGTGCTGGTCTGAAGTCTGTTCTACATACAACTCAATCCCATCGTCGGAGTGTTGCTCAACAGCGCCGACAAGGGGGCATGGCCGGTGCGACAGGCGGCGACCGGCGCCGTGAAACCTGGAGGCATTACGGCCCAATTGGTTTTCGCGGGGGGAGAGGTATTTCGGGTGAGGCGTCCAGATCCTCTGAGGCACAGAGCCCCGCACTTGCGCGGCAGCACTGGCCCAGTCTGTATTCATGACTAGCATTGACCCAAACCGGTCTCCTGTGAACTGAGCAAACGGCAGGGCAAGAACTGCGATCGAGGGGAGTTCTGTACCTCTCAATTGCCGGCCCCAAAAACGCCGCGGCCGACTTGGGCATGCAAGCATGGGCCGCCCTAAGAGTGCGGCAAAGTGGCCAGCCTCCATGACACGAACCCGGATCGTAATGCATGTGCATCTGCCAAGGCATGATGTGGGGATCGCTCTGCTCCGTAAGCCGCAGCCAATGCGCGCTGGAAAACCTCCGTCCTCATCACCTCGGGTGTCAACAGCCATTTCTCGCCCAGATTATCGGGAAATGGCAGGCCTGCGTCACCTTGCAGGGCATCAGCGAGCAGGTCCCAATCAGCGGCGTAATCGAACACCAACGTAACCTGCTGGTCGAAGGCGGCAAACCAGCTGTGCAGCCTGGCTGTCAGCTCCTGGGCGGAGCAGCTCGCATTCTCCATGCGACCTAACAGGGGAAGGACGTAGGCGCGAACGAAGTCACTGCAATCTTCACGACGATAGTCATTCCGCTCGGCATAGAACTCACGGCCATTCTCAGCCACCAGGCCGATCGAAATCAGCTCAATCTGGATGAAGTCCGTGAACTCGCAATCAACAAAGACAAGCATGTGATCCCCCTATCAGGTAGCGGCACTTGGGAGACACCTATATATAAGTAGCAGAACGCCCCGATCAGCTCCCTGCCCCAGAGCATCAGCACGGGCTGCCCCTCCTGGGACTACGGTTCTCGTCCCATGCTGCTCAGTACTGCATCCCTGACGCCACGCATGGCGCCAATCAACGGGGCAAAATACAACCGTGGGCCTTCCTTTACCGCCAGCCAAAACTCCTGCACAAACCTGCGCATGATTGTGCTCCTTTCATCATGGTTTCAGCGTCAGCCGCTCACCTTGCTTGGTCAGCACCGACCAACGTTTGCCTTTGCTAATGCGGTCAACGTGCTTCTGTAAGTCACGCCCCCATTCGTAGCCAGCAGCCAATCCCAGGTCACGCACCAGCCGTGCAACCTTCACCCGGGGGCAATGTAAAAGCAGCTCATCTAGCACAGGAACCCGTAGGGTTCGCAGGGACACCGCTAAATTGTTGGCCTCTTCTAATGATTGGCCTTTTCCGACATCCGATACCAATTCAAGCAGCCCCCTTTCGACACTTGAAACGAGCACACCAGGATGGCCAACCGGCAGGGGAGTCAGCCATGACTCGTATGCCAGTCCCTCATCAAATAGCTGCGTTGTCTGGTAGGAGTAGAGCATGACGTCGCTGACCCACTCAGGAAACTTATAGGGTGTTCGCCCCCAGAGTTGCACCCGCTCCCTGAATGCGATGTTGTGCCTTACCCCCCGCCATGCCAGGGCCGTCTTTCCCCCAACATGCAAACCGTGGATCTTTCGACTGAGGAAAACAATCACGCCGTCGCGGGTAGGCTTGTCACCCGTCAACATGTACACCCCTGGCGACAAGCGGTACATCCACCCCTGTTTCACCAGGTATGACGCCATCGCCATACTGACACCTAGCTCTGTCAGTTGCCTGGCATCCATGGGTACTCCCTTAGGTGCCTCTTGCATCAAGCGTTGCACGGTATGTCGGGTCATTGTCGATCCAGCTGCATAGGTTTTTCGTACATCTCCCAGGGATTTTTTGAATTTTCCAACGCAAAACACGCGGGCACATCAAAAACCAGTGGGGCAAGATCATCCCTCTATTACTTCTGGGATTGTTGCTGATTCTTGTAGCGCTGCGCCCCACCACGCATTGACTCTGCCATCGGTGGTTTGGTCTGGCGACTAGTCGAGGTCTTGCTACTCTTTTTCTGCGGTTTGGTCGGAACCGTACCACCAGCAGCGACATAGGCCTTTTTCTCGTCAGGACTCAGTGACGATGCCGTCGCCAAGTTCGTGACCATTTCAATATTTTTGGCTTTCTGATACGCGGCACGATGCTGCCACTCTTCTGGGTCCAGGGGGAAAGGGCACTGTAAATCTAGCCGCGCGCTTTTTCGTCCCAAAGTAATTGCGATCAGCTCTTCAACGTCTTCCCGGTGAACACTATATTCACTTGAACGGTACGCCCATTCGAAGTCCTCAATCGTAGCGTGCGGCCGACTCTTGTCTCGGGCGTGCCCATAGCCAATCCGGAAGAGCTCAAGCAGTTTTCGCTTAAGTCCAAACGTATACTGATGTAGCGCCTCCCCATCTCGCAGGGGGTCAATGGATATGCAGCCAGCCGAGACCCGGACACATTCGGTCAGATAGTCTTGCCAGGCAAGGACATCTTCATCTCGCCCCAAGGAATCCGGCAGCAGTACGATGTGACGTGCGAGCAAGCGCTCACGATCTTGCTGACCACGATTTTTCAGGCGATGCCCCATGTCATAATTAGTGGCATACACTAACGGGGGCCCTAGGTATGTACTCGCTAATAATGCTTTCGTCACCTTCGTATTCGCCTCCGAGCTCTGCGTCATAAACTGCAGCTCGTCGAGCAAAATAGTTGCTACACCATCTCGAAGAGCGAATCTCTTAGCTAGGTCACTTGCCTTCTTAACCGCTTTTACATTCCATGGTGAATCATTTTCTTTACCATCGGCAGCATTTCGCTTGACACCCTCAGATACACCCAAGAATTTTTGCTGCGCCTCCCAGCTGCTTTGTAAAAACGACCGAAGGATTGAGGCTTCACTATCACCTTCTTCTACCCGAGAGTAGAAGAAGGCTCGCATCATAAGCCGACAACCTTCCCCAGCATCGACAGCCAGTACCTCCTGCATCAAGCGATTTATGGCTTTCAGTACCTCACTTTTACCCACGCCAGCCAAACCGGCAAAACAGGTCGCAGGTTCTGGTTGAAAATCAAGACGATGCAATTTTTGCCAGAATGTATCCACATTCGGGTAAGTAACCTTGGAGTGTGAAATAGCTATCGCTAATATTTTATTTATTACTTGCAAAGTGCGCGGTGTTGGTAAAAAAATCTCTCTTAGCGTATGCCACAGCAAATTCGAAGCCTCCGCCGAGGGAGATTTGCACAGATCCGAAACTGGATTCGGAACATGCCGTACACGGAGAGAAATGGCCTGATCATCTAGTCCATTGAATCTTTCCACCCATGGAGATTGGATCATTTACCAGCCCTCGCAGGCATTGTTGCATCTTTAGTAACTTTGGCCGCAGCCTTGAGATTTACTGTTCGTTTTTTCCTACCCTTTACCCAGTGACCTGCATCGGGATCTTTTCCAATCGTCTCCTCACACGCTTGGTAATAGTCTAGGTTAACTGCAACATTAAATTCGCCCTGTTCCCTCTTCAGCTGATCAAGCATCTCTTTTTCTTTCTGCAAATAGCCAAGACGCACATACAGCTGTTGATGATCAGATCGAATCGGCAATAACACCTCCATCTCGATGAGCCGATTATTCACTTCAATCCATGCATAACGCACACACATATCAATGGCATACCCACGTACCTTAACGGTTTGCCCACTAGAAATACGTGATCGCAACTCATCTCGTAAGCCCGTAGCGTCAAACCGTCTTGCTCCAAGCATGATCCAGTCGCGACTTACTGTGAACTCGACTGGTGTTGCAAACGCTCTTACTGCTTCATCAATGCTGATTTCCCAGGCACATGTCCTAGCTCGCTGATCAAGCCAAGCCCACATTGACATCGGATTGGGCAATACCCTATCGCGTATCATTTCAGGCGTTAATCGAGCACTGGCGTCGCTTTCCCAATTCTTCTTAGTGGCATTCAAAACAAGACGTTTTACAACCGAAACAGGGGTATACTGACTTTGAAAAAAAAGTGGCTCCCCCTCAGTCTTCACAGATCTGTCGTGTGAGGATTCCACCGTTGCTTTACTTCTTGGCTGATAACTTCCAGTCAACTCTACAAACGGGATTCTCACTTTTTCTCTTAGTAATTTGTCACTCCCCCCTGGCCCTCTATCAATATTCAATTGACCGGGAAGCCCCCGACAAGGCCACTGTTCATCATCTAGCGGCACACCAAATAACTTACCAAAGTAAGATTTCGGTACCGCGGCACAGAATAGTGCCATCTGATAGGCGGAAAGCGTTTCTGCCCCTGGTGCAAATCCCACTCCGAAGATTGCTCCCGTGGCACAATCAACGATACTCACCGTACAGAAGCCATCTGCAAATGGCTGTCCATCAAAGTCAATCAGTTGCTCAGACAAATTACTGCCATCTGCCTCTGTGACTTCAAGTAGATTACCAACGCCCTGGCTGAACCTACCGTAATCTGGCTCATAGGCGTGGCGTAGGCGGGTTGCCCCATACTTCGCTTCCCGCAGCATCTCCGGCTTTATTTTCTTACGAACCCAATACCTGAATTGATTGATAGTTGGATAAGGTTCTCCGTTAGGAGAAATTATTTTTATGTTACGCCCTTTTCCCAATACTCGACATTTAAAATACTCCCTTAGCGTTTTATAATAAATTTTCTTTTCTGAAACGCCGGTATCTGCAAATTCCAAATATCCGTCTATTATTTTCTCCTTCATTTCATCAGTGACTCGACATGGCCTTATACCATCTGTTTTTACTGAGCGACCGAAGGAGCTATCATCTTTACAATCATCTCGACTGTAATGACCTGCATTACAATAACTAGGGTACAGTGCGGCAGGTTTTCGACCAAAGACGAGATAACTACATAGCCACAGCCTAATTCGTGTGGCGTGTTTCCCTGGCATTTTTTCTCGAACTAGCTGTGCAATTTTTCCACTCGGATCTTCCTCTTCAAATATCTCAGCCAGACAATCAAGAAGTGGGTATATGATGCACTCCCTATCTAATGCGCACTCCAAATTTGATCTTTTGGCATTCATTCTTTCCAATTCAAAACTGTGAATATTCAACCCCTCTATTGGCTTTAACCATGGCGGCAATTTATCTTTATCGTTATCACCGTCGCGCTCAACCAAACTTATTTCTTCACCTATCCCATATTCAAATTTTTCTCGACAAAATTGATATATCACTGCCTTGCGAGCATTTTTCGAATCAATAAATTCGACACAAGTAACCCATTTTTTTGACTTGGCATATAGCAGATAAAGCTCCTGCTGACTGGAAACCTGTAAATAGCCTTTCTTGAAATGAAGTTGGGAACCGACTTTCATATTCCACCCCTATCAAATAGGGGGGCATATTTGGTAAGTGGGTCTTCTGTTTCCTCTTGCATTGGCGTGTCGAATAACACTGGGATGAACAGGTTAATCCTGACCTGCCTAGTCCACACCGCCCGATGAAAAATGATGAGACAATCTTGTCGTGTGCACTGGTACTTCTGCTCGTGTGACTCAAGTAAGTCCAATGGAGCTAGCTCAGTGCCAACGATTGCCTCATAGTCGGCAACCATCTCTTGCTGAGCAGTGGGGGCCAATGTCGTCTGTCGTGTGGACCAGATCAAACATTGCTTCAGATTGGCAACTAAAGTGGAAGAGAAGGTTGTGCGGATAATCTTGTGAGTGCGTATTCCCGCCTCGGCATAGCACTCCACTTCGATCCTGAGCCTTGCCTCTGCCCGTTCTTGGCTTTGCAAACTTTGTCGTTTTGCCGGTCGTCGATTCAGGCTCTCTTTGAAGCCCGCCTCGCTAGCTTTCACCGTCCAGTTGACGGCATAGAGGCCGTCTTGATCCTTAAGAATCAGTAGGAGATCACCGACAAATGGGACGGGGACGCGATAGCGCCCAATTTCGTCTTCACATACAAACCTGGGGTGAAATTTGGATAGTCCTAATTTCTCAGCAATCGCTACAGTTCCTGATAATCCAGGTAGTAATGTGCCACTCATTTCCGGATACAAAGAAACTGGATGACACTCTGGGTCAGTAGGTAAGCAGCGCTGCTCCAGCAAATCCACCAAACCGGGATGAAAAATCGCGATGGTAGCTGCACACGTTTCGCTTAAGCTCAGTGTGTGGAGCTCTCGGTCGTGTAGCGCGAACCAGATTCGACAACAACGAGACATCGAGGGGGCTTCCCCCCTAACGGCTCGGATTGCTGGTTGGTACTCAGATCCGATTTGAAGGACGCCCTGTCGCTCGATGTAGCGGTCGACCAATTTTTTCAGTCGAGTATTCATTGATGTTCCTTTTCACAAACAAAAACCTACCAGGCCTCCTCTCAGGGGGAGGGCGGCAACCGTTTTTTTCTGCAAGAAGGAAAAAGCAGACCGACAACGCCGCCTTGACAAAGGCTGCGTTGTGGATGAGGATGTAAGCAGATCCCACTCAAAAGTGATCTGCACACCCAGAAGGGCCGTTTTGCTGCGCCAACAGCTTGCGGCCCTTGTGCTTTTCCCTGGCTCAAAATGCTATCCATCAGCCATAGGGGTCTCCTTTTCCTGAGTCACTTCGTTCGATTCTTCCTCCGAAAGCCACACTAACGGGCTTTCTGTCTGGGCCGGTCCTTTCAGCCCGAGTGCCAGCGCAATCTTATGCGCCTCGCCTCTTAGACCCCTCGCTCGTCCCAGCAAGACGGCATATACCATGTCCTGCTTGAAGCCCTTGGCCTGCGCCCATTCAGCGACGGTCAGTCCATGCTCCTCGAAAGCCCGCCGTACTTCCTGCAGCGTACGCGTCTGCATACCGTTCCAGTCTTTCAAATTTGTCCACACCTGATCAGATGTGTGTCGATTCGTTCATGCCTTTACACCGTACAACTATGGACTATCGTGAATTAATTGACAAGCAAAAGATTTAAAAACTCACAGTATTAATAAATATATCTAACAGGTAAATTGATTCGACTGGTATCGCCAACGTGACTAACAGAATCGGACAATCCCCAGACGGGCAGGGATCATGCCCAGCATGGCTACCGGACGAGACCTTGTTCAGTTGGGCCAGTCGGTACCACTGGCTATCATGCAATCCATTGAGCCGCAGTACGGGGAATATGCTGTTTGGCCACCCTCATGCGGGGACAAGCCATGACCTGCCCGGTGCACTGGATTACTTCGTTCAGGCGACAGGTGGAGTGTTGGGTGATATTGCTTCAATCCTGCAAAATCACACTATCGCCCCGATCTTGGTCGCCTTTCAGCCGCTATCTAGCGTTGACCAGCTTTTCAGACAGCTTCGTTCTTCCGGCTTGGGGCAGCTGAAATTCCAACTCGGCTTGGTTACCTCTCAGTTCCGTGCCCACTTTCCGCTAAAAGCTTGCCCTCAATGCATGAGAGATGACGTAGCCCATCACTATGTCGCCTACTGGCACCGATGCCATCAGCTACCTGGGGTATGGATTTGCCCCATCCACGGCGATCCCTTATTGGAAGCCCAGCACAAAGCGAACGGGGTCGGTCGATTTGAGTGGGTTTTACCGGCAGAAGCGGAACTGGATGCCCCCCGCAATACCATCGGGCAGCCTATCCCAGTCCAAGAGAACGATGCGTTAGTCAGACTTGCCCGCGGTGCGTTGGCGCTGGGGAACCGCTCCCTTTACCAAGTGCTTTCCCCTGCGTCTGTTGTGCACTGCCATGCAAGAGCGCTGGTTGCCGCGGGGTACGCTACCAAAACAGGGAGGCCGCGTATCAGTTTGGCAATACCCAGCTACTTGGCTCATTGCGCTCAGTTGCGTGTGGTACCCGAGTTAGCCCCATTGCCGGCCACATCACTCGCGGCCGAACAACATCTGCGCCACATGTTGTCAGTTCCGCGATTTGTCCGACACCCTCTGCATCAATTGGCCATCATCAGCTGGCTGTACCCCACACCGGAGATATTTCTCTCCGAGTGCGATGCGTGGACGGAACCAACAATCGATTGCCAAGCCCAGACTCCGCCACCTGAGCAGAGGAAGACTGAAAGCAGCCCAGCTCTGCTGAATCGCTTTGCCAATGCAGAAATCTCGGCTCGGGAAGCAGCCGCATCGGCCGGAGTAGACATCAAGACATTTCTTGTTTGTGCTGCAGGCCACGGTCTGGCCTACAAGCGACGTCCAAAGAAATTGAAGGCAGAGCGCTATGTACAGCTGATCCTGGATCTGGAGACTGGGGAGGACAAGGCTATCGTCGCGGCAAAGCATGGCATTTCCGTCTCCACCATCACCACCATTTTGCGTACAACGCCGGGTCTACAAGCACGATGGCACGCAGTAAGGAATGACATGGCCAAAGCAAAAGCACGCCAGAGTTGGCTAGCCGTGTATGAGGCTAACCCCGAGCTCAATACCAAGACACTCCGGCTACTCGAACCGGCGACATTTGCCTGGCTGTATCGCAATGATCGCGCTTGGCTGCAGGAGCATTCCGTGTCAAAACCACGCGAGTACTCTTCACCCAGAATCGCCTGGGATGAACGTGATGTAGAGCTTGCTCAGCTCGTTAAACAAGCCGCTCTGGACATCATAAATGCCTCTCCAGATCTGAAACGTATCAGCCTGCAGATGCTCTACAAACAGCTTCCTCTTCTACGCATGCGGCTAGGTACCTTGGCGCGCCTACCACTGACCGTGCAGGCTATCCAGCAAGTAACCAAGGCTCGCCGTCAGCAAGATAGTGGCCTGCTTCCCAACGGCTAGCATTCGCACGGTTCCTCCCGCGCCACAACTATGCATTTATGAGGATTTTATGCATAATCAGGATATGCACCCTGACGACCCCAAGCAGAAAGCCCATGAGCTGGCATCCCTATTCAAAGCAGCAGGCATCACCCAGACAGCACTTGCGATGGCGATGGGCGTAAACCAATCCCAAGTCAGCAGGGTGCTGTCAGGGCAAATTACGCGTCGAACCAAGCTACTCAACAAGCTATGCATTTATGCAGAATCTAAGCTAGCCATTACGGACAAGCCAGACGTCCGGACAAATCGTGAACTGATGGCAGCACTTGGAGAAGTATGGGATGGCACAGCTACCCACGCTCATGCCCTTGCACAAGTGATTCGAAGCTTGGCTCAGCTGCACCCCGTTCCCCCACATCTGCATCATGAATAAGGTGTCCCCATGCTCATAATGGCGAAGCCGCATCCAGATGAACTTGGACTGGGCCATGCGGGCAGGATCGCGTTCCTGAACGGCATACCAAGCTTTAGCGCGCTACTTCGCTATACCCTGGGTTCGGCCCAGGACCACCGAAAACGAAACGAAGACCGCCAACAGCTTCTTTACTTCTCGGAACAGCTGGCCATGCATCCGGAGCAGTATCTGGCGCGCCATACCTTAATTCCGTTCCACTACGCCTATCCTGGTCAGAAACATTCAGAACTAACCTATCAGCCCTTGATTCGCCGCTGGCTTAAACCTGCTGATGGCCCACTCCTCAAAGCAGCGCGGGCCTGCCAGCAATGCGTGGAAGAGAAAAAAATTGGATGGTGGCAACGACAACATCAACTGCCGGGTGTTGACATTTGCATTAAGCATAAAACACCCTTACTCCGTACCGAAGGTACCGACGGTTTTCTACTTCCGCCGGAATATCATTTTCTACATGTCGCACCGACTCGTGAATCCACTCCCTCTTGGGACCATCCCACTGTCACTCGGTACCATGAATTTGCGACCTGGCTGCTCTCCCAACCAGAGCGAATTTCCCCTAAAGAACTCATCCCTCCAGTCAAGACACGGTGCGAAGCGCTAGGGATTACACGAGATATAAAAAAGAAAGCGCCGGACTCCTCTCTCAGTCGGCACATCAAGACCCAATTCCCGGTGGACTGGCTAGAAAAGCATTACCCAGCACTGCTATCCCCGAGCTATCAGGGAAGGCATTTAGAGATCGACGCGGCATTTTTTGGGCAGGGTGCATCAGGACAGGCCATCGCAATGATCCTGGCTGCACTATTTGAAGGAGTCGATCACCTCCGACAAGTAACCGTAGAGGTTGAAATAGCATCAAAACCTGATGCTGAGCTACTGTCGGATGACCCGTTCAAATCGATAGCTGCGTTCGTTCGCATCTTTGTTGAAGCCAGTGGAAATGTATCGCACATGGCCCGACATCTGAAGTGCTCATCTCGTACCGCTTACAAGTATCGAGAACGCTATGGTCTACCTACCGCGGCTGGCGTACCAGCAGCAGAACGACACTTCGTTCTTGAGAGGCTATCGTATGCCAGTCCTGCAGAGCTGAAAGCTTGGGGAGGCGCGATGAAGAATCAATGGGAGAAACAAGGCGGTATGGGGCTCCCCGGAGAAGACTGGCGAACGTTTGCAAAAATTTTGGCAAACAACTTCGGATAAGTATTGGCTTGGAGCCTTGCCAAAAAGCAACGACCCGCAAGGTTTTCTCTCTCCTTCGGAATAGCTCGTAATAATTGAGACTGGGAATGTAGTGACGGCGCTGATGATGGTCTAGCCGTAAATAAAGTACTCTTTTACGTCGTGCATTACCTTTGCAAGGACTGCCATAACTCCTGCAGAGCCGCATTGGAATTGTTGATAGCGCGATAGACCCGGATTTCGAGCCTAGCATGCCATTCATCTTGGCCTGCGTAGACGAGCTCCCCTTTTTGCAAGGCGTCAACCGCCGCACTTTCTGGTACCCATGCCACCCCATAACCCTCACGGGCCATGTTCAGCAGCAACGTGGCCATATCCGCTTCGTTGCAGCGCTCAAGGAAGGGCTCAACTGGCGCCTGTTTCAGAATCACCTCAACAACTCTCCCCAGGAAGGTAGTGGAGGTGTACGCCAGGTATGGGATTGGTGCCGTTTTCCGCCCTGGCAAACTGAAAGCAGGACGCCCCGAAGGTAGCCGCGCCGTGACAGGGATAAAGTCTTCATGCCCTAACGATAGATACTCGAACTTTTCCGGGTCTAGCAGAATGGGGGTAAGAGGGTGATGGTAGCAGAACATCAGGTCACAGCTACCTTCCGAGAGCGCGGTCACAGCATCGAGCACATTTTCAGCCACTACGCGAGTATTAAACTGCCCATGATGAAAATGGAATTGCTTCATCCACTTAGGTAGGAAGGTCATTGACAGCGTATGCCCGGCCCGAATCTGGATGGCCTTACCAGGCATGCGAGTTTCCTGGCGAATTTCCGCCCTAGCACTCAGCAGCAATTGCAGCGCCTCTCGCCCCTGTTCACAGAAAAGCTTACCTGCTGGCGTCAACTCCAGGGGGTAGATACCCCGATCGACCAAATCTGCCCCGACCCACTCCTCCAAGGATCGTATACGACGTGATAGCGCCGATTGGGTGATATGACGACTTTCCGCTGCCCGTGAAAAGCTTTTGGTTTCGGCCAGAGCCAGGAGGTCATCTATCCATCTGATATACATCGTCCCTACTCCCCTCTGCTACACCTCGGCTTGGTCAATCGATACCAGACTCATCCTAAATCATCTGTTTAGCGCACAAAAAAAGCTATTCCGAATCCGCATAGCGACATGAGCCATCCTCATCAAGGAGCTTCTAGTCCGACTCTAGAATTCAATGGCGCACTCACCGCATGCGCCTACACAGGAGTCTGTCATGAATATTCCAAAAAAATTTTTACCCGCCGAGACCGGCCCGTACGGTTCACGCTCTGTCTGTCACCAAGTACTGATGGGAGGGCGGCCATGAACACCCAAAAACTGACTCGCCAGATTGGCGTGGCAATGCTTCTGGGCGTTCTGGTTGGTTACCTATGCCACAGCTTTTCCACTGACGCGCAGGCCGCCAAGGATATTGCCGGCTACTTCAGCATAGTGACAGACATCTTTTTACGGATGATCAAGATGATCATCGCTCCACTCGTATTTGCCACCCTGGTTACCGGTGTTGCCAGCATGGGGGATGCTAGTGCGGTTGGTCGCATCGGCCTCAAAGCCATGCTGTGGTTCATTTGCGCATCCGTTGCATCCCTTCTGCTCGGCATGGCACTGGTCAATCTGTTTGAGCCTGGTAATCACATGCAGTTGGTACTGCCGGATGCTGCTGCAAGTGCGGGGTTGAAAACAGCAGATCTGAATCTCAGGGGCTTTATCACGCATGTTTTCCCCAAAAGCATTGCAGAAGCCATGGCTGGAAATGAAATCCTGCAGATCCTGGTGTTCTCCTTGTTCTTCGGGGCTGCGCTCGGCTTTGTCAAAGGTCAGGGGCATACCGCGTTTGACAAATGCATCGATGAACTGGCGCGCATCATGTTCCGCATCACGGACTACGTGATGCGTCTGGCGCCGATTGGCGTATTTGCCGCCATGGCGGCTGTCATCACGGTACAGGGCCTTGGGGTGTTACTGAGCTACGGCAAACTGATCAGCGAGTTTTATTTGGGGCTGGCACTACTGTGGGGGCTTTTGCTGGCAGTGGGCTATCTGTTTCTCGGCAAGTCGGTTGGTGAGCTTCTGAAGCATATTCGTGAACCGATCATGCTGGCGTTCTCGACTGCCAGTAGCGAATCCGCCTACCCGAAAACCATCGATTCTCTAGAGAAATTTGGTGTTCCTAAGCGTATTTCCAGCTTCGTGCTGCCGCTTGGCTATTCGTTCAATCTGGATGGCTCGATGATGTATCAGGCGTTTGCCGTACTGTTCATCGCCCAGGCTTACAACATTAATTTGAGCTTTACTCAGCAGCTGGTTCTGTTGCTGGTACTGATGGTGACAAGCAAAGGAATGGCCGGTGTAGCACGTGCTTCGCTGGTGGTTGTGGCAGCAACCCTGCCCATGTTCCATCTGCCGGAAGCGGGGCTGCTGCTGATCATGGGGATCGACCAGTTCTTTGATATGGGACGCACTGCGACCAATGTGCTGGGCAATAGCCTTGCCACTGCCGTGGTTGCCAAGCTGGAAGGTGAGCAGAACCCACAAGAGATTGTTCAACCGGCGGAAGCCCGCACCTGATGTTTAACCCTGTGCGGCCGCTTGATGCGGCCGCCTTCTTTCGCTAAGTCGTCACGATCATGAACAAAAGAACCCTGGGCATCATCGGCGGGCTGGGCGCGCTGGCTGGCGCCGACCTGTTCGGTAAGTTGCTGAAAGCGCATACCGCAGGTCACGCAGAGACGGAACTACATTTCCTGCTCGAACAGCACCCTTTCCGTGGAGCCGGTACTTCACTGGAACAAGACAGTAATGTTATCGCACGTAAGCTCTATGTGTTTGAAACTGGCCGTACCCTGATCCAACGTGGCGTGGATACCATCTTACTTCCGTGCTTCGCCAGCCACGTGTTTCGCGATGAGATTCAGACCGAACTCGAGGCGCCCGTGCTGGATATGATGGATGCACTTTCCCAGTATGTTGCAGCCCGGATAGCGCCTGGTAGCCGGCTTGGGGTGCTGACATCTGACTATGTGCGCCATGCGGGGCTGTTCGAGCGCTATTTTGGCGAACATTACCAACTGATCTACCCTTCTTCCCTTGAACAAGAAGGACTCATGGAGGCCGTATACGGTACTCGTGGCTTACAGGTAGGCGGGGCTGATAAAGCTGTAATCGAATTAGTAAGCCGGGCCTGCCATCAGTTGCAGGAGCAACAAGCAGATCTGCTACTGCCAGGGTTTACAGAGCTAGCCATGGTAGCAGCCGAAATGCAGAGGTTTGGCATTGCATTAGCAGATATTAATGAGATCTATGCCGAATATGCCTTACTTCATCAAAGGGAGGTTACATCGGCACCGTTCAAGCTGGGGATCGTCGGCGGTGTAGGGCCGGCGGCAACGGTCGATTTCATGAATAAGGTTATCCATAACACACCGGCCACCCGCGACCAGGATCACATCAAGATGGTGGTGGAACAGAATCCTCAGATTCCCGATCGCACCGCCAATCTGCTTCGCGGAGAGACCGACCCAACCGTGGCCATGCTATCCACCTGCAAGCGTTTGGAGGCGGACGGAGCCCATGCCATCGCCATTCCGTGCAACACCGCTCACGCCTTTGTTCCCAGCATCCAACCTTACCTGAGTGTGCCTGTGGTTCACATGCTGGAAGAGACGATCGGGTATATCCGTAAGCACTACGGCACCGCGAGGCCTGTAGGACTGCTGGCTACCTCCGGTACGGTGCAAAGCCGGGTTTATCACACCATTGCAGACGCCGCCGGCCTTACGCTGCTCATTCCCGATCCAACCCATCAGAACCTGGTAATGGAAGCCATCTATGGCGAGCAAGGGGTCAAGGCTGGCTATACCACAGGTCGTTGCAAGGAAGAACTGCTGGCAGCAGCTGCACACCTTGCCGACTCTGGTGCCCAAGTGTTGGTCCTCGGCTGCACAGAGTTGCCGCTGATACTCCCTCAATGTGAGCGTTTCAAATTGGGCGACAGTACGGTAGCGCTGATCGATCCGACCGAGATCCTAGCCCGGCGCTGTGTCGAGCTTGCCTACGCTCATTAGTTTGCAAGAGGAGTCCCATGGCTTCGCTGCGTGCCCGTTTTATCCTGTTTATCGTCGCCGTCATCCTGTTGTGCACCTCCTTGGTGGCCGCTATTGCTTACCTGCGTATGCAGCGTGAAGTCAGCGCAGGGCTAAATCGTGAGTTGGCCATGACCCTGAACGGCTATAGTCGCGATATCGCCAACTGGGTTCAAAGCCGCAAGCAGGTGACCGAATCGGTATTGCCTTATCTGCCTGGGGTGGTGCCGTTGCGTCCGCATCTGGCGCAGGCGGCCATAGCCGGTGGATTCAGTCTGTTCTATGTTGGATACGCTGACCACCGCATAGTCTACTCGGTCGACAAACAGCCTGCGCCCGGCTACGACCCGACCGTGAGGCCATGGTATGTGGCAGCGCAGAGAACTGCCGCGACAGTGATTTCTGAGCCGTACATCGCCAAGAGCACACAAAAGTTGGTCGTGACGTTTGCTGCACCATACAAGGCTGGCGGGCAGGTTCAAGCGGTAGCGGGGGGCGATGTTGAACTCGGTAATATCGTCTCCAGCGTCCTCTCGCTGAAGCTGCCGGTAGCCGGGTTCAGTTTCCTAGTACAACGTGACGGCAAGCTGATTGGATATCCGCAGATAGCAGCGTTCTCGCAGCCGATCCGCCATTACCTCCCGGCCATTGTTGACGTCGATGCCATGGCAAGCAAAACCGCCCAAGCGCTGACCACGATTGAGCTGGATGGGCACAAGCGCCTACTGAAGATCGTGCCAATTACCGGTACCGAGTGGTATCTCGGTATCGTGTTGGACCGCGATGCTGCATATGCGCCACTGACCGGCCTATTGTGGACGTTGGTGGCGTCGGCATCGGCGCTTGTCATCGTGTTGGTCGCCCTGGCCTGGTTTGGAGTTGGCCGTCTGTTAACCGGTCTAGGCGAAGTGGAGCGGGCCATGCAGGCGATCGCCGGCGGCGATGCCGATTTGACTCAGCGCCTGCCAGTGACCGGTACTGACGAGGTGGGCCAGATCGCGGCCGCCTTCAATCAGTTTGCCGAGCGTTTGCACAAGATGTTCGTAGCAGTGCGCAGCCAAGCCGAGACGCTGGCCAGTGACTCACGGCGCCTAATCTCCACCGCACAAAGGATCTCAGGCGATTCGTGCCAGCAGTCCGCCGAGCTAGCTGGCACTTCGGCCACCATCCAAGAGATCACTGTCAGTATCACGCAGATTTCAGACCATGTGCGCGATACCCGTGAACTGGTCGGACAGATCGATAACAGTTCGCGAGATTCCGCCTCGGCGGTCGTGAGGGTAGCCGACGAGATCGGCGGCATCGCCACTGAATGCCAGTCCTTGGCGGAGGTGCTCGATAGCCTGGGGGGACGCTCGGAACGAATCCGTGACACCGTTATCGTGATCAAGGAAATTGCCGACCAAACCAATCTACTGGCACTCAACGCGGCGATCGAGGCGGCACGGGCAGGTGAGCAGGGCCGGGGCTTTGCTGTAGTGGCGGACGAGGTACGAAAATTGGCCGAACGCAGCGCCAGGGCCACTATCGAGATCGGTAGCGTGATCGGCTCGATTCACGAGGATGTACAGATAGCGCTGCTACGCATGGGGAGCATGGAGAAGTCTGTGGGCCAAGGAGTGGAGCTATCGCGCAATGCCGCTGAAGAGATCGCCGCGATCCGCAGCTTGACACAGGGCATGGTAACTCGCATGGGAGAAATCGCGTGTGCAACTGACGAGCAGCGTGCGGCCACGACGGTGATGGCACAAGGTGCAGAACGCATCAATACGATGGCGCAACAAACCGACGCCGCTATCCGTCAGTCTAGTGTCATCGTCCAGAACCAAGGCGAACTGGCCGATCAGTTGAAAGGAATGGTCGCTAGCTTCAGATTATGAGACCACCAACCACCGCTGCGTTGTTTGTGCAGATGCACGCTAGAAAAGGAATGGTCAGTGTGGTTCGTGCCTCGCTTGTGGTAACGGCACCCTTCAACGAAACATAGCGTCGCGTCACTCTCGTTCATTCCGTTCATCGCTACCTTGGCCGTGCCTTACTCGCTCAGCACAGCTACTGTTTTTATCCAACAATGACTTTTTTCTAAGGCCCATAGATTGAAGAAGCCAGTTTCAACTTATTTTCACCGTATTTCGCTTGTCCAATTTGGTATTACATTGCTTTCGATAGGGGCATTTGGAATTGCGTCGGCCCAGCCACCAGCCAATATCCAAGCCACCTCATGGATGATAATTGACGGCGAGTCTGGGCAGACATTGCTGGAGCATAATGCTGATGCAGAACGTCAACCGGCCTCTCTCACCAAGCTCATGACGGCATACATCGTACTTGATGCATTAAAGCGTGGGACATTACATTGGAATGAGACTGTGGTAGTCAGCGCAGCTGATATCAGCGATGTCGGCAATGACGAAGCTCAAATGTACCTTGCACCTGGTCAGCGGGTGCAGATCAAAGATCTGGTTCAAGGCTTAATTGTGGCCTCCGCCAATGATGCCGCACACGTTCTGGCTGAGCGAGTTGGGGGAACACTTCCCAACTTCGAACAGGAAATGAACAAAACGGCCAGGCGGCTCGGCATGACTCATACGCAC
Source organism: Vogesella sp. LIG4 (assembly GCF_900090205.1). Taxonomy (NCBI): domain Bacteria; kingdom Pseudomonadati; phylum Pseudomonadota; class Betaproteobacteria; order Neisseriales; family Chromobacteriaceae; genus Vogesella; species Vogesella sp. LIG4. The sequence continues at coordinate 1,431,776 of NZ_LT607802.1, read as the reverse complement.
TATTCCACGCCTTCAGGTATCACGACACCAGGGAATTATTCAACCGCCCGTGATCTTGCAACCTTAGCTATCCGGCTTACAAAAGATTTCCCTGAATACTATTCGTATTCATCGGTGCAGAATTTTGCATATGGAAAGTTCCATAAAAGAAACAAGAACTGGTTGTTGGGCATGGATCCGTCCGTTGATGGCTTGAAGACAGGCCATACCCAGGCTGCGGGCTATTGCATCGTTGCAACGGCAAAACGAAAGCAAACGAATCCGCCCGTGACCCGCCGGGTCTTTGCGGTCGTTCTCGGAGCCCCGACAGCCCAGAAACGAATATCAAGTGCTGAACAGCTTCTTAACTATGCGTTCTCTTCTTTTAAAGATTATCCCGTTTCTAGTGGATCGGGACACCGGCTGGTGACTCGTTCTACTTTCTAACGCGAGCTGATACCAGGAGCCATGCTAATGAATCGTCCATTCTCTATTTGATTGAACATGAACATGGCAACGTCTTCACGCGAAACAGTCATCGAGTGCTTGGTGGAACCATATAGACCAACGTTCAGATGGTCAGCCGCAGGCCGGGTCTTCAATAAGGCTACACGGACCATTGTCCAATCGAGCTCGGAAGCCCGTACGGCGTTTGCGAGCCCGATAATGTCTTGATAAGAGCTCGGCAGAGCAAGCCTGACAAGTATGGCAGGAAGCCATATCTTCCAGTCAAAGCCATCGCCAGGGTCCGATGCAGTGCCAGTCGATACCGTAATGAGGCGCCTCACACCCTGCTGCTTCATCGCCGAAATGATGGTCTGTGTGGCCCTGGTAATCGGCAAGTCTTTGGGGTGTTGTGGCGAAGTTGGCCCGAGAGCCGACAACACGGCATCCGCACCGCTAAGAGCTTCTCTCAGAAGAATCTGATCCGTTAGCTCGCCACGCACAACACGCACGTTCGAGTTTTCAAAAGGGCTACTCGGGCGCGCAAAGACGGTCATATCCACTCCACGCCTCAGACCTTCGTCGATCAAGTATCGTCCTGTTTTTCCGGTCGCACCGAAAAGGGTTACTTTCATATTGTGCCTCTGAGGAAAATCATTTCTGGGAAAGTAAGAAATCGGCAGGGAGTGATACCTATCCTTGTTAGGTCCGCGATCATGCAGTTCTCGGCATCTGCTCCCTTGCCTTTCAACGTGCGCTGTCGATGATCGAGCCGCCATCGGGAGTGAGACTCGATCCCGTGATGAACTGCGAATCCGTGCTGGCGAGGAACAGGACAACAGGGGCAATGTCTTCTTCCGGCGAGCCGTAGCGGCCAAGCGGATTGGTCGGCGCCGGCACATTGGCATCCGGCCCCCACGTCTCAGCGACCGGCAAGACATTATTCACGGTGATCTTATCGGCACCCCATTCGCGCGCGGCAGTCCGAGTCAGGGCGCGGACGGCCTCTTTCGCCATGTTGTAGGGGCCATAACCGACAAGACCGACGACACCTGCCATCGAGCCGAAGTTGATGATCCGACCTTCGCCGCTTGCCTTGAGATAGGGATAGCAAGCCTGCATCGTGCGCAGGTAGGCAATCGGGCCAACCTCGAAATTACGCTGCAACTTTTCCACCGACAGGTCGATGATGGACGAGAAAGGAACAGTGGGATCGAAGGCGTTGTTCACGAGAATGTCGATGCCACCATAGGCGGCGACAACCTTATCCACTGCCGCCTTGACTTGATCGGCATTGCTGATGTCGCAAGGCACGCCAAGCGCCGTGCCACCGGCGGCGGTGATGTCGGCAACGACGGCATCCACGTTCGCAGGCGTAAGCGAGAGAACTGCGACCTTGGCACCTTCTGCTGCGAACAGCTTTGCGATTGCCCTGCCGATGCCACGGCCAGCGCCAGTGACGACGGCTACTTTTCCTTCGAGTCGATTCATTTTGATCTCCATTCAATTCATGGTGGTACGAGGTTGCATCACCTCAGCGGGCAACTGACGGCGCATAGGGTGACGTCTTGGCGCGAGCAGCGTTTTGGGTAAGGAATGAAGCGAGCAGAAGTCCCAACCCAATTAGGGCAGGAATGAAACCGACGCCATCATGGGCATTGATATGCGCGGAGAAGGCCAGCAGTAGGTGATAGAACATACCGGCGTAGGCAAGATCGCTAACTGCTGCACTAACACGAGATAGAACAGCTATGACACCCAACACCTTTACAACAAAAAGAACTGGTACGAGGTAGCCGGGATAGCCGAGCGCACCAAGCAACTGACGGACCTTGTCCCCTTGGGTTGCATAGAAGGTGGCAGAGGCTAGATAGAGCAGGCACAAGAGCGTCGTGCTGATCCAGTAGGCGTGTTTACGAGTCATGAGAATTTCCTTAACAGTAATTGCCCTGCAAGATTTCTCGCGTCGGCTTTGACACATGCCTAGCGACGTACAATTTCTCTCGCCCCATGGCATGTAGCGATGATGTCGGCTAACATGAATATTCACAAGTACGATGAAAAAATGATGCTAAGTATGGAAAACCAGACTAATGGCAATAACGAGATCAACATGCATGAGGAAATGCGCCGGGCATTTGCACTGCTCTCGGGCAAGTGGAAGCTGGAAATCCTCTGGCTGCTAAATCAGCGGATGCACCGTTTCGGGGAATTGCGACGTGCAATTCCGGGGGTCACGCAACATATGCTGACGGCGCAGCTGCGTGAGCTGGAGGCAGATGGCTTGGTCTCGCGCACGGTCCTTGCAGAAGTACCGCCGAGAGTCGAGTACGAAATCACGCAAAAAGCCCGGGGGCTAGGGCCAACGATGGAAGCTCTGACGGAGTGGTGGCGGGTGTATGGGGGTAGTATACCGAGGCGGCCGACGTCAAGCGGGCGCAAGTCAAAATAGGGCTGGTGGTTGCCTGCACTCTTACATAGGTAACCTCTTCCGTGGAAAACCAAGCAATCACATACGAAAAGAGGCCCTTCCGGGCCTCTTTTTTTTGGAGCAGCTAGCAACAAGTTGATTATGTCATCGTCGTGACAGACTTCATTACCTCGTGACAGACTTTATTCTTTCCGATCACTAGTGAGCACCACCCAAACCGCTCACTCCACCGTCACGCTCTTGGCCAGGTTGCGCGGTTTATCAACGTCGGTGCCACGTGCCAGTGCCACGTGGTAGGCCAGCAGTTGTACCGGGATGGAATGCACGATGGGGCTGAGGATGCCCACATGGCGCGGGGTGCGGATCACGTGTACACCGTCGGATTCGCTGAAGTGGCTATCGGCGTCGGCGAACACGAACAGCTCACCGCCGCGGGCGCGCACTTCCTGCATATTGGACTTCACCTTTTCCAGCAACACGTCGTTGGGGGCAATCACCACCACCGGCATGTTCTCGTCCACCAGCGCCAGCGGGCCGTGCTTGAGTTCACCGGCCGGGTAGGCTTCGGCGTGGATGTAGGAGATTTCCTTCAGTTTCAGCGCGCCTTCCAGCGCGATCGGGTAGTGCAGGCCGCGGCCGAGGAACAGGGCGTCGTTCTTGGCGGCGAACTGCTGCGACCAGGCGGTGATCTGCGGCTCCAGGTTGAGCGCGTGCTGCACGCTGCCCGGCAGACGGCGCAACTCGTCCAGGTACTGCGCTTCCTGCTCGGCACTGACGCGGCCGCGCACCTTGCCCAGAGTTACCGCCAGCGCGAACAGGCTTACCAGCTGGGTAGTGAACGCCTTGGTGGAGGCCACGCCGATTTCGGCACCGGCGCGGGTGTAGAACACCAGGTCGGAGGCACGCGGAATCGCCGATTCGCGTACGTTGCAGATGGACAGCGCATGCTGGTGGCCCAGGCTGCGCGCGTATTTCAGCGCTTCCATGGTATCCAACGTTTCACCGGACTGCGAGATGGTCACCACCAGGTGCTGCGGGTCAGCGAAGGCTTGGCGGTAGCGGTACTCGCTGGCGATTTCCACATCGCACACCACGCCGGCGATGCTTTCGATCCAGTATTTGGCAGTAAGGCCGGCGTAGTAGCTGGTACCGCAGGCCAGGATCTTCACGCCGGTAAGCGCCGGCAATACGTTGGCCGCAGCGGTGCCGAACAGCTCGGGCACAAAGCCGTCGTCCAGCACCACTTCGATGGTGTCGGACAGCGCCTTGGGCTGTTCGTGGATTTCCTTCTGCATGAAGTGGCTGTACGGGCCCAGTTCCAGCGAGGCCAGCGATACGTCGGACACGTGCACCTTGCGCTCCACCGGCTGGTCGTCCTTGTCGATCAGCTTCACGCCGTCGCGGGTGAGGTGGCCGATGTCGCCCTCCTCCAGGAACAGCACGCGGCGGGTGGCGGACAGGATGGCGGAAACGTCGGAGGCGATGAAGTTCTCGCCCTCGCCCAGGCCGATCAGCAGCGGGCAGCCCATGCGCGCGCATACCAGCTCATCCGGGCGGTCCAGCGCGATGACGCCGATGGCGTAGGCGCCGGTCAGCTCGCGGGTGGCCTTGTGCACAGCGCGGAACAGGTCTTTTTCCTGCAGGTAGTACTGGTGTACCAGGTGGGCGATCACCTCGGTATCGGTCTGCGATTCGAACACGTAGCCGGCGGCTTTCAGTTCGGCGCGCTTCTCTTCGTGATTCTCGATGATGCCGTTGTGCACCACGGCGATCAGGCCGTGCGACACATGCGGGTGGGCGTTGTACTCGGTCACGCCGCCGTGGGTGGCCCAGCGGGTGTGGCCGATACCCAGCTGGCCCTGCACGTTGTCGGCCTGTGCCGCGGCTTCCATCTCGGCCACGCGGCCAACCCTGCGTACGCGGGTGATCTGGCTGCCGGCGTGCACGGCGATGCCGGAGGAGTCATAACCGCGGTATTCCAGGCGCTTGAGGCCCTCTACCAGCACGGAAACGATATTACGGTTGGCGATGGCGCCGACGATGCCGCACATGCTTTATCTCCTTACAGAATCTGTTTGCATTGGGGTTTGCGACGGGGCACAGATCAGTGTCACCCCTTTGGCTTGAATGCTTTCCCTGGCCTCTGCCGACAGCGCGTCGTCGGTCACCAGGGTCTGGATGCGCTCCCACGGCAGCTCCAGGTTGGGAATGCGGCGGCCGATCTTGTCGGACTCCACCATCACCACCACTTCGCGCGCCACCTCGGCCATCACCCGCGACAGCCCCACCAGTTCGTTGAAGGTGGTGGTGCCGCGCGCCAGGTCGATGCCGTCGGCGCCGATGAACAGCTGGTCGAAATCGTAGGAGCGCAGCACCTGCTCGGCCACCTGCCCCTGGAACGATTCGGAATGCGGATCCCAGGTGCCGCCGGTCATCAGCAGCGTGGGTTCGTTTTCCAGCTCGCGCAGCGCACCGGCCACGTTCAGCGAGTTGGTCATCACGATCAGCCCGCGCTTGTGGCCCAGCAGCGGGATCATGGCGCTGGTGGTGGTGCCGCTGTCGATGATGATGCGGTTGTGGTCGCGGATGCGCTCTGCCGCCGCGCGGGCGATGGCGAGCTTTCGTTGCGAAACTTTTGTCGGGTCGCCGGCATTGACCATCTCCGCCGGCAGCGACACCGCGCCGCCATAGCGACGCAGCAGCAGGCCGCCGGTTTCCAGCAGCGCCAGGTCCTTGCGGATGGTCACTTCGGAAGTGGCAAAGCTGCGGGTCAGCTCTTCGACGCTGACTTCGCCACGCTCCTGCACCAGGGCAACGATGGCGTGACGGCGCTGCTGTGTATTTCGCTTCGTCATGCAATGTTTCGTTTCGAAAGTTTTGCGAAATATATCAGCGAAACCTGCCACACACAAGCGGGCATGCCGGACAGCTGGCTTGCGGCCAACCTTTGCCGGCAAAACAGGCAGACGCCTCGAAAACCCTGATTTCCAAGCGAGACCAGGTGCGAATGAAAAATCCCGACGCCGCATATGTTTGATATGTAAGGAGGGATTTTTTATGAGCAACGCAGTATCGCAACGAAAGCTGGCGTTTTTCGAGGTGCCCGGCATGAAAAAACCGCCCGGCAGCAGCCTGGGCGGTTCTGTACGGCAGAACGCTGGAATCAGCTTTTCTTCTGCGGGCGCTGCCAGCCGGGCACGGTCAGCTGCTTGGCGCGTGCCACGGTCAGCTGTTCGGACGGCGCGGTACGGGTAATCACCGAGCCGGCGCCGATGGTAGCGCCGTCTTCCAGCGTCACCGGTGCTACCAGCATGCTACCGGAGCCGACAAACACGCCATTGCCGATGGTGGTGCGGAACTTGTTCACGCCGTCATAGTTGCAGGTTACGGTACCGGCGCCCACGTTCACCTTGCTGCCGATGTCGGCATCGCCGATGTAGGTAAGGTGATTGACCTTGGAGCCGCTGCCGATGGTGCTCTTCTTCACTTCCACGAAATTGCCGATGTGCACGTGGTCGGCCAGCTTGGCGCCCGGGCGCAGCCGTGCGTACGGGCCCAACTGGCAGCCGGCGCCCACTTCGGCGTCTTCCAGGTGCGAGTACGGCGCAATACGGGTGCCGGTAGCCACGGTAACGTTCTTCAGCACGCAATAGGCACCGATCTGCACGCCAGCACCCAGCTTGACCTGACCTTCGAACACGCAGCCCA